>NZ_JAMPLB010000029.1:0-93191 GCF_039962325.1 Leptolyngbya sp. PL-A3
ATCACGCAGGGGATGTTTTTGGCGACGGGTCATAGCAGGGCACCCAAGGGTTCCCTACTATCTTGACAGCCGCCTATAAAAAATGGCGATATTCGAGTCAAATGACCCACTAGTAGGCTGGGGCAGAAGTGTACAACCTATTTTTTGTGGTGGGGTGCTTCGCACCCCACCACAAAAAATAGGCAACGAACTTAGGCCGTAGCCTCCTAGTTAAAAAAACTGTGCAACTCACGTTTGGGGTTGCACAGTTTTGCATGGTCAGAGAGTCGACATCCTTAGCGATAAGTACCCTTTACAAGGCAAAGGTGAGCTTCCTCTTCGGACGACACACAGGTCGTCTTACCCGTTAAAGGGTTATGAATATCCCACCAAACGTTGCCATACTGGTCGCGTCGTTTATACACCCTGGGTTCGTAGGCTTTGTCATGATAGGGGTTAACCACTTGATTGATCACCATCACAACCTCTAAAAGCAGTAAAAACCGAGTACGTTCATAGTTTGCTACCAACGCATTTGCCAAACCACCAAACTTTACGGAGTTAAGCCGAACTTAAGCACGCAGTAAAATTCAGGAACTTTATGGCATAGCTCATGACAATTGTATTGAGACTTTCAAAATAACCTGGGCAATGTATCCAAACTACTGTGAGATGGCGCTTCACCCATAGTTTGAAACTTAATCTTTAAGTGCTGGGTTGCGATACGGCAACAATGATGGAGCCTTAGAATGCACTTTTTTCAATGCGAATACGGGCTTCTTCTTCTGTCGCAACTCGGGTAATGTGACCCGTTACTGGGTTGCGAATATCCCACCAGGTACGGCCCTGGCGATCGCTCCGATAATAAACCTGCGGTTCAGTGTAAAAGGATTCTTTAGAACTGGCAGCAAAACCAAACATAGTAGTAACCTCCAAAAGGTGACAAGATAAGTGATTCAGATGAAGCGATTGAGAATCATGCTTCAGTCTGTATCAAAGGCTCAAACTCCACCACCGCTGTTTAAGCGGTTAGCTGGAACTTAAGAATCGAAGCGAGCAAATATGTGAATATATCTTTGCGGAACATCAACTCTCCGTGCAGCGTTTGTATTCAAAACATCCACGTTTCAAGTCTTTCTTGGGTTCTCAAAAACTGTCAATTCATCGTTGAAATCTGCTCTCTTGAACCTTGAGTACTACAGTAGTGGGATTTTTCAAGGCTGTCGTTACAGAAAAGGTCTGGACTTCAATGAGCGTAGTTCTGAAAAGGCTCATGTAACGGGTTAGAACTACCGGATTGATCATGAATACTTGCCATTAATCCGAGAGTTCTGAGCAGTGGAACAATGGTGTGCAGGTGGAGCGATCACACCATGATTTAACACTCAATCTGTAGAAATGAGTTGAGTGACGGAAACAAGTTCTGGAAAGGTCAGGTAAATTCCAATGTTACTGATCATCTTTTCCGATACGGCAAGATACGAGAGGATACAGGGCATCTCACATCCTCTCGTACCTCACAATTAGTAAGCAGATATCCAGTTTTCAGATGTTATCGAAAGAACCAGATGCCCATGGCGAGGCTGGCGGCATTCATCAGCAAACTGATCACCCCGGCCGTGCGAAGTGAGAGTTTTTCTCGGCTTAACATCGCTAAAAATCCGGCTTCGTAAACCGTGACGAGAACTTCTGAAATGACCAGCGCGATCGCATAAGGCAAACCAGCCAGCGAAATATCAAAGTTCCCGTAACTGAAAGCAAACGTCACCAACAGGCCCAGGAAAAAGGCTACTGGCAATAACACGACGCTCAGGAGAATGAGTTGCCAGGATTTAGCGCGACGTAAGGGGTAGATGCATAAAGCGTAGAGGAGGGCGATCGCTATACAAACCCATCCCCCCACCTGTGTGGGCCGATACTGAAATGGCAGCAGGGCCGAGGTTAACCCCCACACCACCGGATAAGAAACGCTATGCATTAACCCAAAGCTGACGAAGGTACGTGCCCACATCACGCGGTCAAACTTCAGTCGCCATAGAGCCAGCGCTAACACCAGGGCCTCCGTTGCCAGGGTAATTAGCAACCCCTTTGTAAATACAATCTCTTGCCCCCTGCGAGGGGAAGAGGGAGACTTTTGTAGAACGAGCGTTGCTTCCTCAATACGCCCTTGCCAGTAGCGATCGCCCCCTGCACCAAAGGCCCGCTCAGCGATGACTTGGCTGGAGTAGAGGCGATCGCCTGACTGCACCAGCACCCGAAATTGAGGCGGTAACTCCTTTGTCGTTGGTGAAAACCCAATTGACGCTAAACAGACTGTTTCATGGCACCTCAGATCATCGGGCAGGATGGGTTCTTCAGCCAAGCAGCCCGACAGAGTGCAGGAGCCATACTGAGCGACTAACGCTGGTTTCTGGCATTCTTCAGTCTCGCAGCCGATGACCTGTACAGCCTCCATTCCAGGCAACCCCTCAAATTCAAACCAGTTGAGGATAGGGGGAGCGGGGGAGTTGGCGTGAGCGATCGGGATGAACGTGAGCCAGAGGAGGAAGGTGAGAGCGATCGCAGCGATGAGGCGTGGGGTGGAGGAGTGGAACTGAGGTGTGTGTGAGGTCATCAGGTTGTACTGGGTGTACCGATTTGCAGACAAGGAATTCTTGTTCCAAGCCTATGATTTTGATCGTTGTACTGAGTTGAATGTAAACAATGATTCATCTTCTGCATGAGGCTTGGAGGTGGTTAAGGAAGGGGGGCGATCGCTCCGCATCACAAGCCATTCCTGAAAATTTCTATTCACCAAAATATTTGTTGCCGAGAAGGTGTAGATCATTAGGAGCATCTTTATATTGAATGGGTATAACTCCTGGGTGTTCTATCATTCCATGAAGCGCCAATTGAAGACCTATTAGAGAATGTCAAACACTGATTTTGACCAGGCCATGATGCGTCGCTGCCTGGAACTAGCCCGCGCTGCCCGTGGTAAAACCGCGCCCAATCCGATGGTAGGTGCCGTTGTCGTGCAGAATGGCGAGATTGTGGGCGAAGGTTACCATCCCAAAGCTGGAGAGCCTCATGCGGAGGTGTTTGCGTTGCGGGAGGCGGGCGATCGCGCTCAAAACGCTACGGTCTACGTCAACCTGGAACCCTGTAACCATTACGGTCGCACCCCTCCTTGCTCAGAAGCCCTGGTAAAAGCTGGAGTTGCCCGAGTCGTAGTAGGCATGGTAGACCCCAACCCTAAAGTCGCTGGAGGTGGCATCGCACGATTGCGAGACGCTGGCATTGAAGTGGTTGTAGGTGTTGAAGAGGCTGCCTGCCAGGAACTCAACGAGGCCTTTGTGTATCGCATCCAGCACCAGCGACCTCTGGGGATTTTGAAATATGCGATGACGTTGGATGGCAAAATTGCTGCTACCACAGGCCATAGCGCCTGGGTCACGACCCCCGATTCCCGTGCGCGGGTACACGACCTGCGGGCTGGATGCGATGCGGTCATTGTGGGTGGCAACACAGTACGGCGAGATAACCCGCTGCTGACCAGTCACGGGGTTGGTCACAATCCTCTGCGCGTTGTGATGAGTCGTCAGTTGGATTTGCCGGACGATGCGAAACTGTGGGACACAGTAGAAGTTCCCACGCTAGTTTTTACAGAAACGGGTGCCAATCCATCCTTTCAGGATGTGCTGCGGCAGCGGGGAGTGGAGGTGATTGAGGTGTCAGAGCTGACTCCTGCGGCGGCGATGGCCCACCTCAACGATCGCGGTTGTCTCTCCGTTCTCTGGGAATGTGGGGGAACGTTGGCCGCACGGGCGATCGCTGACGGCACTGTGCAGAAAATCCTGGCGTTCATTGCTCCTAAACTGATTGGTGGTGTTACGGCTCCATCCCCGATTGGTGATCTCGGTTTGACTCAAATGACGGATGCATTGCAACTAGAGCGGGTGACATGGGAGGCGATCGGTCCTGATTTGTTGGTGCAAGGGTATATAGCTTAACCATCATTACAGCGACAGGCTCATCCCCATTCGTGGAATACTCTCATACTTCAAGGGCAGCAGCATTTGTTACAAGTATTCACTTATATATAAATTCTCTGGGTAGAAATCAAAGTAAGCTGACTGGCATCCAGTTAGAACTTTGGGAAGGTAATTTTCATTCACCTTTTTGCTATTCAAAGTTCTACCCGACTTTGTTTAGCCAGTAACTATCGAGGAGTTTGTGTATGGTTATTGAAAACCGAGATTTTGATGCCCAGCATTGGGTTAAGACGCGCTCATCCCTCGATCCAAACCAGTCAAACTTTTTAGCCTGGACGGGTGCTATTCATGCTTTGATCCCAGGTGAGAAGAAAATTCGTCTTTTTAAGATGGTGGGTGTGAGTGTCAGTCGCTGTATCCCCGCAGAAGAAGGGGCTTGGGATTTTACCTCTAGAGAATTGACGTACTACCTGCATCCAGAAACAGGGGAAGTTTTGCAGCAGTGGGAGAACCCCTGGACAGGAGAATTGCTGACTGTTATGCATGTGGCTAACAATCCTGTACAAGGTTATTTCAAAGGCAAGTTTCCTGCTCAAGTCTATGAGGATAGTACAACCTTTGTTTTTGATATATTTTCTACTTATCCCAACCCTCTTGCGACGGATCCAAAATTTGCAGACTATAGCCCAAATCCAACATATCAGGCCGTTGAATTATTTAAAATAACGGTTCCAACTGACGAACTCTTAAATCCTGAAATTCTCACAGTTTCTAAACTACAGCTTTATTGGGATCGAATTGGCCCCTGGGTTCCCTGGATGAAAATGGGCGATCGCCCCGGTCAACTCATCTACAGTGCCTATGGTGGCAAAGTAAATGGCTTAGACAAATTGCCACAAATCCTAAGGGATGAAATTAATACTCGTGTACCGCTCTACAAGCAGGCTCCTCAATCGTATTTGGAGGGAGAAGATAGTACATCGTGGCTACATTTTCAAAAGTATTTTGATGCCTACTTAGCTAGAGAAAGATTTCCGTTACCACAACCGGAGGAGTAGTCCTAAGCGGCGGAAATTAATTTATGTTTGAGGGTGGGATGCGAAGCACCCCACCCTTAAACATAGGCTTGAGTCCTTAATTTCTCAACGTTGTTTCAACTACGGGTGCAGCCATCTGCTCATCTGCCGCTCTACGCGAGCGATAACGCTCGGAAACGAAATTTTCAGGATCAATACCCTCGAATGTCGGCGGCAACCAGACGCGAATGATTAACAACGCGCCTAATGCCAATAGAAAAACACAGGTCGCCATCACTTGAATCCAGGGTATCTCCAATACTCCGCGAACGATGATTTCTCGTAAAACGGAAACAATGGAGACTTCTACTGCTACACCAATGGATACCCGATGTTCCTTTAAGTAGATGATGAGTAGACGAAATAATTCAACCAGAATTAACAGGAAGAGGATATCGGATGTGACGAGGGGAATATCTAACGGTGGCAGCAGGGATAACACCATTTCCCGCAATTGCATTACCATGAAACTAAATAACCCAACGCACAGACCAATCACAATAAAATCTTGAACTGTTTCCAGAGCTTGGATCATGTGATCGCTACTCAACCATCGATACCAGGGCAAGGAAGACGTTGGCTTATCCATTGGCATTGACCCCCATAAACATGTTTTTAGAGTGTTGTTTTTTAGATGGGTGGAACGCATCTAAAAAACAACGGTTAAAAGGCACTAAACGTAGCAGCCTACATCCTCGCCGCATTCATCGGCTAAATAGCAGAGGGCTCGGAACCGCAAGCCCGTCACTTCTTCATAAAAGGGATTGAGCTTACACAACGGCGGAATATGACCGACCTTTCGGCCAAAGAGGTAGATATCCCGTTCAAAGGGGCATTGTGCTGGAATGAGTTGGCAAATTGTGTGGGCGATCGCCGCATCTCGAATCTCCATCTGATCGAGCCACCGACGTAGGGGCAAAAGCCCTTGAACGGCAAAGTAGTGACCCAGTAGACGAAACGGCAGAAGGATAGCCTTTAACACAATTACACAAGTCCGGTTCGACATCCCGACACCTCAAGAGTGACTTGTTTTCAGATTAGCTATAACCTCGCTAAATGAGAAGTCAAATAGGATATAAATTCTATTTATGTTTTATAATTTTCCTTAATGCTTGGCTTTATGACGGCCCCTATTGCGATGACTCGTGCCCTGGTTCTGCTTCTGTTCGTGCTTCTGCTGCCGATACTTCCGGCGCAAGCGGCTAGCTGTCGGGCGATCGCAGGTCACGAAATTTGCATTGTCGACATCCAACGCAGCGCGAAGAATTATTGGGAGTATCGCGCAGTCGTGAAGGTAGATAGCGTCACACGGCCCGTGGAGGTGTATAACTGCCGCGATCGCTTTCTTACCCGGCAGGACGGCACCCAAATTCCCTTTAGCCAAGAACCCGCTGCCTCCCTTGTCTGTCGCCTCTATCGCAAATGAGAAGCGGTTTCTCGTATGCGTGATGCACGAAAACTAACAGATCACGTTCAGAAAACCCCAATCCGTAACGGGGTTCGATACAATTCCCTAATATCCATAAACATCCTCTTGTATCAGCGGGTACCTAAACGTGACAGCCACAGGAAGCTACAAAGACTCGGTTAATCTTCCCAAGACCCAGTTCGATATGCGGGCCAATGCCACCAAGCGCGAACCAGAAATTCAGCAGTTTTGGAAAGATAACCAGATTTACCAGCAGCTTTCTGAAAACAATCCTGGTGATCTGTTCATTCTCCACGACGGCCCTCCCTACGCAAACGGGGCGCTGCACATGGGCCACGCCATGAACAAGATCCTGAAGGACATCATTAATAAATATCAGTTGCTGCAAGGGCGCAAGGTTCGCTACGTGCCGGGATGGGATTGCCACGGGCTGCCCATCGAACTAAAGGTGCTCCAGGCAATGAAGCCCGAGGAGCGCAAGGCTCTAACGCCGCTGGAGTTACGGAAGCGGGCAAAAGCCTATGCGTATGAGCAGGTCGATTTGCAGCGCGAAGGCTTCAAGCGTTATGGCGTTTGGGGTGATTGGGATAACCCTTACATGACCTTGAAGCCCGAATATGAGGCGGCACAGATTGGTGTGTTTGGGCAGATGTACCTGAAAGGCTATATCTATCGCGGTCTCAAACCTGTGTACTGGAGCCCCAGTTCCCAAACAGCCCTCGCGGAGGCGGAGCTGGAATATCCTGACGGGCACACCTCTCGCAGTATCTATGTAGCTTTCCCCATGGTTAGCCTGTCGGAATCGGCAGCGGCTCTCCAGCCTTATCTCGAAAATTTGGGTATTGCTATCTGGACGACGACCCCCTGGACGATCCCTGCGAACCAGGCGGTGGCGCTCAACGGCGCTCTGACCTATGCAGTGGTGGAAGTCGCAGGTCATGAGCAAGATACTGTTGATGCCGAGTGGCACTGCCGCTATCTGATCGTAGCCAAGGATTTGGTGGAGCAACTCTCGAAAACCCTGGGCAAAGAACTGACAGTGAAAACTGAACTGCCCGGAAAAGCCTTGGAATATTCCACCTACCTGCATCCCTTGTTTGAGCGGGAAAGCCCAGTGGTTGTTGGCGGTGACTACATCACTACTGAATCCGGTACAGGCCTGGTGCATACGGCTCCAGGCCATGGTATGGATGACTTCATCGTGGGCCAAAGGTACGGCTTGCCCGTTCTGTCGCCTGTGGATGATTACGGCAACTTCACGGCTGAAGCGGGGCCATTTGCTGGGCTGAACGTGCTGAAGGATGCCAACGAAGCGATCATCGCAGCCCTGACTGAGAAGAAAGCGCTGCTGAAGGAAGAAACCTATGCCCACCGCTATCCCTATGACTGGCGGACAAAGAAACCTGTCATTTATCGAGCTACGGAGCAGTGGTTTGCCTCGGTAGAAGGGTTCCGGGAGGAAGCGCTGAAGGCGATTCAGGAGGTGCGCTGGATTCCCGAAACAGGCGAGAACCGGATTACGGCAATGGTGTCGGAGCGGGCAGACTGGTGTATCTCCCGACAGCGGAGTTGGGGGGTTCCCATCCCAGTGTTCTACGACATCGAGACGAACGAGCCGTTTTTGAATGAGGAAATTATCAACCACGTCCAAGCCATTTTTGCGGAGAAGAGTTCTGATGCCTGGTGGGAACTGTCAGTTGCGGAACTACTGCCGGAAGCCTACCGGAAGGATGCCGATCGCTACCGCCGGGGTACCGACACCATGGACGTATGGTTCGACTCGGGTTCCTCCTGGGCTTCTGTCGCGAAGGCCCGGAATGAATTGAAATATCCGGTGGAAATGTACCTGGAAGGGTCTGACCAGCACCGGGGTTGGTTCCAATCTAGTTTGCTCACTAGCGTGGCTGTCAGTGGACATGCGCCCTACCGTCAGGTGCTGACCCATGGCTTTGCTCTGGATGAGCAGGGCCGCAAAATGAGCAAGTCTCTGGGGAACGTAGTTGATCCCCAAGTCATCATTAACGGTGGTAAAAATCAGCAGCAGGAACCCGCCTACGGGGCTGATGTGCTGCGGTTATGGGTATCGTCTGTAGACTATTCTTCTGACGTGCCCATCGGTAAAAATATCCTTAAGCAACTGTCGGATGTGTATCGCAAGATCCGTAACACGGCACGGTTCTTGCTGGGTAACTTGCACGACTTTGATCCGGCAACTCAAGCGGTGCCCTACGACCAGTTGCCTGAGTTGGATCGGTATATGCTGCACCGGATCACAGAAGTGTTTGGGCAGATTACCGATGCTTTTGAGTCTTACCAGTTCTTCCAGTTCTTCCAGACGGTGCAGAACTTCTGTGTGGTAGACCTGTCCAACTTTTATTTGGATATTGCCAAGGATCGGCTCTACATCAGTGCTTCTGATTCGGTACGGCGGCGCAGTTGTCAGACTGTCCTTGCCGTAGCGTTGGAGAACCTGGCAAAGGCGATCGCCCCCGTGCTCTCCCACCTAGCCGAAGACATCTGGCAGTATCTTCCCTACAAAACCCCCTACGAATCGGTATTTGCAGCGGGTTGGGTGAAGGTGGAGGAAAGCTGGAAACAGCCCACTCTGGCTCAAACTTGGGAGAAACTCCGCGTCGTGCGGGATGAGGTCAATAAAGTCATGGAAAAGGCTCGGATCGATAAGGCGATCGGCGCATCCCTAGAAGCCAAAGTGCTGCTCTACGTAGCCGACGAAGCCCTGCGCCAGCAAATGCAAGCCCTCAACCCCGATAGCAGCCTGACCGGCAACGGTGTGGATGAACTGCGTTACTTGCTCATTTCCTCCCAGGTCGAACTGCTGGATACTCCCAATACCCTGGCGGAGCACAAGTACAGCGCCCAGACTGATGCTCTGGGGATCGCGGTCGTGGATGCTGACGGAGAGAAGTGCGATCGCTGCTGGAACTACTCCACCCATGTGGGAGACTCTCCCGAACATCCCATCATCTGTGAGCGTTGTGTAGCAGCTCTCATGGGGCGCTTCTAGGAAGCCTGAAATAGCCATGAAATTTCCCTCAGCCCACCTCTAAGGTGCGTTGAGGGGAATTTTCATGCTTAAAGGCTGCAACACCCATGAACGCGAGCACGAATTTTCACAATCCCATTTCACCCAGTTTTTACGACCTCATATCAAATCGGGTTAAACCCCCTGATGTGCAGTAGTGGAATGAGTTGCGTCGCATCACCACATATCGGAGGTTTTAACCAGAACTCAGGTTTGTTGAATATGGTTAGGCTAGAAATGCAATCGATGACATTTTTCTGGTATTAACAGATATACCCTCAGGTAGATTTTTCCTCTAAATGCTCCGTCTGCTGGCATAGTAGACGGGGATGTAGAACCGATGTGCGATCGCCCCTCTCCCCTCAGCTTATGAAAATCCTTGGTCTCTCTGCCTATTACCACGACAGTGCGGCTGCGCTGGTTATCGACGGTCAGATCATTGCAGCTGCTCAGGAAGAAAGATTTTCTCGCAAAAAGCACGATGCTCGCTTTCCCAGCAACGCCATCCGTTACTGTCTGTTTGAGCGCAATCTGACCCTTCGCGATCTCGACTACATCGTCTTCTACGACAAACCCCTGCTCAAATTTGAGCGATTGCTGGAAACTTACATTGCTCTGGCTCCCCGAGGCTACCGCTCCTTCACGGCCGCGATGCCTGTATGGATTAAGGAGAAGCTATTTCTCAAGACGACTCTGAAGCGGGAACTCGCTTCTCTGGGAGAAGTAAAGCCCCAGCAAGTGCCCAAGTTATTGTTTACTGAGCATCACCAGGCCCATGCAGCCGGAGCCTTCTTCCCCAGTCCCTTCCAGAAGGCGGCTGTGCTGTGTCTGGATGGTGTGGGAGAGTGGGCCACCACCTCTGTTTGGAAGGGGTTGGATCATCAACTGATTCCCCAATGGCAGATCGACTTTCCCCATTCTCTGGGGCTGCTCTACTCGGCGTTCACCTACTTCACTGGATTCAAGGTCAACTCCGGTGAGTACAAGCTGATGGGGCTGGCTCCCTACGGCGAACCCAAGTATACCCAGTTAATTTACGACCATCTGCTGGATCTGAAAGACGACGGTACCTATCGCCTCAATCTGGATTACTTCAACTTTGCCACCGGCCTGACTATGACCAACGAGCGGTTTAGCCGTTTGTTTGGTCGTCCTCCTCGCTCTCCAGAGAGTGACTTGACTCAGCAGGATATGGACATTGCGGCCTCCATCCAGCAGGTAACCGAGGAGGTCGTGCTACGGCTGGCAAGAACTGTCAAGCAGGAGGTCGATAGCGAGTATCTCTGTCTTTCTGGCGGGGTGGCATTGAACTGTGTTGCCAATGGTCGCATCCTGCGGGAGTGCGGTTTTAAGGATTTGTGGATTCAGCCCGCAGCTGGTGATGCCGGAAGTGCCCTGGGAGCGGCTCTATCGGTGTGGCATGAGTATCTGGGGAACCAGCGGGTAGCGGAGGGCGATCGCATGGCTGGAGCTTATCTCGGCCCTCGCTTTTCCCATCAAGATGTGAAGGCTTATCTGGAGGCGGTGGGTGCTGTATACGATACCCTACCGGATGAACAGCTTTTTCTCAAACTGGCAGAAATTTTGGAGGATGGCCAGGTCGTCGGTTGGTTTCAGGGACGGATGGAATTTGGGCCACGGGCGTTGGGGAATCGCTCCATCATCGGCGATCCCCGCAACCGCAACATGCAGTCCACTATGAACCTCAAAATCAAGTATCGGGAATCCTTCCGGCCCTTTGCTCCATCGGTGCTGGCGGAACGGGTCTCCGATTACTTCGAGATGGAGGGGCGCAGTCCTTATATGCTTCTGGTGGCCCCAGTTCGGGCAGAACAACGGCATCCGATGACGCCAGAGCAACAGGCCTTATTTGGCATCGAAAAGTTACGAGTGCCCCGCTCCGAGATTCCGTCCGTGACCCATGTAGACTATTCAGCCCGCATCCAAACCGTTCATGCCGACACCAATCCGCGCTACCATGCACTGATCCGTGCCTTTGAGCAACGTACGGGATGCGGCCTGGTGGTCAATACTAGCTTCAATGTGCGGGGGGAACCGATTGTCTGCACCCCGGGCGAAGCCTACCACTGTTTCATGAACACTGAAATGGACTATCTGGTGCTTGAAAACTGTTTACTCAGCAAGCGCGAGCAACCTGAATGGCAGGGGGCTGAATCGCCAGAGTCACGGCAGCAGCAGCGCGCCCGCTATCTGCAAACCTTCGAGTTAGATTAGAGCCATGATCTTTGAGCCAATTCCCTATCCTACCCGTGCGGTGTTACGCGAGTTTGGCCTGGTCTTTGGCCTGATGGTGATTGGGTTGTTAGGGGTCGTCATTCCCCTACTACGAGGCAGTGGGCTCGTCCTGTGGCCCCTGGTTCTGGGGTCTGTGTCTATATTCTGTGGCTTGGTCTGTCCACAAATTTTGCGGTCTTTTTACTATGGCTGGATGCGCTTTGGTCAGGCTTTCGCCTGGATTAACAATGCGATCGTCTTGAGCCTGGTTTATTACGCCGTTGTGACGCCTATGGGGGTGGTGATGCGATCGCTTCTCCAATATGACCCTTTGCACCAGCGTCGAAGTGTACAATCCACCTTTCGCAAAACCAGCACTCAACGTTCTCGCTCATCAATGGAGAAACCATTCTAACTATGGGATTTTTAATAGAGATTACGGAGTTTTTGGCAGACCTCTGGCAGTTCTTGAAAGAACGCCAAAAATATTGGTTGGCTCCCCTGATCTTCACCCTAATTCTTATTGGGTTAGTGATTGTGTTTACTCAAGGAAGTGCGATCGCCCCCTTCATCTATGCCATCTTCTAAACACCCTGAAAAGTCTCGTTAAGGGTTACTTTTGCGTGGGCTTTAGGCACGCAAAAGTAATATCTTGCATAGCGTCTAAAGGGCTCGAAAAGCTAGCCCGATGCTATGCTCATTAAAATCACTCCTCAAGCTTTTGATGTTTCTAAGGTTGTTGAAAAAGCTGTTTTTCTGAGCCTTATACGGGGCTTGCGTATTGATGTTGGGTGTAATGTGCTTTGTACATCCAACGTCAATGCTTTAGATTGGCGAGCCTACCTATGCCCTGTTATAGTCAAAAAATAGTGCTGGTAACCAGCCTTAAAATATAATCTGGGTTCCTATTTATTGTTAGTGTTCTATCCATGAAATCCCCGCTTCTGAAGCTAATTCTAATTAACCTGGGCGTTACCGCTGGCCTCCTGTTTACTCTCAATTTTCTGGCGAACCTCGTGCAATTAGTAGGTGCTCAGGTGATTGATATTATGGGCTGGGAAGGGGGCGTGGAGGAGGTGGTTGAGGACCAGAACCTGGCAGAACTTCCTAACTATCAGGGAAGGCGAGATGAGATGTATCGTCACTTTCGTGAAACCCTGCGAATTCCTGTTGTATACGAACCATCCGTCGGCTGGACGCGAGAGCCGTTTGAGGGAAAAACGATCACCATTGATGCTCAGGGCAATCGGGTGCACCAACCCCTGCCTGCTTCTGCTCAAACCTCTAAACCCAAGGTTTATATTTTTGGAGGCTCAACGGTCTGGGGAACCGGAGCAACAGATAATGAAACTCTCCCAGCCTTTTATCAGAAATTCTCTGATTTGCCTACAGTCAATAAGGGGGAAACGGGATACATTAGTCGGCAATCTTTGGCATCTTTTGTAAACCTTTTGTCTACTAAAGAACCCATGGATGCTGTCATTTTTTATGAGGGCGTTAACGATGTGCAATATAGCTGTCGCGCTGAGTTGAAAGTTAACGAGCATGGGCGAACGGCTGTTTTTAGAAGTCGTCTACGCCAGAAGAAAAGTAGCCGCTCTGAAGCTGAAGATTTCAAAGACTATCTCAACGCATTATTTTTGGGTGGAATTCAAGATTTAGGAGTCGACATCGTCGATTCGATTAATGATGCTCGACCGACTAAACGGAAAGATGATTCGATGATCTGTGACAATGACCCGGAGCGTGCTCGGCAGGTCGCAGAAACCTTGCTGTCAAACTGGGAAATTGCCCACGCTCTGGCCCAAACTCGCGGAATCCAGTTTCTGGCTGTGCTGCAACCCGTCGCTTACATGGGCCAGCCTAAGTTAGATCACATTAATGATGACCTGGATGATCAATTTGGCAAGCAATATCAAGCGGTTTATCCCATTTTGCAGCAGTTGATTCGAGAACGAAATTACGATTGGATTGTGGATTATACGGATTTATTATCGCGGGACGAGTATATCTATATCGATTTCTGTCATGTGTCACCCAATGGCAACGAAATTCTCGCACGCCGTCTAGTTCAAGACACGCGATCGCGCTGGATGAGGAATGAAGCAGCCCCATCTGGTCGATCGTAACGTATCGCAGTAATCTGTATAGCAGTTTGCTTGTCTACAGGATTTGAGGTTCTGCCATGCGACAAATTAATTTTGTGGTCATTTTTGTGATCTGCCTGGCCCTGGTGTTGTTTGGTATTGAAAACACGGCATCCTCGACGATCCATGTTGTGCCTGGAGTTGAGCTGTCGGCTCCGCTGTCGGTCGAATTGCTGATCGCAGCGGGTATTGGAGCAGTTCTGGCTTGGATCTTTAGCGTCTGGACCGGGCTGACTGCACGTCTGGCCGTTCAACCTCAGGTATCCCAGCGGGATGTTCGCATTCAAGAGCTGGAACAGGATGTCGAGCGCTACAAAGTCGAGCTGGAGGAGCAGCAACGTCTGCTGCCCGCGTCAAAACCCCAGGATGTTGAGGTTACTGAGGTGGTGTAAAAATACCCTGTGATTTTGGATGGAATGAGCGCTCCATCCAAAATCACCTCCCATCGTTTTTCTGAAACCACTAATTTTGTGCCGTGCCGCGACTCAAAAATCAGTAGACCTCCTGCATGAATCCGTTTTTGAGACATACGTTGCATAACGATTCATGCAGGCGATCTCATGATTTGAGAAAAACTGTTCGAACTAATGTTTTATGAATCACAATGGAGATTGACCCGCTGAACTACTGGAGTCTTTGGGTACCGCTGGGACTGCTGGGATTGATTCTGGCGATGGCTGTTTACTTTGTTCGGATTGACAGTCGACGGTGAGAAAGTGTTGGAAGCGTTTATTTTTCAAATGCCCAGACAAGAATGGGTGTGAAAAATGAAGCCCTTTCAGGAGTATTCAACAGCAGGTAGCTATGGCGCTTTCCCTGGCACAAAATGCGATCGCCCTCCTGATTGACCTGGCCGAGCAGGGAGACATCGACCCCTGGGATGTAAAGGTGATTGAGGTAATCGATCGCTTTCTCAGCCAGCTAAAGCCTTACCAGAACCCCGGTGGTAGTCGTGCTGCCTATGAAGCCGACCTATCAGAATCGGGACAAGCTTTTCTCTATGCCTCCATGCTGGTGCTGCTGAAAGCGGATAGCCTGGCTCGCCAGGAAGCCAAACAGGGCGAGGAAGAAAACACCGAACAGTTAGAAGACTTCCTGGGGGATGGTGCCCTGGCAGAGGCTCCGCTGCCCCTCAGCCTGGAGCGACAGATTCGCCGTCGGGCAACAGCTCGACCTCAGCAAAACCGTCGGGTAACACTGCAAGAGCTAATTGCCCAACTAGAGGTGATGGCGACGACGGTAGCCGAACATACCCCCCGGATTAAAACCCGCCGTCCCCGGCCCCAATCTCGCAACCAGGCCGTCCGCACGATCGCCCAACTGGCCCACCAGGAAAACCTTTCGGAAATTGCGGCTGCCCTGGAGCGCTTCCTTCAAGCCGAGTGGGACGAAATTTGCCAGGGAGAGGACTGGATGGAGTTTGAGAGCCTGCTGGGGCTCTGGGTGGAATCAGATTTGGCCAAAGAGATTCAACAAACGTCGGCTCATCATAGTGCTCAGAGCGATCGCGTCGCTGTCTTCTGGGCACTTCTCTTTCTCTCCGCCCAATCTAAGGTAGAACTGGGCCAGGACGAATTTTACAAAGACCTGCGGGTACGCAGCCTGGAAAATCTACCTGCCGATGCCTTGACCAATCCACCCTCCTTTGTCCTGCCAGATTGATGTAACGTCAGTTCGGGATAAGCCAAACCGCCTATTATTGCGTGCGCGTCGCGCACGCAATAATAGGCATTTTCGAGTGCCGCGCGAAGCGCGGCACTCGAAAATGCCCTTAACCCGAATTGAGGTTAACGTAACCTGAGGAGCATGTTTTAAACCTGTGAATGAGTGTGGTGAAAGGGGCGCTTCGAGGCCCTTTCACCACACCCATTCATACGTCTAGAGCACTACCGAATGGGAATGGCTGGTTGTCGAATATCCGGTTGGGGGTTAGGCTGTGTTGGAAATTGGCCCAATGGCATCTACCCTTAAGTTATCTTCACGACAATCCCGGTAATCTTGAGGCGACCTTGAGAGTTTGACCAAGGATTGTTCGGTGTAGAACCATAACCCGATACAGTGTGACACACTGTTACAGGTTATTCTGATCATCGAAACGCTACCCAGGGGTAGAGCACCGCTATGAAAGCAATGATTCTCGCTGCCGGTAAGGGGACGCGGGTTCGTCCAATTACCTACACCATCCCCAAGCCCATGATGCCCATTCTCCAGAAACCCGTTATGGAGTTTCTGCTAGAGCTACTGCGGCAGCATGGGTTCACGGAGATTATGGTGAACGTCAGCCACCTCGCCTACGAAATCGAGAGCTATTTTCGTGATGGGCAACGTTTTGGAGTTCAGATTGCGTACTCCTTTGAAGGCCGTATTGTGGATGGCGATCTGGTCGGCGAGGCAGTGGGCTCCGCTGGTGGTATGCGCAAGATTCAAGATTTTTCACCATTTTTTGATGGCACCTTCGTCGTACTGTGCGGGGACGCACTGATCGACCTGGATCTGACTAAAGCGGTGCAGTGGCACCGGGAGAAGGGGTCGATCGCCACCATCATTATGAAAGAAGTGCCCCATGAGGAAGTTTCCAGTTATGGGGTTGTCGTTACCGATGAAGAAGGCCGTATCAAAGCATTTCAGGAAAAACCTGCTGTTGATGAAGCCCTGAGCAACACCATCAACACGGGTATTTACATTTTTGAGCCAGAGATCTTTAACTATATTCCTTCCGGCGTGGAATATGACATTGGAAGTCAGCTCTTCCCGAAACTGGTAGAATCTGGGGCTCCGTTCTACGGCATTTCGATGGATTTCCAATGGATCGATATTGGAAAAGTGCCCGACTACTGGCAAGCCATCCGTAGTGTATTGACCGGAGAGGTCAAAAATGTTTCTATTCCTGGCCATGAAGTTGCTCCTGGCGTCTACACGGGGATCAACGTAGCGGTAAATTGGGACAAAGTGGACATCAAAGGCCCAGTGTATATCGGTGGTATGACCTGTATTGAGGATGGGGCTACCATCATTGGTCCCAGTATGATCGGCCCTAACTGCTATGTATGTAGTGGTGCTGTGGTCGAAAACAGTGTGATCTTCGACTACTCCCGCCTCGGCCCTGGGGTGCGCCTGGTCGACAAGCTTGTGTTTGGTCGGCACTGCGTTGATAAAACCGGAGCCGCCATTGACCTAACGGCCGCGGCTCTAGACTGGTTGATTACTGATACCCGCAGCGAACTGCCACTGGAACCTACAGCAGAGCGGCAAGCGATCGCTGACTTGCTCAACTCCGAAGTTCCAACCTAAGGGATCAGGTTGCTCTCCAGAGAGGACTGACCTGAATAGCATGGTTTATGGGGCGAAGGATCCTTCGCCCCAGCTTTGCATAATCAATAGTGCTGCTCTAACGGTGTGTTGAAGGTGTTTACGAGTGCTGCGCAACGCGCAACACTCGTAAACACTCATTTTGGTATGCATAAAGTGCACGCCAAGATGGGCACTTCAGCTTATCCGGAGCTGCGGTTACTCTGAGTTCAAGTTACGTATGTCTCGACTTTCTCAAAGAGTTTTTAAAGGTGCCGGATATTCAGCCCTCAAATTAGACAGTTTATTGAGGACTGTCTCGATAGCGCTTTTGCATGCTTAGCTTGCGAAAACCCTGGATATGTCTAAAACTGGCCCCTTTGAAAGAGCGTAGATGCCAAGCCCACAATCTCTCTAAGGGTTGAAAAATCACTGTCTGTAGCTGCCCCCAGGGGAATTTACACCAAATATAGAAGTGATGCCTATAATGATCTAGCCAAGAGCGGACTCATAAGAACGACCTTTGGCGGGATTCAATCAGGATTCAATGTAGTGTGTGAGTGAGGCGATCGCATGACAAGGGACCCGCGTCTTCCGCAGCGCCGTAGAAGGCCAGATGCTACGCAATCAGACCAGAGCGCCTCTAGCAAGCGGCAGACTCCCGTACAACCCTGGCGAGCTCCTGCTCCGCCCCCCTTGCCACGACCTAGGGTGATCGCTCCGGCCCCCGTTCCTGCTGTGCCGCCTCCGGTAGAACCACCCGTTAGCCGCGTGGTTGTGGGGGAAAAGGGCCCTCGTCGGCCTGCGCCGCCCCCACCGCCGCCTCGCCGGACACCTCCAGTCGCGCCTGTTGCCAAGGAGGTAGCGCTTCCAGCGCCCCTTCGTTCCTCTCGTGCGGTGAGTTGGCTGGCTTCCTGGCAATTTTGGGTGATCGCTTCTACCCTATCCATTTCGGCAGTTGGAGGATTGGCAGCCGCGATTCTGTTCAAAATTCCGGCGTTACCTAACTGTCCGTCTATTTTTTGGCCTACGGCCTCTGCCTCGCTGCGGATGTATTGCGCCCAACTGGCGGCGAATAAGCAGACGGTGGATGATTTACTTGAAGCTATTACCTTAGTGAATAGCCTGCCACCCGACCACCCCATGCGAGCTGAAGTCAATCGCTCCATTGAGGAATGGGCTAGCGATATTCTCGGTCTAGCCGAGGAGCAGTTCCATCGGGGAGATTTGGATGGGGCGATCGCCACAGCCAATCGAATTCCTGCTGGTAACGCAGCTCAGGGGGAGGTAGCCGAGCGTATTCAGAAGTGGCGCACGATTTGGGCGCAAGCGGAAAAGATCTTCAAAGATGCAGAAAATGCTCTGCTGGAGCAAGATCCCCGGTTGGCTTTTGAACTGGCGGTGAAACTGCTGGATGTTGATAACCGCTACTGGCAAACTACCAAGTACGAAGAATTAGGCGATCTGATTACTACGTTCCGTGAGGATGGACAACGGCTGGCCAAGATTCGCCGGATGGCCCGGCGAGGTGGGTTGGAGAACCTCCTGAAAGCGATTGAGATGGCCAAGGAAATCAAGAGCAGCAGTCCTGCGTATCCTATGGCTCAACGGGTAATTGCTGACTTGGGCAAGGATATGCTCGAATTGGCGGAAAACGCTCTAGGACGGCGGGATTTTGATGAAGCTATGCGCATTGTGGGGCAAATTCCCGATATTCCCACCCTCAAACCCGAAATTCAAGATTTCAGCACGCTGGCCCAGGCTCAGGCTCAGTCCTGGGCTGGGGGTGTAGAGGATCTGGAGGCAGCCATTACCCAGGCCCAGCGAATTCGTCGCGATCGCCCCCTCTATGAACGCGCCCAGGCGTTGATTAGCCGCTGGCAAGCGGAAAGCCGAGATGTGGCTCAGCTCAATCAGGCCCGTCAATTGGCGGACTTGGGGACTGTTCCAGATTTGCAGGCGGCGATCGCTGCGGCTCGTCAGGTACCCAGAGGCAATCCGAAAGGCGAGGAAGCACGGGATTTAATTCGTGACTGGACGAGTCGCATCGAAACCACTGAAGATCAGCCCGTTTTGCAGCAGGCCGATGCGCTCGCCGCTGTTGGTGATCTCTCAGGAGCCATTAGTATTGCTCAACAGATTGGTCGGGGGCGAGCGCTCCATGGTCAGGCTCAGGAGCGGATTCAGACCTGGACGGCTCAAGTTCAGCGCAGCCAGGATCAACCTCTTCTCGATCGTGCCCGGCAACTGGCTGCCTCTGGGGATTTATCCCAGGCGGTGGCGGTTGCAAATCAGATCGGACGGGGGCGGGTGCTCTACGACGATGCCCAGCAGGATGTTCGCAACTGGCGCGCTCAACTCAACGCACAAGCTAGCCTCCAGGAAGCCTATCGCTTGGCGGCCAGTGGTACCCCTGATGCGTATCTGTCGGCCATTCGTGCAGCCTCCCAAATTCCTGCTAGTACGTCAACCCGAGCTGAAGCCGATCGGATGATTGGAATCTGGAGCCAGGGAGTCTTGCAAAGCGCTCAGGCTCTTGCAGGTTATAACCTGGAGGGGGCGATCGCCCTGCTGGAACGGTTGCCGTCGGGTACTCCTGTATCGTCTGCCGCGCAGCAGCAACTTGAGACGTGGCGACAAATGCAAGTTCCCCAAGACTCCCTGGATCTGGAACCTGCCCCACCCGATCCCTCTCCCACAGCTAGAACGAATCAGTCATCTAAGGAGTAAACCAGCTCGGGTTTAGAGCGTGTTTTTGAATAGGAAGCAGGCATGGTGTTGGGTGTGGTGTATTTCACTCCTAACACCACGCCTGTTTCCCATGCCAACCTGCAAAGGCTTGCAAAGCTCTGCCTGAAACTGCCCCTGTTGGGCGAAGTATTGAGAGCGGGAGTTCCTGGAGAATGGCGGAGAATTCTGTCTGAGAGCCGCGCAACAACTCATATCTCAATATGAAGCTGAGTTCTAACAGGTCAGGACGCAGAGCGGGCGCAGCTTCATAGGGAATGGATATCAGACGGGTTCTGCACCCATAGGTTGTTCTGATGAAATTTTCTGTTTGCTCCTCTGCTCGTGTGACGGAAGGGGTGTTGGAGCGCGATCGCCTCCCTTTATTCTGTATTTGCGCGGGCATGCTGGTGTTCTTTACCCAGGTAACCGTGCTATTTCCTGTGTTGCCGCTGTATCTGAGTCAGCGTTGGGCTAATGCTCCGGTAGGGCTGGTCGTTGGTGCGATGGCAGCAGGGCTTCTGTTTTTCCGCCCGGGGATCGGTTGGTTACTCGATCACTGGGGCCGTAAAGCAGTTCTCTGGGTAGGTTTGGGCATCATGCTAGGAATTTTGCCTCTCTACCTGTGGTCGTCTGATCCAACCTGGTTAATGGGAGTGCGAGTTGCCCATGGCATTAGTCAGGCGGCTTTTGCGACGGCTTCCCAGACAATGCTGGTGGATCTGGTAGGACGCGATCGCCGCACCGCCATGCTGGGTTACCTGGCCATGTCGAACACGATTGGCTTTTCCCTGGGGCCACTGCTAGGCTCATGGGCATTTGCCCAGATGGGCTTTGTGGGAGTGGTGGGGTTTATGGGCGGCTTGACCCTGCTGGGATTTTTCCTCACCTTACCCCTACCCTGGTTGTGGGCTGTGCGGTCGGCTCAATCGGCTGAGCCGCCCCATCCATTTCCCTGGGACGTGGTGCTCCGTTTCCCGGTGCGGGATGCCACCCTGGTCTTTTTCATCACTTCCTTCCTGCATGGCGGCGTTGTCACCTTTTTGCCGCTTTTTGTGCCCAACTCTGCCCTGTTCTACAGCCTGAATGCTCTAGTGGCCGTGGGGGTGCGGTTTGCATTAGGGCGTTGGGGCGATCGCATCTCTCAACGCTGGATTACCACTCTGGCCATTCTCAGCTCAAGTACGGCTTTAGTGGGGTTGGCGATCGCCCCCCAATTCCTCGCCTCCTGGTCGATTCTCTATGGTTTGGGCTTTGGGGCTATGTTTCCCGTACTTTCGGCTATGGTTTCCCTCTCTGCTCCAGGCGCGGCTCGTGGCCGAGTTTACAGCGTGTTTTTAGCCGGGTTTGACGGTGGCATGACCCTGGGTGGAGCCGGAGTCGAACCCCTCGTACAGGTCATACCTCTCAGCCGCCTGTTTTTGCTATTGGGGTGCACTGGGTGTCTCGTCAGCGGCTACGCTTTCCGCCAATTCGCTAAACCTACATAACCTGAGTTCGGGTTAAGGGCGTTTTCGAGTGCCGGGCAACGCGCGGCACTCGAAAAAGCTCATTTTGGCGTGCACATAGTGCACGCCAAAATGAGCACTTCAGCTTATCCCGAACTGAGGTTACATAACCTGACCCGGGCTTACATTGAGTTCCAAAAAGAATGTGCGCGCTGCTCAGCAACGCGCACATTCTTTTTGAAAGGGAGAAAATTACGAGCGGGCGGCAGGCAACGCTAAAGGACGCTCCACGGGTTTTGGTGGTGTGACATCTCGTACCTCAATCCTGGCAGCCGATTGAGCAGAGGTTTCATCTCGCAACAGAAACTCCCGAATGAAGCGGGCAGCTGCCCGTTGGGCGAGGCCGCTGGCAATCTGTTGGCCCATGCGCTGAGTCTCAGGGCGCAGCAGCAGGTTGGGGATTACGGGTAACACCTGGCGGGGGTCGAAGCCCGGCGTCTCCCGCAGCAGGTTGAGAATGCGGAGCAGTTGCTCAAACTCTTTGCGGCTGGACTGCTTTTCTGGGGTAGTGGGGGCAGTGTTGCCATTGCCATTGTGAGAGCGGTTGAAGCCGAGGCGATCGCGCACCGTTGACCGGATTCGATCTAGAGCTGTTTGCCCGAAGCCATCGACTCCTTTCACAATCTCATCAACCAGATATTCACGAATGAAGTCGCCCCGCTCCGAGAACAGAAAGTTGACTGCCTGATCAATTGCTCCATTCAGGTCATAATCCTGGCTATCCTTAGCGTTCCGCAGCAGATTTTCCAGGCGGTTCCAGCGGAAAGTCCCATCTTTGAACAGGAGGTCCTGAAGGGATGTGCGCAGTTCAAGGGATGGGTCCGTTAGAAGCCGCTTTGCGATATAAGGATAAGCCTTGCTGAGGACTTTGAAATTCGGATCAACGTTGATGGCAATCCCTTCGAGGGTGACCAGCGATCGGATAATCAGCGCATAGTAGGCCGGAACCCGGAACGGATACTCGTACATCAGTTCCGAAAGTTGGTCGGTGATGCTCTTGAAGTTCATCTCCGCGACGCTGGCTCCCAGGGCATTGCTGAAAACACTGCCGAGGGCTGGAATGATGGGAGTCAGGTCAGTGTCCGGGGTGAGGAAATCCAGCTTAACGTAATCCTTTGCCAGACCCTCAAAGTCACGGTTAACCATGTGCACGACGGCTTCAATCAGGCCATAGCGCTGAGGCGGCTTGATTTCGCTCATCATGCCAAAGTCCAGATAGGCCAGTTTGCCATCGGGGGTGGCCAGCAGGTTACCCGGGTGAGGATCTGCATGGAAGAAGCCATGCTCTAGCAATTGTCGGAGGGAGCACTGTACGCCCACTTCAATCAAGTGAGCGGCATCCACACCCATAGATCGCACTGCTTTGGGATCGGTGAGTTTTACCCCTTCAATCCATTCCATTGTCAGTACCCGGCGATTGGTGTACTCCCAATAGATGCGGGGCACATAGATTTCTGGCAGATGGCCGTAGAGTTGGGCAAAGCGCTCAGCGTTGTATCCCTCGTGGGTATAGTCCATCTCCTCGAAGATTCGAGCGCCGAATTCATCCATAATGCCAACCAGGTCACTGCGGATGCGTTTGAAGCGGCGAGCGGCAAAAACGGCCATTGCTCGCAAGATGTAGAGATCGAGGGTAATACGTTGGGCCAGACCAGGACGTTGAACTTTTACCGCAACGTCTTCCCCCGTTTTCAGCTTGCCGCGATACACCTGGCCCAGCGAAGCCGCTGCCAGAGGATCTGGCGACAACTCTGCAAAGATGTATTGGGGACAATCGCCTAATTCTTCTTCGATGAACTGATAGGCGACTTCGTTTGGAAACGGTGGAAGTTGGTCTTGAAGTTTGGTCAATTCTTCCAGGTAGACCGGAGGAACCAGGTCAGGCCGTGTGGAGAGCGCTTGTCCCACTTTGATGAAGGCTGGCCCCAAACGGGTCAGCATTTCCCGTAAACGACGCGCGCGTTTCTGTTCGTTGCGTTTTAACTGCCCCGTCGTGCGATCGCCCCACAACTGAAGGGCAAACAGCAGAAATGGCCCAAAGATCCCTACAACTCGGCCCCATACCTGGAGGGGGTGGGAGCGATACCGGGCGGCGATCGCCACCGGGTCGTAGCGCAGCGCAGCGTCACGAGTGGTGTGGGCAAATTTCAGGTGA
Source organism: Leptolyngbya sp. PL-A3 (assembly GCF_039962325.1). Classification (NCBI taxonomy): domain Bacteria; kingdom Bacillati; phylum Cyanobacteriota; class Cyanophyceae; order Leptolyngbyales; family Leptolyngbyaceae; genus Leptolyngbya; species Leptolyngbya sp. PL-A3. The sequence goes on from NZ_JAMPLB010000029.1 coordinate 23,562, forward strand.
GCCTCAACCGCATCACTCTCCTTGACGATGTCCATCAAGCTCGAACTGTTAGAGGTTAGGGTCATGTCTGCACGTTTCCTAAAAGGATTGATCAGTCGTCTCCGGGGGAGCACCAGCGATTGCAACGCTGAAGGGGTAAGCCCTATAGCCACAACCTTATGTAAAGCATTGTAACAGGACTCTCAGGAGTCACCCGCGAATAACCAACGGCACGCGCAGGTTTCCTTCCCACAATTCCTTCAGCATGGCACTTCGTCCTGCGTTTGGGATTCCTCAACATGCCGATTTTGAGTCTCAATACCCGTAACTTTTAGGCGAAATTTCCGAAATACTTATGGCTTATAGCGCTACTTTTATAGATCCCTCTCTCCTCTCCTGAGGTATGAGAGAAGGATGTGAAACTTGATTCCATCTTCTTCTTTTGTACCTCCCCAGATTGGCAGCTGTATTGGTTTGAAACGGCTGATTTTTTGTGGCCTCTGAGCCCGGAAACAGTCTTTTTATACCGGCTCTAAAATCCCAACATTGATGGACGGGATTCGTGACTCCCTGCTCTAGAATCAAGGGGTCTTATTCTACCTACTCCAAAAAATACTATGGTGTCTCCTCAAATTGCGCCCTATGGTTCCTGGAAATCGCCCATTACCTCTGACCTGATTGTGGCCGGCTCGGTGCGTCTGGGGGACGTGTGCCTGGATGGTCAAGATATTTATTGGAGTGAAGGCCGACCCACAGAAGGGGGGCGGAGTGTCGTCGTGCAGTTGGCAGCAGATGGCTCTCGCACAGACCTGACTCCTGCGCCATTAAATGTGCGGACACGGGTGCATGAGTATGGTGGCGGGTCGTATCTGGTGGCTGATGGCGTCGTTTACTTCTCGAACTTTGCTGATCAGCGGATCTATCGGCAAGCTGTTGGTGGTGAGCCACAACCTATTACCCCCCAAGAATCCTATCGCTATGCCGATGCTGTGGTAGATGTCACGCGCGATCGCCTGATCTGCGTGCGCGAAAATCATACCGAAGGCGGCCACGAGCCCAGCAATGAAATTGTAGCGATCGCTATTCACCCTGGCGATGCCGAAGACAACCCCGGCACCGTGCTGGTATCTGGCAGCGACTTCTACGCCTACCCGCGCATCAGCCCCGACGGTAGCCGCCTCTGCTGGATTGCCTGGGACCACCCCAATATGCCGTGGGATGGCACGGAGTTATGGGAAGCAGAACTGCTGCCTGATGGCACCCTGGGGACAGCCATTATGGTGGCAGGAAGTGTTTCGGAGTCAATCTTTCAGCCCAGTTGGTCGCCGGATGGGGTGCTGCATTTTGTGAGCGATCGCACGGGCTGGTGGAACCTGTATCGCTGGAACCGCACTGGAGTGATTGAGCCCCTCTGTCCCAAAGCCGCGGAGTTTGGTCTACCCCTGTGGGTGTTTGGCATGTCCACCTATGGCTTCGAGTCGGTCGAGTCGCTGATTTGCACCTACAGCGAGAATGGCCTCTCCCATCTGGCCCGCCTGAATCTCAAAACCCTCGAACTTGAGGAAATCCCAACCCCCTATGCCAGTGTGGGCGGTGTGCAGGTGGGGAATGGGTTTGTGGTGTTTGGCGGAGGCACCCCAACCCAACCGGGGGCGATCGCCCGTCTCAATCTCGCCACCGGGGAATGCGAAGCGTTGCGCCGCTCCAGCGACCTGACCGTTGACCCGGCCTACATCTCTGTGCCCGAACCCATTGAGTTTCCCACCGAGAATGGCCTCACCGCCTATGGCTTCTTCTATCCCCCCCAGAATGCCGACTTTGCGGCTCCCGAGGGCGAGTTGCCGCCGCTTCTGGTAAAGAGCCATGGTGGCCCTACAGCGGCGACGTCTGCCACCTTTAACCCCGGTATTCAGTATTGGACCAGTCGTGGCATTGCCGTGCTGGATGTGAACTATGGCGGCAGCACCGGTTACGGGCGGGAGTACCGCGATCGCCTCAAGGGCAACTGGGGCATTGTGGATGTGGATGATTGCGTCAATGGGGCACGTTACCTGGCTAAACATAAACGGGTGGATGGCGATCGCCTCTGTATTGATGGTGGTAGTGCCGGGGGCTACACTACCCTCGCAGCTCTGGCCTTCCGGGACGTGTTCAAAGCGGGAGCCAGCTACTACGGAGTCAGTGACCTGGAAGCTCTGGCCCGGGATACCCACAAATTTGAGTCGCGCTATCTGGATGGCTTGATTGGTCCTTACCCTGAGGCGAAGGAGGTGTATGAGGCGCGATCGCCGATTCACCATATTGATAAGCTCTCCTGCCCGGTGATCTTCTTCCAGGGCGATGAGGACAAGATCGTTCCGCCTAATCAGGCAGAAATGATGGTGAACGCGCTGAAGGAAAAGGGCTTGCCGGTTGCCTATGTGCTTTACGAAGGGGAGCAACATGGGTTCCGTAAGTCTGAAAATATCAAGCGTACCCTGGATGGGGAGCTGTATTTCTACGCCCAGGTGTTTGGGTTTGCGTTAGCCGATGAAATGGAAAAAGTGGCGATCGCCAACCTCTAGGGTTAAGTGGTGCGGTGAATGTACCGCACCATATAGCGATCGCCCTATTCGCAGGGGTGGGGCTGTGAGCCTGTGAGCTAACGCTGATAATCCAGTGTGCGCGATTGCCAAAGCATTTCCAGACGACTGGCAGGCAGGGTGATGTAGAGAACATCGTCCAGGGTAAGCGTCGTCTTCAACAGCTCCCAACCGTGAATAGTGCCGTGGGTTGTTTCCAAATAGAGAGGGACACAATCCGTCTCAGTGGCAATATCCTGCACCTGGCGTCCTAAAAACGGGTGGGTAGCCGTCATGCATGTGGCCAAAGAGATCCACAGACTATGCCCTGCGACTCCATTCCCCAGCACCTTGCCCCCCAGAGCAGCGGCGGCAAAGGAAGGGGCAGATAAATCGGCAGGACTCAACACAGCCTCAAAGTCAAAAACCTGCTGGGCCAGGGATGCAAACTGAGGGTCGCGGTTACGAACGGTAACGCTCAGTTCAGGAGCAAGCCCTTTAGCGGTCAGGGCAATTTCCAGGTTTACGATGTCCTGGCTGGTCAACGCGAGTAGCGCTCGGGCCTGCTGGATGTTGGCCTCCTGCAATGTAGAGGCGAGGCTGGCATCCCCTACGAGGACGGGAACCCGGAGCGATCGCGCCGTTCCCAAGAAGCGATTATTTGGGTCTGGTTCGATCACCACCACATCACAACCACTGTCCTTCAGATGCCGCACCGTCTGCATGCCTACATTACCCAGCCCGCAGACTATGCAATGTCCGCGTCGGGGAATGGGGATGACATGCCAGAGGTTCTGTAGCCGCGCCCCCAGCACCAGGTCGTTCAATAGGGCATAGCAGATGCCGACCACGGCAGTACCAATCAGCATGAGCATGACCGTAAAGACTTTGATATTTGGGGGAGCTTGCTCGGCCACCTCTTCGTTGCCTCCGGCTCCCGTAATCATGCCGACGGCGAAGTAGAGGGCATCTACAAAACTGGTATGAAGTGTGGCTCCGGTATAGATAACCGTGGCGATCCAGATGGTAACGGCCAGAGCCAGAAGGACCACCAGGGTAGGGCGAATATGAGGGTGAAATTGCTGGATATAGCTGAGCACATTCAGCATCTGATCCTGCCATGGACGGCGGCTACGATCGAGCTGAGGTTTGCTGGCAAGGATGAGGCGATCGCCCCACTGCAAGGTCTGCCCCTCCATCACCGCAGTCACCAGATCCTGGCAGTTATCCGCCGGGAGATAGTAAATTAGCATCCGGTTCCGATCCTCCCAGAGGGAACTGAGGGGCCGCCCCAGCCAGGGATGCTCATCGTGGATCACTTCTTCCCGGATGGGCCAGGTTTGCCCAAACAGCTGCAACTGCCCGATTGCCCGGTTTCCCAGAGCCGAGAACGCAAACACCGGCGCAGATAGGGCCGCCACGCTCATGCTGACGTGGTCGGGCAGAATGTGGTCGAGGCGATCGCCCAAACTGGCATTGAATAACCGATTGATGATGCGAATTTTAGGATTGAGCACCCGCGCCTGAGCCAGAATGCCCAAATTTAGGGTGTCGTCGCTGGTGGCGGCTACGAGGGTGTGGGCTTCGCGCACTCCGGCTGCGATGAGGGTGGAGGGCGATCGTAAATCCCCCACAATTACGTCGCGCTCCTCCTGGGCCAGCGGCTCCGGATGCACTCCCACCACCCGTGCCCCCTGTTGCCGCAGTAGGGAAAATACTTTATACCCGGCACCGCCAAGACCACAGACAATGATGCGGGGTTTCATACCGTGTCCAATACTAACGCCTGTTCACTAAAGTCAGGAGTCCGTGACGGGGCGATTGCGTGCAGCGCCCGAACTCCAGAACAGTATTGTTTGGGCAGTGCCTTCGGCAATCTGTAGCCCTGGGCACGACGTAATAAAACTTCTTTGAACGCTCAATTCTCTGGGCTACACCAAAACATACTTTTGTCGCTGCAATTGAAGGCCGATTAACTTGCCTCGCCAACGCGAATCAGGCAACCGTCTGGGTCAATCACGCCAAATTCTTTCATGCCCCAGGGGCGGTCGCTTAACGGGAAGACTCGCGTTGGTGGCTTGGCAGCTTCAATCTGGGCCCACAAGGCTTCGATGCCCGTGACCGCGATGTAGATACAGGATTGATTCTGAGCGGGAACAAGAATGCTGGGGTCTTCTGGGCGGGATAGGTGCAGAGGATGGCCCTGCAGTTCGACAATACCGTAGGAGGTGTCGGGCATGAGGAACCGCTGGGTGAAGCCAAGGTAATCGCAGTAGAAGGCGATCGCCCGTTCCACATCAGCTACGGAAAGAATAGGGCTGAGGGCTGTAATTTGGAATGGGCGATCGGATGCTATCATTGCTTCCCTCACGGGTCAGTACCTTTCCCTGAAAATAGTTCCCCTGTTCTTCTGCGTCAAGCAGGGTTTGGGAAGGACGGCCATTCTCCAGAATGGGCTTGAAACCTTGTGAATGGCGAGTGGATGGAGTTGTGGTGAGATAGTTTGACTTCTGTGGCAAGCATTGTCCGAATTAGTTCTAAATCGCCAGAAATAATTGCCAGCAAAGCAATAGAGCTCGCATGGGGGGTGATACACCTCATCGTTGCAGATAGAATGAACGGATGACTCATGCACTTGGCTTCTCGTCTCATGGCCGAACCGTCGTCTTACTCTGCTCAGGCCGCTGCCCAAGAACCCTTTATGGCCACGATACGGGAATTAGTGCGGACTTATCAGGCATTTTCCGGCTATTCAGAAGGGTTTGTGCGGCGGTTTGACCTGACCCCGGCTCAGTTTGATGTGATTGCAACCCTAGGCAACACGTCGGGGATGAGTATGGGGGAGATTGGCGAAAAAACCCTGATTACGAAAGGGACGCTAACTGGCGTGATCGATCGCCTGGAACGGAAGGGCTTGATTGTGCGGGAGGTGTCATCGAGCGATCGCCGCAGCACCATCGTCAAGCTTACCTCCCAGGGAGACGTTCTCTTTCAAGCAGCGTTTCCCGCCCATATCGCAGACATGAAGCAGCACCTGGCCCCCATTGGCGTATCCGAGTTAGACGATCTACGAGTCTTGTTGAACCGTTTGGGAGACGCCTTTAGAAGCTAGTAGGCCATGGCCTAAGTTCGTCACCTATTTTTTGTGTGGGGTGCTTCGCACCCCACACAAAAAATAGGTGATACATTTACGCCTCAGCGCACTAGTACGCGGTAGCTCAAATCCGCCCATGTTAGGTATGTGGTATGCCCTCGAGTTTGGGTGCAAAATATGAGGCGGCTTATTCCAACATGCTCGCCATTTTTCCATCAATTCTGATTTTGAAATCAGGCCCGACAACCGCGCGTCTTTAGCGCGCGGTTGTCGGGCATCAAAGTCAAGAGTTCACGCCCGTAGGGCGTGAACTCTTGACTTTGATGCCGATCCTGAGAATTGCTGCCATTTTTCTCAAGCCCTTGATTTTGCGTACGCAACGCGTGAGAAAAATGGCGAAGGCATTGCTATTTGAGCTCGACCCCTTGAATTAGATTTTGCATCTCGGCTTCGTTCTTCTGAAAGTTGGCCGGAGCTGTCCAGGTGAGAATTTGAGTGAAGTACTCGGGCGTTTCCACAATGGTATGTAAGTAGACCACACCAATGCTGTTGAGAGAACCGCGAATTTCGTATTGAAGGGCCGGATAGCTACCCACTTTTGTGATGCGATCGCTTGGCCCCTTCTGCTCCACCTGGGTGAGCTGCTCCGTGAGGAGTTGGCGCGATCGCTCTGAAAATTGCTCTTTTGTCAGGGCACCCAGCTCCGCTTTAGGCTGTGCCCGCACAATCAAGTAGATTTGCTGTGCTGAGTTTTCTGCCTGAATTTGAGCTTGAGGATTCAGATTCGAAGCAGGCTCCCAACCCTTGGGCAGTACCACCTGGCTAGATTTGTCAGGAGCTTCCAACAAATTAGCCGGTTGCGTTGGGGGTAATTCTGTCGTCACGGGTAACGACACATCCCCAGATGTCGGTTGAGTCGGTTGTTCTGGGCCAGAGGCAAATTCGGCTATGACCCAGCCAGCCCCTAAGGCCCCAGCGATCGCCACGGGCATTAACCACGGTGTCCACCACTGTCGCCAGGAAGGGCGACTTTCAGGGGTAGACGGAGTGTTGTCGGGAGGTGGGGAATCCAGCGTCATAGGAATGGAAGGCGAGTTGAAACGGTTTCCTCTAGAAGGTCAGCTCCAAAGAGGCTCCAAGCGTTCAATTCTACAGGGTTAATTTTCAATTGGCCTGAAGCCTGTGCCGCATCAGCAATTCTCATTTTGAAATCAGGCCCGAAAACCGCGCGCTAAAGGCGCGCGGTTTTCGGGCATCAAAGCCAAGAGTTCACGCCCTACGGGCGTGAACTCTTGGCTTTGATGCCCATACTGAGAATTTCTGGTGCCGCATCTCGTCGGACAGGGTTGAACTGCCATACCCTCTAGGTGGCGGAATTCAGACATCATTGGCTAACTGACACTGGGTGCACAGGCCGAAGAATTCCAGCATGTGATAGTAAATCTTGAAGTGATAGGAGTCGTGCAGCTTCTCCTCCAAATCATGGACTGGGCATTCACTGATAGGAATAGAGCTGCCGCACTGTACGCAGGTGAGGTGGTGGCGATCTTCCTTCAGCGTACTGTAAAGAGATTCTCCGGTGGCGAGGGTTCGTACCTGCAAGGAGCCGTCTCGCTTCAACAGTTCCAGAGCCCGATAAACTGTTGCCAGCCCAATGCTGTGGCCCTGTTGCCGTAGCTCCATATAAATGTCCTGGGCAGATACCGATCTGTCCAGTGACTTGAGGAGGTCGAGGATAAGTTTTTGGCTACGGGTGCGGCGATCGCTCATGGGGTCCATTCACGAGGTCGTCAGTGGGGGCAGGTCTCAATTGATGCATGGTTGATTCTAGAACGCCCCTACTCGACCGAACAAAAATAGCATTGGGTGGCCTGCCTCCATCATATAGCAAGCCCTTAGCTGCTTAGGGCAGGTGTATTCTGGCCCAGCAATTCTCATTTTGGAATCAGGCCCGAAAACCGCGCGCCCTTGGCACGCGGTTTTCGGGCATCAAAGCTGAGAGTTCGCGCCCGTAGGGCGCCAACTCTCAGCTTTGATGCCTCATACTGAGAATTGTTGATTCCGGCCCGGGTGGCTAACAGGATCAACACCTGTCCGAACCACCCTTCGCAGGCGATAGGACTAACGCAAGCTTGCTAAATGCACCGCATGGATATTAGATATGCCGGGTAAAACTCGGCATATCTAATATCCATGCGATAGCCTGGTATGTAGCAGTAGGTATGTTTCAATCGCTGAAAGGGTTGTTTCTTCGTGTGCTTCGCGCATAAAAAACAACTTATAAAACAGACCCTAGTAGAATGGGATCCGTTGCAGCGAGTTTTTGGAATTGTGAGTCAGACCTATCAGGCGAAAATTTATGTCACCCTGCGTCCCTCCGTGTTAGACCCGGCGGGAACGGCGGTGCAGTCCGGGTTGCAGCACATGGGCTACGACAATGTCGAGCAAGTGCGCATTGGTAAGTACGTTGAGGTGAAGCTGACGGCAGCGGATGAAGCAGCTGCCAAAACCCAACTTGATCAAATTTGCGATCAGTTGTTGGCCAATCCCGTGATCGAAAATTACCGCTTTGAACTAAGTGCAGGGTAAGCAATGAAATTTGGCGTTGTGGTATTTCCGGGGTCGAATTGCGATCGCGACGTAGCTATGGTCACCCGCGATGTGTTGGGGCAACCCACTCGCATGATCTGGCACGAAGAGCGCGACCTAGGAGATCTGGATGTGATTATCCTGCCCGGAGGCTTTAGTTACGGCGATTATTTGCGGTGTGGGGCGATCGCCCGCTTCTCCCCCGCCCTCCAGGCTACGGTAGAGCATGCCCAGCGAGGCGGCCTGGTGCTGGGGATTTGTAATGGTTTCCAGGTATTGACTGAGGCGGGGTTGCTGCCGGGTGCCCTGGTGCGTAATCGGGATTTGCACTTTATTTGCGATCGCCCCTCCCTCCGTATTGAGCGTACTGATCTGCCCTGGACGCAGTCCTATCAACCTAAACAGGTGGTTACGATCCCCATTGCTCATGGGGAAGGCTGCTACTATGCCGACACTGATACTCTGGCGGAACTGGAAGATAATGGTCAGGTTGTTTTCCGTTACAGCACGCCCACGGGTGACACAACCCCGGATGTGAACCCCAACGGCTCCGTTAACAACATTGCGGGCATTTGCAACCGTCAGGGCAATGTGTTGGGCCTTATGCCTCACCCCGAACGTGCTTCCGATGCGATGCTGGGCAACACCGATGGGTTGGCCCTGTTTGAAGGATTGTTGAACGCCGCAAAGGTTTTGGTTTCATAGCTTGAGCCGATTTCAATCAAAAAGAGCAGGAGTTACACTCCTGCTCTTTTTGATTGAAATGGCAGCGTGATTTATCGCGACAAACGCCCAAGAACAATTGACCGTTTTGCTGCTTCCTTTTCCTGGAGCTGCGGAGCCGGGAGGGCTGGGGATGGAGATGATGGACTGGCAGCGGGAACGGGAGTTGGCGCAGAAGCCTCAGGAGCCGTAGACGCAGCAGAGGTTGTAGCCTGGGCTGTGAGAAGAGCTTGCTCAGCAGGGGCAAGGGTCTGGGCGATCACGGCCTGGTGTTGTAGCTCTTCTGCTGAGGACACTAGATTGCCTAAGCCTTGAATGAGTTCGCGAAGGCTGTCCCGCACTTCAGGGTCGCCGGTTAGCTCGTCGAGGTCGGCGGTAATTTTCTGCACATTCTGGAAGGTGGCGCGGGCTGAGTCCAGGGTTTCCTGGAGGAGCAGCATATTCTCACCCGTAGCCAGGGCACCCGTCAGATTACGCAGGCTGGCAGAGGCTTCAGCGGCATTGGCCGAGGCCTGGGCAGCATTAGCCGAAAGTATCTGGAGGTTTTGTACGACTCCGGTATCATCTTCCACCAGGGGGGTCAGGCGATTGACGATGTACCCAATATCGACGGTCGTGCGATTGAGGTTATCCAGGCTGCCCACAATGGCCGTTCGATTGGAGACAAGCAGACGGTTCAACTCTGCAGCCGAAGTACCGGCCTGGTCAGCCGCTAAACCAATGCGGTTCGTGGTATCGCCTACCGTCCGTAGCAGAGGGCCGACTTCCTGCTGAACGGAGGAGGCAATAACTGTGACCTGATCCGCTAGTTGAGCCACCTCTGCCGCCGCATTGGAGCTATTGCGGGTTAAATCTTTGAGGTTGGTAAAGAGTTCTTCATCCGCAAACAGATCGGCCAGTTTAATGGTGGCGGCAATCAATTCATTGAAGGTGGCGCCTACCTGGCCCTCAATGCGATCGCCATTACAGATAATGCTGCTTCCCGGACAGTCGCGAGCCAGGGGATTGGTGGCAACCTCCACAGGGGCGGTGGGTGGAGGCAGGATATCGATGGTGGCCTCACCAATTAATCCCGTCTGATTCGTCAAAATAATCGAGTCGTCAGGAATTTGTAGAGTGGCTGGACGAATTTCTACCTCCACAACGGCCGCCTGGGAGTCGGCCCCTACGGCACGAACTCGGCCGACGACGACACCGCGATAACGCACGGCAGATCCAACCTGCATGCCGCCAGCGTCCCGAAATTCGACGCTAAAGACATAGCTACGAGCGCCCAAACGTAAGCCCCGTAGCCAGACGACCAGCAACCCAAAGACTGCCAGTCCTACCAGTACCAATAATCCAACTGACCCTTCCCGAAGTGTGCGCGATCGCATCCCTTATCCTCTTAGCATTGCAGGCACCGTCCGCCCCCATTAAACCAGCTTGTTCTACCGATCGCCTCACCCGATTCCGCAAATATCTCAGGATAGATGCGCGACTGACGAATTTATGGTGCAGGATGATGGCCCTACACTCAGCTTATTTTAGGGGGGCAAATCAAAACCAAATGTTTTTCTATAACTGCCCATTAATGGGCTACTTGAATCGGCCCTTCCACTAGACCACTGAAAAACTGCCGCACCATGGGGTGATCTGTCGTATCAATGTCGTCAACAGTTCCCTCCCAATGCACCCTTCCTCTGTATAAGAAGATGATGCGATCGGCCGTGCGACGAATCGTGCTGTCCTGATGGGTCACCATGACATAGGTGCTGCAACCCCCGGCGTTGCATTGTAGATTACGAATCAGGTCTTCGATCACAGTGGAGGCAATGGGATCGAGACCTGCCGTGGGTTCGTCATAGAGCAAAACTTCCGGGTGACTGGCCGGGTCATTGGGATCTTCCATAATGGCGCGGGCAAAACTGACCCGCTTCCGCATCCCACCGGAGAGCTGGGCGGGGAAGCGATCGCCAATCCCTGGCAACCCCACCATCTCCAGCTTTTGGTCTACCATCTTCCGAATCTCTTCAGCGGATAGACGGGAGTGTTGAAACAGAGAAAACCCTACATTTTCATACACATTTAGTGAATCAAAGAGAGCGGCCTGTTGAAACACCATACCGATGCCAACAGGGTCTTTTGCATCTTCAACCAGACCCTCACGTTTTTGGCCCTGAACGTAGATCTCCCCGTCGTCTGGGGCGAGCAACCCTGCAATAATGCGCAAAATGGTCGATTTTCCAGTACCAGAAGGGCCAATGATGGCCAGCGCTTCTCCCCGGCCAATGGTGAGATCGACGCCATCTAACACTACGCTCTCGCCAAAAGATTTGCGAATTCCTTTGAGCCGGATCAGGGGCTCAGTGTCGGTCGTTGCCTTTCCCCTGGGTTCTGTATGAGCGGTTGTGTCTGGATTGAGCCCCATGTGTCCTCTTCATCAGCCCTTTAAGCGTTGTCTATAAACAGCCATTCTGGCTTCAAAGTAACGGTCAAGTGTTAACTTTGGAGACAGTTTTAGGACAGGTTCTCCCGCTGTCCTCCTAAGTGGCCTGGTATCCTTTGCAACAGGTGCATAGATTTGAGAAACCCTGCATCAGGGCTAGCTACCACTCTAATGTGTCTTTCAGGATTCGGGTTATCCAGTTCCTATTGTCCCCTTGCTCTTTACCCTTTCGCCCTGCGGCTTCACCATGTCGAACGGATTTCTCAAACAGGCTTTTCGGACACGCCGACCGAAACCCATGCGAAGTTCCCCTAACCGCCGCTTTAACTGGTTTAAGTGGTTATCGCCAGGGCTGTCCTTAAAGCGCTGGCTGTTCATTAGTGCGGCAGGTGCACTGATGTTTGGTTTGGGAATGGCCATATGGGCGAGACAGGCTCCTATTTTTCGTTTGGGCCAGTTCATCAGCGATACCCTGAGCCTGGTCACCCAGCTAATTCCTAACTATGTCAGTGGGCCGCTGGTGGCGATTATTGGCCTATTGCTCGTGCTATGGGGCTATACCCGGAGCCTCAGCACTCTGACAGATGTGCTGATGCCCGAAGGGGACGAGGAACTGATCGATCGCCTGATGAACCATCGACGGTTGAACCGGGGGCCACGGATTGTGACCCTTGGGGGAGGCACCGGGCTCTCCACCTTGCTGCGGGGATTAAAGCCTTTTAGTGCAAACATTACAGCCATTGTCACTGTGGCTGATGATGGCGGCTCCTCCGGTCGTTTACGTCGAGAAATTGGAGTGCTGCCCCCAGGCGATATTCGCAATTGCCTGGCGGCCCTGGCCGATGAAGAAAAGCTGCTGACGGAGTTATTTCAATATCGCTTTAAGGCCGGCAACGGGCTGAGTGGCCACAGCTTTGGCAACCTGTTCTTGACCGTCATGACAGAGTTGACCGGGGATTTAGAGCAGGCGATCGCTGCCATCTCGAAAGTTTTGGCTGTCCGTGGTCAGGTGCTGCCTTCCACCCTGAGCGACATGCGCCTTTGGGCGGAACTGACCGATGGTCGCCGCATTGAGGGGGAATCGAACATCACCGAGGCTATGGGCCAGATTGCCCGCATTGGTTGTACTCCCGCGGCTCCCCCTGCATTGCCTCGGGTGATTGCTGCGATTGAGAGGGCCGACCTGATCATCATTGGCCCTGGCAGTTTGTATACGAGTATCATTCCGAATTTGCTGGTGCCGGAAATTGTAGCGGCGATTGCCCGCGCTGAAGTGCCCTGCGTCTATGTCTGCAATATCATGACCCAACCCGGAGAAACCCAGGGGTATACGGTCTCTGACCATATTCGTGCCCTGGATACCGTAGCGGGGTGCAAGCTGTTTGACGTGGTGTTAGTGCAACGACACATGCCCTCGGCTACCTCGTTGATTAAATATGCTCAGGAAGCTTCTCACCCGGTGTATTTTGATCGGGAAGAGGTAATGCGTTTGGGCCGGCGGGCAATTCTTGCCAATGTGATGCACGACGACGATGCCAAGGGGGCGGTGCGACATGATAGTGAACGGCTGGCGCGGGTGTTGCTGCGTTGGTATAGCCGTATTCAGGGACTCTAAGGCCAATTTATTTTTCGTGCCCCAGGGACACAAGAAATAAGCAGGACTTACGCATTTGTGTTGTGGGTAGGGTACGAAGCACCTTACCCACAACACAAATGCGTAAGTCCTGATAAATCCTTAAAGCCAAGAGTTCACGCCCTACGGGCGTGAACTCTTGGCTTTGATGCCCGAAAACCGCGCGCCAAAGGGGCGCGGTTTTCGGGCCTGATTTCAAAATGAGAATTGCTGAAAAAATCCTGAGCGCTGCCTATTTGACCAGAGTGTTGTTACCATGGTTGGTTGGCTTTGCTATTTCACCGTGCCGTTGGAAGGGTTATGTCTCAAGAACTGTTGCGATCGCTCGTCTGGATGGATTTTCGCTTGGCGGTGCTGTTTACCGTAATTCTGCCGCTGGTGCTATTGATATGGGCAACAGTCAAGCACATGGATGCGATGCAGCGTTTGCTAATCATTTACTGGCGAGTTTCCAGCTTGCTGGCGATTACATTGTACTTATTGATTGGCAACATTCCCATTGCGTTTCTGACGAGCTTCCTGGCACGGCTTCTGATTCCTATCAGCCTCTGGTTTTGGAATGACATCAACGAGGAAATTGCAGATCAGCCGCCTTCGCCTCTCAACCTGACGTTTACCTCCTGGCGTTGGGCCACGACGATTTATTGTGGTTTGGGAACTCTGGCGCTCATTCCGTTTTTACAGTGTGGGTTTTCCACCACGGCTTACCAGTCACCATTCTGCCAGGTATGGCGGGAGGCTCCACTGGTTTTCAAAGATACGTTTCACAATGGCTATACGCCTGGTTTCCTGGCGTTCTTTGCTATCCTGGGGTTGATCATTTACACGCTATATCTGGCCTATTTTGTGGTCGTGCGGTTGGGCCGCCAGGGGCGATCGGCTATGGCTGACCAATAATCAAGCCAATCATCCTAGGACTCACGCATTTGTGTTCTGCCTCGCGCAATACAAATGCGTAAGTCCTAAATCAAAAAGGACGGGTGCAAAGCACCCGTCCTTTTTGATTTGTTTAGGAGTGGCGACCAACCAGGCGATCGCGCAATTGCTTAATGCGATCGCGCAATTTAGCCGCTTCCTCAAACTCCAGATTTTTCGCCGCCTGCTTCATCTCACCTTCCAGACGGCTGATGAGATTGGGAATGTCCTCCAGGGATAGCTCATCAGATTGTTCGAGGATTTCCTCCAACTGATGGGCGTTGACCCGGCGGGAAACCTCCAGGAATTGCAGAATGGCGTTGCTCTTGGGCTTTTTGATGATGGGTTGGGGCGTGATGCCGTGTTCCTCGTTGTAAGCTTGCTGGATCGCGCGGCGGCGCTCCGTTTCGAAGATGGCCCGCTCCATGCTCTTAGTCAGAGTGTCGGCATAGAGAACAGCCTGGCCATTGATATGTCGTGCAGCCCGCCCGATGGTCTGGATGAGCGATCGCTCCGCCCGTAAGTACCCTTCCTTGTCGGCATCCAGGATGGCCACCAGGGAAACCTCCGGCAAGTCTAATCCTTCCCGTAGCAGGTTGACCCCAATCAGCGCATCAAACTCACCATTTCGCAGGTCTTGCAGAATCTCGATTCGCTCAATGGAGTTAATTTCAGAGTGCAAGTAGCGAACTCGAATGGCCCGTTCCTGCAAATACTCTGTCAGGTCTTCGGCCATGCGTTTGGTCAGGGTAGTGACCAGAGTCCGTTCCTGGCGCTGCACGCGCTCCTGAATTTCACCCAGCAGATCATCGATCTGCCCCTCTGTAGGCCGCACAAAAATCTCGGGGTCGAGTACTCCAGTAGGCCGGATGACTTGTTCCACCACATTGCCCGTACCGGTTTTGTAGACCCGATGGCCTGCTTCGGTTTCTTCAAACTCCCCGCCACAGGTTTCCAGTTCCCATTCTCCAGGCGTTGCGGAGACGAAGACACACTGGCTGACCTTCTCCCAGAATTCCTCGGATTTCAGGGGACGGTTGTCAGCCGCACTGGGCAGGCGGAAACCGTGGTCAATCAGCGTCATTTTGCGGGCGCGATCGCCGTTATACATCCCCCGCAATTGCGGGATAGTGACGTGGGACTCGTCAATTACCAACAACCAATCCTTCGGAAAGTAATCGATCAAACACTCGGGCGGCGTCCCAGCAACCCGTCCAGCCAGATGGCGTGCATAGTTTTCAACGCCATTGCAGTAGCCGATCTCCCGGATCATTTCCAGGTCGTAGCGGGTGCGCTGCTCCAGGCGCTGGGCTTCCAGCAGTTTATTCTCGCTTTCGAGTTCTGCGAGGCGTTCTTTCAACTCCGCTTCGATGGCGATGAGCGCGGATTCCAATCGCTCCTCGGGGGTGACAAAGTGCTTGGCCGGATAGATGTTCACCGCATCCATACTTTGCAGCGTTGCCCCTGTGATAGGGTCGATGTAGCGGATGGCGTCGATCTCATCGCCAAAGAACTCCACTCGAATAATGCGGTCCTCGTAAGCCGGACCAATTTCCAGGACATCCCCCTTGACCCGGAAGCGCCCACGCCCTGACTCCAAGTCGTTGCGCTCGTATTGAATGGAAGCCAGATCCCTCAGCACCTGCCGCTGGTTCATCTCTTCGCCCACCCGTAGGGGAATCGACGCCTTCAGGTATTCTGACGGAATCCCCAAACCGTAGATGCAACTGATGGAGGCCACCACAATCACATCTTTTCGTTCAAAGAGCGATCGCGTAGCCGAGTGCCGCAACATATCGATCTCTTCATTAATCGATGCGGTCTTTGCAATATAGGTATCGGTTACCGGAATATAAGCTTCCGGCTGGTAATAGTCGTAATAACTGATGAAATACTCAACGGCATTATCGGGGAAGAACTCGCGTAGCTCGTTACACAATTGTGCGGCCAAGGTTTTGTTGTGGGCCAGCACCAGGGTCGGCTTCCCGATCTGCTCAATCACCCTGGCCATGGTGTGTGTCTTACCTGTGCCCGTTGCCCCCAGTAGGGTTTGGTAGCAGTTGCCGCTTTTCAGGCTTTGAACAAGTTGCGCGATCGCCTTCGGTTGGTCTCCAGTCGGGGCAAAAGGTGCCTGAATATTGAAGTCCATAAATTGTGAAGCGTTAGAGATAGGGGAAACGCAGACTGTCTATCTATAATGACGGATCTTACGAGAATTGGGGAATGGCGGTTTTCCAGTCTTTAGAGCGGTTTTAGGCCGCTGTATGTCCGACAGAATTCTTGAATTGAACGGTTACTCAAAGGGGTGCTTTTTGTCCGGGAAGGATCAAAAAAACAGCCTCTAGCGGGCTGACGTCAGCAATTCTCATTTTGAAATCAGGCCCGAGAACCGCGCGCCTTTGGCGCGCGGTTCTCGGGCATCAAAGCCAAGAGTTCACGCCCTACGGGCGTGAACTCTTGGCTTTGATGCCCATACTGAGAATTGCTGGGCTGACGTAAGTCCTGAAGGAATTATTTTAGACAAGTGGTATTCTAATCACGGTTACCCTGGAGCAGGGCTCCAATCCCCAACACGCCACTCTTTGCATCAGGAAGAATCCTATGACTAAGTCTCCTAGCCTGTTTGCACTTAGCGAAACCTTTCGGCGTGATTTCCTCATGGGCCTGGGTGTCTGGCTCGGACTGGAGTTTTTCACATTTGCCCTTTTCCCGGGAGCGGGTATCATTCAGCCCGGCACTCGGTATCAGGGATGGTTTCTTCTGAGCATTATTTTTGGGGTGATGGGGGCATTTCTACTGGCACTGTCGCCGATGTGGATAGCGCGCGATCGCCAACGCCCCAATAAAACAATACGTAACCTACTCGTTTTGGGATGGCGGCTCGTAGCCTGGTTTGGTTTGGCTGGTCTGGCTTTTCCACTCCTCGTACTGAGCTACGAACTATTCGCCCGCCTGTTCGATCAGCTGATTCAAGGGTAAGTCTACTCAGAGTTTTACAGAGATCGTCAATAATCGATCCATTCAGTTCTTGCGCTTGCGGTAGATAAGTACGCAAGAGGTTTAAATGACAGATTCAACATTCAATTTTTTTCAACACTGGTACCCCATTTCACCGATTGAAGACTTCGACCCTGACTGTCCAACATCGGTCGTTTTGCTGGGGCGCAGGCTGGTTGTATGGAAACCCCACTTCTCAAAAAACTACTGTGTTTTTCTCGACCAGTGCCCGCATCGTTTAGCGCCCCTGAGTGAAGGACGCGTGGATGAGAAGACGGGGCAGCTCATGTGTAGCTATCATGGCTGGCTCTTCGATGCTGAAGGCGTTTGCACCCATATTCCTCAGGCAGACGACCCTGATTTGATTGCGAAGAACCGCGAACATTATTGTGCAACGACTCTGCCTACGCAGGAGGCTAATGGTTTGCTATGGGTTTGGCCCGATGCCGAATCGGCGGCGATCGCCCCCTCCCACCCTTTGCCCCTTTCGCCCCAGGTGGATGCCGATCGCGGCTTTGTCTGGTCATCCATGGTGCGTGACCTGGAATATGACTGGCAAACGTTAGTTGAAAACGTTTCTGATCCCTCCCATGTCCCATTCGCCCATCATGGCGTACAGGGCAACCGGGATAAGGCCAGTCCAGTCCCTATCAAGATTGTCAAATCCGCCCAGGATTGCATAGAAGCAAAAACCGAGGGTCGTTTTGAAACTCACATCACCTTCACACCGCCCTGCCATCTGGAATATGCCATTAACCTGGGTGGCGATCGCCAGGTTGGATTAGTTACTTACTGCATCCCCGTTTCTCCGGGCAAGTCCAGAATTGTAGCCCAGTTTCCCCGTAACTTCGCCAAGCGCCTACACGATTGGGTGCCCCGCTGGTGGAACCATGTCTCTGTGCGCAACTTGGTGCTGGATGGGGATATGGTTTTGCTGCACTATCAAGAACGAGATTTGCAACAACGATCTCACACGGAAAGCTGGAAAACGGCTTACAAGCTGCCCACCAGTGCCGATCGAATGGTGATTGAATTTCGTCGGTGGCTCGATCAATATGGTCAGGGGCAATTGCCCTGGGAAGGAGCAGATGTGGCGATTTCGTTAGAAACTCGCGATCGCCAACATCTCCTTGATCGCTACCATCAACACACGATGATTTGCGGAAGTTGTCGTCAGGCCTTGAAAAACGTGCATCGTTTACAGGCAGGATTACTGGCTTATTTCTTTATTGTCTTGTCAGTAGCGGCTGTGATGCCTGATGAATTGCGCCTGAGAATTAGTGTGCCTTTAGTTTTAACGGCTCTCTTTGGATTGGGCGTTTATGCAGCTCTAAAGTACTGGCTGGAACCCAAATTCCACTATGTAGACTATGTCCACGCTAAACGCTGAAGCCTTGTTTTGAACCCATAGTCGATTCCAGAACACTTGCCGCAACAGCGATCGCACACCCCGGTGCCGTCACCGCCCTCAAAATACGCCGTCCTAAAGAAATGAGCTGGAATTGGTGAGCGATCGCCAACTCCTCTTCACCTGCTGTAAACCCACCCTCTGGCCCAGTGGCCAGCACAATCGAAGTGGGCTTGGGACTGTCGGCAAGTTGTTGAGTCAATGCGTTCAATAACAAGGGAGAATTTCCCCGGGCCGCACAGAGATAGCGAGCGTCTTGCTCAGGATTGCCCAGGGACAGGGCTTCGGCCCAAGCAAGAGGTTTGTCAATAGCCGGGATGATTTGCCGCTCGGATTGTTCGGCGGCTTCGCAGGCAATGCGTCGCCAGCGGTCTAGCTTCTGGGGGCTAGGTTGGAGAAGAGTGCGATCGCTCACCACCGGCACAATGGTATGCACACCCAACTCAGTGCATTGCCGAACAATATCATCCATCCCGCTGCCTTTGGGCATCGCCACGAGCAGGGTTATGGGAATCGGTAACTCATTCGCAACGGGTAAGGATTCTAGAAGGGTTGCGCGATCGCTCACTGTCTCCAGTTGAGCTACCCACCAGTGGCCAAGGCCATCCATGGCAACAAAGCGATCGCCTACCTGTAATCGCAGAACCCGTTGCAGGTAGTGGATCTGCTTGTCGTTCAGGTGAAGTTCAGTCGAGTGGATTTGAGAGGGAGCGATCGCCACCCGTTGCAAGCGGCTCCAATCCTGAGGATTAGCCCCTGCGTTGTTACCTTTAGCCACTCAACAGCGCTTCCACAAACTCATAGCTGGAGAAGGGGCGCAAGTCCTCAATGCCTTCCCCGGCTCCGATGAAGCGAATAGGTAAGCCCAGTTGCTTCACAACTGCCAGGGCTACGCCACCCTTGGCTGTGCCATCTAGCTTGGTCAGAATGACGCCGCTTAGATTGGCTGCTTCTGAAAAGACTTCTGCCTGCCGCAAACCGTTCTGGCCAAGGGTCGCATCCAGTACCAACAGGGATTCCACATGGGCACCGGGGGCTTTCTTGTCGATGATGCGGCGTACCTTGGATAGTTCATCCATCAGGTTTTTCTTGTTTTGCAGCCGGCCTGCGGTGTCAATTAGCAACAGCTCGACATCGCGAGATTGGGCGGCACTGATGGCATCAAACACCACCGCTGCCGGGTCGGTGTTCTTGCCGGGGTTAGCAATGACTTCCACGTTGCTGCGCTGGCCCCAAATCTTCACCTGTTCTACAGCCGCAGCTCGGAAGGTGTCGGCTGCCCCAATCAGGGTTTTGTAGCCGGACTTCTGCGCAATGTGGGCAATTTTGCCAATGGTAGTGGTTTTGCCCGCACCATTTACCCCGGTCATCAGCCAGATGTTGAGAGTTTCTTTCTCGGGAGCGAAGGTGGGGTTGGCCGGTTTGCCACCGGGATTGTCGAGCATATCCCGCAGGATTTGTTTGAGGTAGGCGATCGCATCCTCCGGAGGCAGCGCATCCTCACGCAAACGCGCCTGCAATGCTTCAATGATGTAGTCGGTGGCTTCAACGCCCACATCGGCCTGCAATAGCAGCGCCTCGATCTCCATCACCGCATCTTGATTCAGCGGCCCCTGACCCACAATAGCCCGTAGCTGGTTGAGCAAGTTACGACGGGTCTTGTCCAACCCCTGACGCAGGCGCTTCAGCCAGGTAATTTCTTCCAGGTCTACTTCATCGGCGCGGCGTCCCTGGGCTGCTAGCACCCGTGCCGACCACAAGAAGTTCTCGTCGAGTTCGGCTTCGGCAACGTCGGTAGTGGCTTGAGCCGCGACGGGTTCAGCAATGGGTTCCTCAATGGCTTCAGCTTTCAGACGCTCCAGGCGTTCCTGACGCTCGGCCTCAGCTCTAGCCCACAGGGGAAGGACAGGTTCTACAGGAACAGGAGCCGGTTCTGGAGCTATTGCCTCTACGGGAGTTGCTTCAACCGCAGCTACAGGCTCGACCACCGGAGTAACTTCAGCAGTACTGGGTGCCTCTACTGGCTCGGTTTCAGAAGCGACATCAGTAGCCACCTCTGCCGCGACTGGCTCAGCAGCCGGAGCTTCTGCTTCTGTGGACGTCGTAGCTTCGGGGGCTACTTCCTCCTGTTGCCGTTTCTGGATATTCTTGTAAGCCGCTTTGGCCCACTTCAAATAGTCTTCCGGCGATACTTCCGCTGGGGCATCGGTCTGGGGAGCCTCGGATGGCTGAGAGGCTGCCTCCTCAGGGGCGGGAGTGGAGTCGGTAAATTGCCGATTAAACCAATTAAACGACGACATAGCACCTCAATACAGCCACGGACATAGCGTTAGGGTTGATTTTGCACTTATTGGACATGATGCAAAATCAACCTTCATGGTAGCAGGGTAGTAGCAAGCTTAAGTGACGGATGGCCGACTGCTGCTGCTGTCGCTGACTCGCCGTAGGACCCCGTTAATAAAACGATGGCCTTCTTCGCCGCTATAGCGTTTCGCCAGTTCAATAGCTTCATTAATCGCCACACGGTCGGGAACGCCCATGAATTTCTGCTCTGCTACAGAGATACGGAGAATGTCCTGGTCAATGCGAGGCAGGCGGTGCATCTGCCAGTTCACCATATCGTTGGCGAGGATGGTGTCGATCGTCTCCCGCTCTTGCCGAACTGTCGTGAGGAGATCGAGCGCATAGTCTCGGACTTCCTGCTGGTTAGCCAGTTGAATGAACTCGGGCAGATCAACGGCGATACCCAGACGATTGACAGAATTTTTGGCTTGTTCGACGGCCTCTTTAACCATTTCACGCGCACTTTGTAAGTCAGCGGCGTTAATTTCACTGCTGAGGAGGCGATCGCTTGCCCGTTCCAATTCGCCTCCAGCAGTTTCGAGGGCATCCTGCACTTCACTTGTCAGGGTACGGATAGCGGCTAGAAGAATATGGGGCAACTCCTGAGCCTGTAACTTATCGGGATTGGTGGGCAACTGGCTCAAGCTCAAAAGAGCCAATTCACGGGCAATACGACGAGCTTGCATAGTCTAAATTTAGAAACAACAATAGGGTGATAGTTCGGTAACCAGTAGACACTTAAAGCTTAGAAGCTCTATGCTCCTAAGCTTTCTACAAAATACCGACGAATGGGTATCCTGGCTTCACTGGTTGAGAAGACAGCAATCTTTATTGAACCAGAATCCCTAGCCTTCCTCAGGCAGACGGGCATAATTTTGCCGTAAATCAACCACCGATGGCTCCAATACTGATTCTAGCCGACGGCCTTCTGGTAAACCGGGGGGTAATGCCGCCGAGAGGTTGGGCCCTACAATGCCACCCGACACAATGACTTTGAAGGCATCTTCCACCGACATTGAGAGATTCAACACTTCGTCCTCGGGCACAATGGCGTACCAACCTGTCGTTGGGTTGGGTGTTGTTGGGATAAAGAGATTCAGCATCGAGCCGGAGGAGTGAGGCAGAATCCCAGGTGCGGTGCTCCCAGTGACAAAGCCCAAAGCCCATAAGCCTTTGCGAGGGTACTCAACCAATACCACTCGACGGAACCGACCACTGGAATCCCGCAGTAGGGTTTCTAGTAGTTGCTTCAGAGTTTTATATACGGCTCCCGCCAGGGGGATGGCTTGCAGTACCTTTTCACCGACATCCAGGAACCACTGCCCTACGATGTTGCGAGCCATTAAGCCAATCAGCAGAATAAAGCCGAGGGGAACCGTCAGCCCAACCACCAAGTTCAAAAAATCCCCCATAAATGGAGGCATTTCGTTGAATGGGTTAATTTGTTTGGGGATCCGGGTCAAAAAGTTAAAAACCCAGGTGGCAATAGTGATGGTTAGCCAAATGGTAGTGGCGAGAGGAATCACGACCAGAAGCCCAGCAATCAGGTCGTTCTTCAAATCTTGCTTTAGGCGTTGCAGTACGGACAAGCTAACAGATCTCCCTCTAGATGATGGGTGTTTGCCTTATGGATAGAGTATAGGGACGAGCGAAAACCGTGAAGGGGATCGCAAAGGATATTGATGAGGCTGTGATCTCACAAAGACGGGATCTGATTTCACGAAAGGGGGAGCTATTCTCTCAAAGGAGGAAAGTGTGATTCCTTAAAAAGAGAAGCTGTATATAGTTTTAAAGCGTGTAAAGAAATGTTGCAAGGGATTTAAGGGTAGAGCCCCATACGCTCTCAACCGTCTTCCTTCAAGACCACGAAAGACATTACCTGTATCATAACTAACATTTGGGGTCCTCTCCTCCTTTGAAGCTGTTCTGGCAGCAATTCTCAGTATGGGCTTCAAAGCTAAGAGTGCGTGCCCGTCGGGCACGCACTCTTGGCTTTGAAGCCCAAAAACTGCTCACTAAAGGTGGGCAGTTTTTGGGCTGGCTTTCAAAATGAGAATTGCTGCTGTTTTGGGCGTGTGATTGCCAGGGGTGGGGACGCTAAGCACCCCTCTCACCCCTGGCAATCACGTAATTGAAATATGGACCTGTTTTTGAAAATGGGCTCTAGGCTGCACAGCATTGCCTTGTGTGCTCCTCCTGGAAAAAGCAAAGAGGGGCGTTTTGCGCCCCTCCTTTCTGGAACCAAAACTCTGCTGAGTAGACACTAAAATTCCTGTCGCAGCAGGCGTAAACCTACCCACCCAATGATGATGTAACCAATGGCAAGGAGCAAACTGTTGAGACCAACCCGTAAGCCAGACTTTAAGGATTCTGAACGGGCTGTATCTGCTGCCTTTGTTTGTTGCTCTTTAATCCGCGCTTGCTCCTGGGTAAGCTGCTTCTGAGCTTGTTCCTGAAGGTAAGGGTCTAGAGTTTCAGGCTTCTCTTTGAAACCTCGAATCAGAGAGGCATCCTGCTCACTAATCAATTTTTGCTGAACGGCCTGCTGTAATTGCTCATCACTGGCACTGACCAGCTGGCCAATTTGCGCCCGCTGCTGCTGTACCGCCAGGGAAATACGTTGCTGAAGTTGCGTGTCGGCTTGTTGTGCTTCTTGGGTCAGGCGCTGTTGTAAATCAATGTTGTTCAACCGCACATTATTCAGGTGCAGGGGAAACATGACGAGATATATGGCCCCCAGCACACAGGCCAAAGCAGCGGCCCAAAACCGCACAGTTTGCCAGAGTGAACGGCCCGATTTTGTGTCTTTTAATGACGTCTCCAGCCAATAGCCGGCAAATACTAAGGCCAAACCTACGAGCGGCACCAATCCCCGATCCACGAGTTGGGTCGCGAATGCTAGTTGCCACGCTCGCTCGCCCAACTGGTAGGGCCAGGGTGAGATGAGGAAATCTAGCAGAACCGAAAGAATGATGATGATCCCTGCTACTCGCATGGCCAGGGCGGCTAAAGCGGCGATGGGGCGATTGCCAGGAGAGTTGGTCAATGTCATGAAAGTATCCGTTAGCGATAAGGGGCTATAAGAAAACCCAAAGGCCATTAAACACCATGGAAGCTGTCTTCGGCATGGAAGTTTGCATAACGCATTCACTCAGCGTTATAGGACATCCGGTTAAATAACCGGATTTGGTGATGGGTGCATCCCACTTTTTTAGTTTTCAGATTTGCAAACGTGGGGTGCACTCTTGCTAGTGCCCTGCTGCCAAAGGTAAATCAAGGTTAGTTCTAGAAGCCCTGCATATTAGAGCTTCTAGAATTAATCTTCTATGAAATAGACCGACTCAGATTTGATTAGGACAGCTGAGTTCGGGTTAAGGGCGTTTTCGAGTGCCGCGCAACGCGCGGCACTCGAAAACGCTTATTTTGGCGTGCGCAAAGCGCACGCCAAAATAAGCACTGCAGCTTATCCCGAACTGAGGTTAGGACTTACGCAATCTCCTTATATTCAGTGCATTCCTATTGTGTGTAAGTCCAGTTATGTTAGTTCGGTACAAGTTAGAGTGCCTAGTACTCTGTCAAGGAGTTTTTGAGGGGGCGCAGACCCCTCAAAAACTCCTCAAATTTCATGTTCAATTGGGGGTTACCCCACGCTTGAACATTGACAGACCACCAGCTTAGGAGGCGTTTCACACCAATAGTTGTTTTTGAGAGTGGTACTCTGTACTGCTGCCAAAATAGCTTCTAACCCAAACTGATTGCACCTCTTGAAAAAAAACATTTTGGCATGCGTTCTACGCATGCCAAAATGGGCCCTTGGGTTTATCTCAAATTTATGGTTAAGAGGGTGCTTGAATTGGGCAGGAAGGAGGGAGTTCACCAGAACCGAAAATAGGCGAAGGGTCTAAACCTGTAATCTGGCTGAACTGGGCGGGAGTTAAAGTACTGCAAATGGGCTGCTCTTCCCAAACCCGGAGCTTTTGCTGTACCTGCTTGAGGAATGACATTCCTCGCACCAGGGGCACCGTAATCCAAACATCCAGTAGGGTTTCCACTAGAGCCAATTCAATGAGACCGTGAGGATAGCGGCTAAGCAACTCGTCTAAAGCAGATCCAAAAGAAACGGATTCGTCGCCATCTAGTTGATAGCTACTGACAATATGCTTGACGCGCTGGCGATTGAGTTCTGCGCGAATGTTCATCTCATCGGCTCTCAGTCAACGATGACATAGGTTTGAGGGAAAAGCCCTGGTCAATGGTCAGGTGTCGCCCTCTTAATATGACTGTCCTCCAGCCATAGTAGCGTAGCCATCGGTTTTGTTCACACAAACTCTAACCCAGAACTGCTGTTTTTTCGTTGCAAAGCGACGAAAAAACAGCAGTTCTGGGTTTTGGTTTTAGAGAAGGTCCAAGATGTGAGTACAGCTATAACGGTGAACGTGAGAAATAGTTCAAAAAACTATTCAGGGTGTTGCGATAAGATGCTGAAGTAAATGGCAGGTTGGGTGATGCGGTGCCCTCATTTTTGCCGTAGTTTTTGTTCAGTCCCCTTTGGAGATTGTCTATGAAACCAGTGGGTGGGCGATCGCCCCTCAGCAAATATGCGTCCTATGCCCTCGCTGCTGCCACTTTGACGGTTCTAGTGGTACCTCCAGCGCGTGCAATTTTTTATGATTTTGGCTATGACCTGGATCCTCCCCGACGGGACTACCGTGAGTGCGCGGCAGGGCTGATTGGCGAAGGCATTACACCCGAAGAAGCGGCCCAGGCCTGTGGTGTTGCCCTCAACCCTGAGAACCTTGCCGATTGTGTGGCAGGTATCGACAACGAATCCTTAACCGCAACGGCGGTGCTGGATGCGTGCCGCCGTGTGCGCCGTCCTGATGAAATGGCTCGGTGCTTCAATGACATTCGCGGTATTGATGGCACGAGTGCCGCAGTTAATGTGCTCGATAATTGCCGTCGGAGCTTGTTGCCCAGACGCTTTGCGAACTGTGTTGTGGGGCTTCGGGAAGAGATTGATTTCTCCACAGATGTGGCTATGGAGAGCTGTATTGCGGCAGGCGATCGCCCCCGCAACGTTTTACCCAGCTTCCGCCCTCTAACCGAGCAACCTTCTAGGCAGCCCTCCATTGGAGATCCGTTGGGACAACCTTCTGTGCAACCTTCTCCGTCTTCTGATCAGCCCTCTCAGCCTTTTATGGGGCAATAGCTCAATCTGCCGGATCGTTGCACTGATAGTTGATCGCTGTTCACCTGGCAGTTCTAGCCAATATTAGGACATTCAGACCAATCGAAGGGGGTGGCGTAATACGCTGCCCTTCTTTCTTGGGTATTGCTGGGAGCTATGAAGATGGGATGTGGAACCGCAGTTCCACATCCCATCTTCATAGCTCCCAGCAACGGGCTTGCTTTGGTATATAGCGCTGTGCACGTTGATTAAGAACGGTGGTGTACTTAACGCACTTGCGAATTGCGATAGCGCTGGGCGTTCAGAACCCGGAGGCTTTTCAAAAAACTGTCTTAACCAAATGGCGTAAGGTTATGCAAGCTCTGTGACCACTGTTGTATCGGTATTCAAATTTATGAAGTACATCGGGTAGTGTCACTACACACTATCTGATGTACTTCATCAATCCAGATCCACAGCTTTTTTACAAGGAAAGCTCCAGGTCGGCGGCAGGTGTGAGGGCGTCGGGTTCCTCAGCAGGCACTGGCGGAGGTGCGATCCGGTCCAGGGTGTCCCAGATTTCCTGCATGAGGGTATCCAGGTTGATACGAGCAACAGCAGAGATGGTGAAGATGGGAACATCGGTGCGCTGGCGGAGTTCAGCCGCGATCGCCTCTACCTGCTCGGGCTCGGATGCCAGGGCGTCGATTTTATTCAGGGCAAGAATTTGGGGGCGATCGCTTAACCCTCGACCGTAAGCCTCCAGTTCATTCTGAATTGTTTCATAGGCGGCGATGGGGTCTTCCTGGGTGGCATCGATCAGGTGCAACAGCACGCGCGTCCGCTCGATATGCCGTAGGAAATCGTGGCCCAAGCCAAGACCTTCATGGGCTCCTTCGATGAGACCAGGAATATCGGCAAAAACCGTGCCATCTCCGGTGGGTTTACGAACCACTCCCAGGTTAGGCACCAGGGTGGTGAAGGGGTAGTCAGCAATTTTAGGACGGGCCGCCGAAAGGGATGAAATTAGCGTCGATTTTCCAGCATTGGGCAGACCAATGATGCCCACTTCCGCTAATAGTTTCAGTTCCAGACGAAGCATGCGCATTTCGCCCGGTAGACCCGGTAACGCTTTCTCTGGAGCGCGGTTATGGTTGCTGAGGAAGTGACGGTTACCCAGTCCACCTTTTCCGCCCTTAGCCACTTCCAGAACCTGGCCGTTAGCTACCAGATCACCGATCACTTCGTCTGTTTCAGCATCGTAAACGACGGTGCCTACCGGTACTTCAATGATGCGATCGCCCCCCGAATGCCCCGTCATATTTTTGGGGCCGCCCCGTTTGCCATTATCAGCCTTGAAGAGGCGGGCGTAACGGAAATCTAATAGGGTCTGCAAATTCTCAACGGCGACCAGATACACCGAGCCACCATGCCCACCGTTTCCTCCCGCTGGCCCTCCAGCAGGTACATATTTTTCACGCCGGAAGGCCACCATTCCATCGCCGCCATCCCCAGCCTGAACTTGAATTTCTGCCTGATCAATAAACTGCATGGGCGATCGCCATCCAACAAACTTCCTGATCTGATGGTAGGCGATTATTGGGCAGAAGGTGTGGGGAAAGGCGGAAGGCAGAAGACAGAATGATAGAGCTGATTTTCGTGGGTAAAATCCACGAAAACCAGCTTTTCAAGCACTGTTAGGGGCAGCTCACCAAATTAGCTCCCAATCCCCCGGTTCCGGTCTGAGCCATCCAACCTAGATTGGAGGTTTGGTTATAAAAGACTTGCAACCAGATACGGCCATCAGACGTGGTTTGACGGTTTGGGGGAGCCGTGGCATAGACCCGTTGATTTTGGGCCAGCGAAGCAATGAGATTACCGTAGGGGGCAGTCCGTACTGCTAATACAGCAGGAGCCACTTGATAACAAGCACCTCGTCCACCTGTTTCCTCACCAGCGTCGCAGTCGGTTAATAGAGTTGCCGATCGCACCCATCCCAAGGAAGGGTTTGAAATTTGGGCGGTGCCATTTCCCAGAACTCCCGTCAGCACAATTCGGGTGTAGGGTTGAAGCGTCGCGACGGTCTGACCCAGCGTGGAGCTGGAATAAACGGGTAGTGCCGTGCTCCCACTGCTGCGGCAGGTGCCCACGTAGGTTGTACGTTCTACAAGGGGAAGGTCGGCTCGGGGAGCAGGAGTCGCTGCTGGGGCGGGAGTTGGCGTGGGTGCCGGGGCTTGGGCCGGAGCCGCTGCGGGAGGAGCCGCTGCGGGAGGAGCCGCTGCGGGAGAAGGTGATGCAGATGGGTTGGGTGCAGGTGCCGGGGCTTGAGCCTGGGCAGATTGAATGACGGTGAGGGGATGGGCGATCGCGATCCCCACAGCAATTAGCGTTCCAAGGATTGATTGATTGCGAAAATCAGGCATGGGAGGCTCATTCCTGGAATGACAATGTTATCGGAGCACCTTATCACGAGTCCCCGGTTGGGCCCGGTGGATGCTACGAATCTTAAAAATGTCGATTAACGTCGAAATACAGCCATAAGGGCCAGAATTTGGGAAATAGCCCCATGGCCCGTTATCAAAGTGATAGGCTGTCACCCAGGCGGGGGAAGCCAGGCACAGCCCAGGTCGATACAGTGCAGAGATTCCGTTTGGAGGAGAACTGTGAACCCGGCAAAGCGAAATGTTGCCCTACTAGTGCTCTGTCAGGCATTAGCCATGACCACGATGACCGTCCTGATTACGGTTGCAGCACTGGCCGCCAATGAGATGACTGATAATAAGGTGCTGGTAACCTTGCCCATTGCCTTAATGCAAGTGGCCGTGATGCTAGCGACCATTCCGGCTTCCATGCTGATGCGGCAGGTGGGTCGTCGTTTGGGCTTCATGGTTGGCTCGGGGTTTGCCATGGTGGGAGGGGCGATCGCCGCCTACGCCATTCTCATCAATAGTTTTCCCCTCTTCAGCCTGGGGCTGTTTTCCATTGGTATTTTTAGCGGCTTTTCCGGGTATTACCGTTTTGCGGCTGCCGATGCCGCCGATGAGTCTTTCCGCCCTCAGGCGATCTCATTTGTGGTTGCCGGGGGTGTACTGGCAGCCCTATTGGGGCCTGGGATGGCGATCGCCTCCAGCGAATGGTTTTCGAACGCCATGTTTGCGGGTACGTTGCTGGTAGTTGTAGCGTTGCAAATTCCCACAGTGCTGGTGTTGCTGGGGGTGAAGATTCCGCCGTTGCCGGTAGCGGAGCGGCAGAAGCGGGGGCGATCGCTGACAGAAATTATGCAACAACCCGCTTTTGGTGTGGCCGTAGTGGGAAGCATGGCAGGTTACGGTGTAATGGCGTTTTTAATGACCGCTACCCCATTAGCCATGGTGGCGATGCAGCATCCCTTTCCTTCTGCTGCCTCTGTGATTCAATGGCATGTTTTGGGAATGTTTGCGCCGTCGTTTTTCACAGGGTTTTTGATTACTCGCTTTGGCGTCTTAACGATGCTGTTGCTGGGGGCCGTATTGAATCTGCTTTGTGTTGGCACCAATTTGATGGGTGATAGCACTAGCCATTTCCATTTAGCGCTGACCTTGCTTGGCGTCGGTTGGAACTTTATGTATGTCAGTGCAACGACGTTGCTTACGGAAACCTACACCCCCGCAGAGAAGGCTAAAACTCAGGCCACTCATGACTTCTTGATGTACACCTTTGTGGCGTTTTGCACGTACCTTTCAGGTGAACTGCTAGATCGCTTTGGTTGGGTAACGTTGAACTATGCTGCTATTCCAGCGCTGGTGGTGGCGATGGCGTCCGTGCTATGGCTGATGCGGCAACGCCAACGAGGGTTGCAAGGCGTTCACTTGCGTTAAAAGAATTCTCATGGAAGTGTGCAGTGCTCTACACTTCCATGAGAATTGTCAAAGTAATTTCTGTGGCCAGTAGGCATTTGGAAACCCACTTTTGTAAGTGAAGCGGGCGAAGCCCGCTTCACTTACAAAAGTGGGATGCCCCCGGTTTGATATAAGTAGAAAAAGAAACTCTTTAAAAAGTTTTCTGGTAGCTTCAGACTTTGTGCAAACTCACTTCTAGATAAGCATTCGCACTGTTGGAGAAATGCCTCATCCAATACTAATGCATGAGCTGTTTGGCTTTTCTGATGTGCCTTTGGGGTGAGGCTTGCTGTAGTACGGCTCCCGTATCATGCTCACAACCTCAATAATGTTGGGTAAGGTTAGTATGGTACAAGCTGTTACTCGTAACAATGACAATCCGAATGACATCCGAAATCGTGAGGTCGTTCACTCTGCCGCTACACCTGAGGTCGGTAATTTAGCAACACCGATTAACTTTTCTCATTTCACACGAGTTTATATTAATAACTTGCCAGCCTATCGTGAGGGAATATCTGCCTTGCGAAGAGGTTTAGAAGTTGGCTTAGCGCATGGTTTCTGGCTCGTTGGTCCCTTCGCTTGGCTTGGCCCTCTGCGGGATACTGACAGTGCAGATTTAGCGGGTTTGCTATCGGCGATCGGCTTAATTGTTATTTCTACTCTCGCCATTTCTCTGTATGGGGCCAGCAATCCTCCCCATCCAACCCGCACGATTACCACCCCTCGTCCTCCTGAATCATTGAATACAGGGGAAGGCTGGAATGAGTATGCAGGAGGCTTCTTTATTGGGGCCGCAGGAAGTGCCGTTTTTGCTTACCTGATCCTGTCGAACTTTGAAGCCATTCGGGGCTTGCTCTCCTTCTAAATCTAAAGATATCAATCTCCTTGATGCAGGAGCCCTATTGGGTTCCTGCACTTTTTTAGATATCTTGCGCTGAAGCATAAGGAGATTTCCAGTAATGAAATTACCCCCAGAATGTTGGTGCTTTGCCCGCTTCGCGGGCAAAGCACCAACATTCTGGGTAAATTCTTATGCAGAAACCTCCTAACTTACACAATTTTTATCGTGTGTGGTTTGCGGTGCACATCACATACAGTAAAAATGCACTCAACAGGGTAGACTTGTGCAAGCCTCTATGAACCTGGGAGATCAGTATACTTCGTCTATAAAGGCAACCGTCAATGGTTACATTTAACGGACTTTAGAGGGTGGATGGTAAGTGGGTGGGATAGCATGAAGTCCAGCCTGTATTTACTGGAAGCTCTTGGTGATGAAACGTCGCTCAGTCTGGGGATGGGTAGGGTTGGGACTGGGGGTGGCGATCGCCATCCTGCTATTTGCCCACCCGATCAACGCTACAGAGAGATCCAGCTATGCCTTGAGCCAGGAAGCAGGTTTCAACCGCCCCGATCACTATCCGCTTCGCCCTCCCACTGGAGCAAAAACAGAATTCTACCGTCCAATAAAACCCTGGGTGGGTCGCCTCATTTTGCCCGAACTTCGGGCCAGAGGGGCTACAGATTGGGTTTGGTTTGAAGTGCATCAGGCTCCGCCAGACTCACAAGATCTGATTGGGAAGACCGTGAAACTGGAATGGGGGGATTCTTCCTTTGCCCAGAACTACCCTCCCATCGTCACCACCAACGTCCGCCTCAGCGATCGCGCTCGCCAATTTGAAGGAATGGGAAATCTAATTCCTACTCGTCTGGATGGATGGAGGCGGGTTGGGCCGTTGGAATCGCTGGCAGGTGCTCGCCCCAATAATGATCTCGAAGCCAGCCTGGGCACCGTCAAGCTGACGACCAACACTGCGGGAGAACCCGTCCTTCGGACGGAACGCGAACCCGTACAGGTGACGGGACGGATGTATGGATTGGTCAGTATTGTAGCTCCCGAAACGGAGCAGCCTAATGTGCGCCCGGCAACGTGTCCGGTCAAGCAACGGTTGTGTGAGAGTGAGCTCTACCGAGTACGACACTACAATCCTCAAACGCAACAGTTCGATGGGCCTGAGGATGTGATTCGGATTCCACAGCAACCCCCTGATGCAGGTGGGCGATTTTTCTCAACCCCCCATCAATTAGCCAGTTCTTCGGCAGGCCGGGCCGGTTGGTACATCTATGGGGCTTTTGATGCGGGAGGAATGTTTACCGTACAGGCAATTAAACCGCGATCGCTCGTCCAATTGGCCCCTGGTGAAGTGCTGCTGGGCAAGCGGCGGGGCCGTACCTACATCAGCCAGCACAACTGGGGGGATATGGCTGAGCGCAAGGGCTCCCTGCATACTGTATTGCTGGACCCGGTGCATCGGGAAGCAGAGAAGGCGATCGCTGACTGGAAGGAAGGAGACCAGGCTCTCCTCATTCACTTGTTTGGTGGCATCGGTGGCGAAAATGGCGATCCTGTGATGGGATGGACCGTTACTGGGCACTATTCCTATGGCATCGCCCAGGTTGTGCGGGAGCCGCTGACCCAAGAATTGCAATTTGATATGACCTACCAGCAGATCTATGCCAATAACACAAATGGCATTGTATCTGGCAGTTTGGATTGGACAGCCTATATGGGCGACTTGCAGCGAGGTTGGATGGGGAGCCGCCCGGTGTCTGACATCGTGATTAAGTTGGATGCTCTGGCTCGTCCGTTTAAGTTTGGCGATCAGGAAGTACCTGTGTCAATTTTGCGGGAACTGATGCTGCAAACCCAGGTTATAGCAGCCCGTTACCGAACCGGAGACGGCACTGGGCTGGCTGCTGTAACCCCAGCCACATCCTGTGTGCAGGATTCTAGCCAGGCGCTTTATATCGCGTTATCTCGGCTTCAGCAAGAGATCCTCAAGCGGCCCGATGTTCTCAACTGGATTAAGAATCATCCTCAGGATCCGGAAACACGTCGGTTTCAACGCGTCGTGGAGCTAGGAAAGGTGCTGAATGATTTGTTGGTGCCTCGAGGGGTCGTGCGCCCAGACTGGGAGAAGAATGCGGAGTTTTTAGCCGGGATTAGTGGATCTGGCGATTTGGGCCGTCAGTCAACGCTCAGAAACGCGCTGCTAAGCTGGCGCTCCATTCTCCCTCGCCAGGCCCATGATGAAGTCAGTCGAATTCTGTTAAATGCAGGGGCACAACTCTGGTTCCTCCGCACCGATCAGGTAGGTGGGCTTGACCCCAGTATTGAACCGGTGGCTCCAACGATGGCATTGGGGCAATTGCCCGTCTTCTCAAAATTGCTGAATCGTCTGCTAGGGGCAGTACTGGCGCCCTTCCGGTTCCATGAATGGGCGGTGTTCTTGCTGATATTGGGAGTGTATGCGGCGATCGCCATTCCGATCGGCATTCACACCGGGTTCCTGACGCCTACCTATGCTGGGCTCACCCCTCCCCAAACAGCGATATTACTGGTGCGCATTTTCTTTCTTCCCGCTCTGGTTGAAGAGTTTGGACGAATTCTCATCCTGCCTCACCCAACGGAAGGGATGTCTTACCTGGCCTGGTGGTTATGGGCAAACCTGGCTTTGTTTGTCTATGTGATTTACCATCCTTTGAATGCCCGTATGTTTTACCATGCCGGGTATCCCTTATTTTTCAGCAAACCATTTCTACTGCTGTGTACACTGCTAGGAATTGCTTGTACAGCACTTTATGGGTTTACAGGTTCGCTGATGGGGCTGGTTCTATTTCACTGGGCGGTAGTGGCTGTGTGGATTCTACTATTGGGTGGCTACCAGCAACTTCAGCCTAAAAAAACGGCGCACTGATGGACTATAGAGCTTACGCAAGCTCGCTATATTTTGTTGTGTGTGGTGTACGACGCAAACTACACACTAAGAATACGTAGGTCCTGCGCCAACTGGCTGCATAGCCGTAATCAAACCTCAGTTCGGGATAAGCTGCAGTGCTCATTTTGGCGTGCGCAAAGCGCACGCCAAAATGAGCATTTTCGAGTGCCGCGCAACGCGCGGCACTCGAAAACGCCCTTAACCCGAACTCAGGTTAATCAAGATCTGAGGTAGCTTGTCCTCTAAAGAGAGTGGTGGATTTCGTCCCGCTCTCTTTTGGGTATAGGTGCTTTGCTCATGCCTCTGTCCGCCTTTGGATAGATATATTGAGTCCCTCCGTGTAATACCTTGGGTCTAATTGGCCCACCTTGGGTAACAATGAAGCAGTTTTTAAGAAGCCTCTATTGTTTTAGCTCCTTATGCACCACTCAAGTTTGAGCAAGATAGGGTCTGCGAGCTCGTTTTTACTCTGGTTTCACTCTAGTTTGTCGCGCGACGTGCAATATCAAATCCGTCCTTACTTAGCACAGCCCTATCAGTCGGCACTCAAGGTGTTGGATTGTTGTAATACAGAGCACCCAATGACCGTAGAGGCGATCGCCCAACACACGCAACTTAGCCAATCCAGCGTTCGTCAGGTCTTGAAAGTGCTGCAAGCAGTGGAGTTGGTGACACCCGACATGATTTCTGTCCGAGAGTGGCGCTCTCAATCCCTTTGCAAGTAGCCCGCAACCAGGGCAGTAGGGTTACTCTGCTTGACGTTGTCATCATTCTGTTCTGTTTAACCTGCCGTGGCCTCTGAAGATGCTGAGTATGCCAAAGCCCTACCAAATTTTAATGGTCATCGACAACATTTCGAATGAGGGCGATGCATACCCGTTACAGCTGGATGAAACCTTTACCGTTCTAACCGAGCAACAGGAATCTAACATCCTGGCAGCATGTCAATCTCAGCGGATTGATGGGGTGCTACTGGAGGTATCTGCCTCGGGAGGCGATCGCCTTAATTACCTGAATCAATTGAAGCAACAGATGGGTGAAAACTGCCCACCCGTTGTCGTGATTGGTCATGGAGATATTGAAGCTGCGGTACAGGCATTTAAACATGGGGCAGCGGATTATCTAGTTCAGGAACAAATCACTCCAGATAAGTTGCGACTGGCGTTGCGGGATGCTGTTGAAAATGCACAGTTACGACAAGAACTGCAACGATGCCAGAATCAGTTTCGAACGTCCGTTGAGACGATGCTGGATTGCTTTGGCATCTTTTCATCAATCCGCAATGATGCAGGGCAAATTGTAGATTTTCGAATTGATTATCTCAATAAAGCAGCCTGTGAAAACAACCAGATGCCCAGAGAAATGCAAATTGGGCGAGGGTTATGTGAGGTATTGCCCAAGCACCGAGAATCAGGGTTGTTTGATGAATACTGCCAGTTGGTTGATACTGGAAAACCATTGATCAAAAAGTCGCTCATTTACGAAGACACGTATGGAGCACGACAGTTAACTCGGGCCTTTGATATTCGAGCAAGTAAGCTGAATGATGGTTTTGTCGCTTCCTGGCGTGACATTACCGAAACGATTAGGCAGCAAGAACAATCTGACGCAACCATTCAACAACTCCGATCTGCTTTAAAGGTTGTTTTTTCATATGCAAAACATTTGGAAGAACAACCTTTAAAGCAAGCTTTAAAGCACACCCTAACTCAGGATTTAATGCAGCAGTTTCCTGAACTAGGAACCTTGTTCGATATAGATACCTCTAAACTTAAACCAGCAGGAATTATTTCCAAAACTAGCCACTACCATTATCAAGAGCTGGCAGAAGCCATGCCTCAAATTGTGTGGACGGCAGATGCAACGGGAGTGATTAATTACGTAAATCAGCGTTGGTACGATTACACTGGGTTGAGCGAAGCAGAATCTATGGGCCTTAACTGTGTTAGCGCCCTTCATCCGGATGATCGCGATCGCACCCTGAGGCAGTGGGAGCAGTCTGTTCGTTGTGGAGCACCCATTGATATCGAATATCGCCTCCGCCGGCATGACGGGATTTATCACTGGTTCATCAGCCGGGCAGTGCCCACGCGTAATAGCCAGGGACAAACCATTGGTTGGATTGGCACCCTGACCGATATTGATCGACAGAAGCGCTTAGAGGAGCAACTCCGTCTGGTCTTACAAGCGGTTGATGGCCTGGTTTTTGATACTGACTTACTCACAAATCACGCGTACCGTTCTGAAAAGCTATTGGATCTGGTGGGGGTTCGTGCGGAGGATGCTCCACCGACCCTAACCTGGTGGCATGAACGATGCCATCCAGACGACAGGGCCTTGTTGCAGGAGAAGTGGGCTGCCTTATTAACCAGCCCAACGGACCTGTATGAACAGGAGTATCGGGTGCGCCATGAAGATGGTCACTGGGTTGATGTCTGGGAACGGGGATGCTTGATTCGAGATGAGCAGGGCCAGATTGTTCGGATAGTTGGCTCAACGGTAGATGTCAGTGAGCGCAAACGAGCAGAATTAGCTTTGCAGGAAAGTGAACAGAAGTTAAGGTCGTTTGTCAAATATGCGCCCATCCGGGTGGCGATGTTTGATCGCAACATGCACTACCTTGCGGTTAGCCAATGCTGGGTCGATGCTTATCATCTGGGTTCTATTGATGCAGTCCTCGGGCATTCTCACTACGAATTCTTTCCCAATCTCCCGGAGCATTGGAAACAATCCCACCAACAAGGATTAACCGGTGCTATTGAAAAATGTGACGATGACCGCTTAGTTCTGGCGGATGGCTCGGTGAAATGGTTGCGCTGGGAAGTTCATCCCTGGTACCTCGACAATGGAGAGATTGGCGGTGTTCTCATCTTTTCCGAAGATATTACCCAGCGCAAACAAATAGAAGAACAATTGCGCGAATCGGAAGAACATCTACGCTACACCGTAGAACTCAGCCCACAGTCGCCCTGGAACGCGAACCCTGCGGGGGAATTAACCCATTGCAGCGATCGCTGGCTGAATCTAATTGGCATATCACGCTCTCAGGTGCTCGGAACTGGGTGGATGCAAATTGTTCATCCCGATGATTTGCCTGCGATGAAGGCTGCGTGGATAGGTTCTATTGAAACCGGCGAACCTTACGATATTGAACACCGGGTTAAACTCCTAGATGGTGCCTATACCTGGATGCGATCGCGCGCCTTACCCCGCCGTAATGAGCAGGGCGAGATTATCCGTTGGTACGGTACAACCGAAAACATTCACGCTCGCAAACAATCAGAAGAAGCGTTACGCGTCAGCGAGGCTGAGTTTCGCACCATTGCCAACACAGCACCTGCCATCGTTTGGGTTGCCCTGCCAACGGGTGAAAATATTTTCGTGAATGAGCGCTTCTGCGAATACACAGGGCTTTGCCCAGAGGAACTGTTGGGCTTGGGCTGGTTGAATGTTTTCCACCCAGACGATATGGACAGAATTTTGCCCGAGTGGGAGCGGTGTTGCCAGACCGGTAATATTTTCGAGGGCGAAGTGCGTTACCGCAGCAAAGGCGGCAAATATCGGTGGCATCGCTTCCGCACATTATCTCAACGCAATCGTGTAGGCACCATTGAGAAATGGTTTGGTTGCGCGGTAGATATTCATGACTCAAAACGAGTTGAAGAGATCACGGCTGCCAATGAAGCGCGACTGCGAGGATTCGTGGAAGCGAATGTGGTTGGGATGCTCTACGGTGATATTTATGGAAACATTCATGATGCGAATGATGAATTGCTGAGGATTGTTGGTTACACCCGAGAAGACTTACAGACAGGACGGTTGCGTTGGGCTGACATTACGCCTCCAGAGCATTTGGTGCTAGATGAGCAGGCGATCGCAGAAGCACAAGCCCATGGAGCTTGTACCCCTTATGAGAAAGAATACATTCGCAAAGATGGCAGCCGAATTCCGGTGCTATTGGGCTATTCCCTGGTTGGAGCGGCCCGGGAAGAGACAGTGGCATTTATTCTAGATTTGAGCGATCGCAAACAAGCCGAAGCCGCTTTGCAAGAGCGCAGCAATCATATTCAACTGCTGTATGAAACAACCCGTGATTTGCTCTCTTCCACCCAACCGTTAACCTTAATTGAAACGGTATTTAATAAACTCAGAGACCAAATGGGTCTGGATGTTTATCTCAACTACATCCTGGATGAACAACAGCAGAAGCTACATCTAACCTTTTATGGTGGTATTCCAGAAAACGTTGCTCAACAAATTGAATGGCTAGAACTGGGGGAAGCCGTATGTGGTACTGTTGCACAACAACGATGCCAGATCGTGCAGCATGATATTCAGCACTCGCATGATCCCAAATTAGAGCTGGCGCGATCGCTAGGAGCTACAGCCTGTGCCTGCCAACCCCTGCTGGCTGGGGAACGGTTATTTGGCACACTCAGTTTTGGTAGTCTCACTCGTACTGAATTTACTGCTTCTGAACAGTCTCTCTTCCAGGCTATTTGTGACCAGATTGCGATCGCCCTGGAACGTTCTGAGCTATTAACGTCGCTTCAGAAACAGACCGAAGAACTTCTGCGAGTGAACCGCATTAAAGATGAGTTTTTGGCGGTTCTTTCCCATGAGTTACGAACCCCGCTCAACCCCATCTTGGGCTGGGCAAGACTATTACAAAATCGCACGCTTGACCCAGCTAAAACGGCTGAAGCCCTGGCAACTATTGAACGCAATGCTAAACTTCAGGCCCAACTGATCGATGATTTATTAGACGTTGCTAAAATTCTGCGTGGCAAACTCACCATGGAAATGGTTCCAGTCGATCTGGCGTTTGTCAGTGAAGCTGCCATTGGTACAGTGAAGGCCTCAGCCGTTGCAAAAAACATCCTGATTCATTCGGTGTTACCTCAAATTGGGCGGGTGTCTGGTGATGCAGCACGCCTTCAGCAAATCGCCTGGAATCTGCTGTCGAATGCGATCAAATTCACCCCCAACAATGGACGAGTCGAGATTCAGTTGAAGCGAGTGGATCATCAGGTCCACATGATTGTTCGGGATACTGGCAAAGGCATTACCCCCGACTTTCTCCCCCATATCTTTGAGTCTTTTCGACAGGAAGATGCCTCAACCACGCGCAAGTTTGGCGGGTTAGGACTGGGATTGGCGATCGTCCGTCAGTTAGTCGAGGCTCATGGCGGTACGATAACGGCACACAGTCCCGGTGAAGGGTTGGGGGCAACTTTTACGGTATGCCTGCCCCTCTTAGATACTGAAGTCAACTCTGAACCCTCCAACATACCTTCTGGGGAGGAACCTGATTTTACGGGCATTCGCGTCCTTATCGTTGATGATGCCCCTGATTCTCGTGAGCTGGTTGCGGCATTTCTCACCCTTTATGGAGCCGAAGTAATGGCCGTCAACTCTGCACGGGAAGTACTGGCCAGCCTCGAAACCTTTAAGCCCCATCTCCTAATCAGCGATATTGGAATGCCCGATTTAGACGGCTACTCTCTGATTCAACAAATTCGGGCTTTGTCTCCGGAGCAGGGGGGGCAAATTCCGGCGATCGCTCTAACCGCATATGCCAGAGATGCAGATCGCCAGCGGGCGCTTGAAAGTGGCTATCAGCAACACACTATAAAGCCCCTAGATCCAGAACAATTCATTCAATGCGTACGGTTGCTTGTACAGCGCTAACGCTAATTTTGGGAGTGTGCCAGACGTGTGATTAGGTGAATTAGAAGGGTTACTTCGTGTCATCCAATTACGCATCTGAAACATCACCTGCGGTGTCATTCGAAACCTGCTGGGATCTGCCTATCGAGTAGCCGTATATTTTTGGCTGAGGCGCTTGCTATCTGGGCATTTCAGCAAAAAACATACCATTCCTATACGAAGCAGAGTTCGTATGACCCCTGATTCCAGTTCTTCGACCGGATTGGATGTGAACCTCCATGAATACAGCCTCTATGGCTTGAGAAATACACTTCAGGCTGCTCATCTGTAAATTTTGGGATAAATCAGAGGCTCAAGATGCTTTTATTGCATGAATTCCGTCCTTTCAGATGGGTTAGTTTAGCCGAAAAGAAGCTACGATAGACCGTAGCGGTTTCCAATCGGACACCGATGTTGAGTTGATTACCGGTATGGACCGAAGTCCATTTCCTTATATACGACACATAAATCGACTCCTCTAGCGTTGGGTGAGCTTGGGTCTCCTGACGCGGAGGAGCCTCAGGAGGTGACAATGCTTACGCAGGATGTCCGCGATGCCCTTTTGGATCTGAGTGATTTCAACCGGCTCAAGCTGGAATTGAACCATCTCCCCGCTGTAGACGTGGGAGACTACATTGCGGATTTGCCCGCGGAAGAACGGGCGATCGCGTTCCGATTGCTCAATAAAGCTCAGGCTACGGATGTATTTGAATACCTGCCCCCCGAAGTTCAGGAGTCGTTAATTGAGTCGCTCCACGCGTCTCAGGTGCGGCAACTGGTGGAGGGGATGCGCCCGGATGACCGGGCGGAGTTGTTTGATGAGTTACCGGCTACGGTCGTGAAGCGGCTGTTGCAGCAGCTCAGCTCAGCGGAGCGGCAGGCAACTGCCACCATTCTGGGATACTCCGAAGGCACGGCTGGCCGCGTGATGACAACGGAGTATGTGCGGCTGCGACAGGGGTTAACAGTTGGCGAAGCTCTAGAGAAAATCCGGCAGAGTGACCAGGACAAGGAGACAATCTACTACGCCTACGTCACTGACGATGAGCGCAAGCTGGTGCGCGTTGTTTCGCTGCGACAACTGCTATTCTCGATTCCTACAGCCCCGGTGCGGGAGATTGCTAGCAGTCGGGTCATCAAGGCTTACACAGAGACCTCCCAGGAAGAGGTAGCACACCTCATGCAGCGCTATGACCTGCTAGCGCTTCCGGTGGTTGATCGAGAAGATCGTCTGGTAGGCATTGTCACCATCGACGACGTCGTCGACATTCTAGAAGAAGAGGCCACTGAAGATATTCAGAAGCTGGCGGGGGTTGCCGGTGGAGACGAAGCCGCACTTTCACCTCCAGCCGTGACCATTCGCAAGCGATTGCCCTGGTTGTTGGCAAATATTGTGCTGTATATCGGGGCAGCGAGTGCGATCGCGCCTTTCCAAAACGTTATTTCCCTGGTGCCGGTGCTCGCGGTGATCATGCCGATTCTGTCGAACACCAGTGGGAATGTGGCTATCCAATCCCTTTCGGTAACGGTACGGGGGTTGGGGATTGGAGAGGTGACACCCGACGATACATTAAAAATTCTGCGCAAGGAAATCCTGGCAGGCATTGGTACAGCCCTGTCGCTGGGGTTGGCCTTGGGGATTTTGTCGTTGATCTGGTCGAGTGCAGCGGATCGATGGGTGGCACTGGTGGCGGCAACAGTGATGATTATCAATGTGTTTGTTGCGGCGACGATGGGAACGCTTATGCCAATGGGCTTGAAGCGGTTGAATCTGGATCCAGCATTGATCAGTGGGCCATTACTAACGACAACCTTAGATGCCGTAGGATTTCTAACGTTTTTGGGATTGGTGTCTGCGACGTTGAAAATTGTGGCGTGAGTTCATTCTGTTGGAACTCAGGAGATTTCCAGATAAGAACTTCCCCATTATTTGGAAAAAAGGCGCGGCGAAGCCGCGCCTTTTTTCCAAATAATGGGGATATTGTTTCTCAGAAATCTCCTCAGACATTCTTGTGCTGTGCGTCACACATCACACACCACGAGCGATGATTGCAAAAAGCTGGCTTGAGAGTGTTGCCTCTAGCCCCTTGCTGGTGGGACATCTGCCCGTCCTCCGGCACCTCTCGTCAAAAAAGAGGGTGCAGAGGACGTGTTGGGTCTTTTGTATCTGTAGGCTTTAAAACAGGTTTATAGACGTTGTCTGCGCCAGCTTGCAGTGCGGCTGACGAGGCAATCAGCGCTGTGGCATGTGTTTGGAGGAAGGGTGATGGGAATGGGTTTGATGGCGGTGCGATCGCCCAAACGAGTTGGATTAGGATTACTGGCCATTACAATAGCGGCGGCACTGTGGGCCATCGCAGCTATTGTGGCCCGGCAGCTATTTGATGCAGGGGTAACGCCGTTTCAGTTGGCTTGGGGGCGATCGGCGATCGCTGCTGTGGGCCTGGGGGCAGTATCTCTGGGAAGGGGCGGATTTCGCTGGCGGATAGATGGGCGGGTGTTGGCCCTGGGGTTGTCGTTAGGGTTAGTGACAGCCAGTTATTATGTGGCGATCGCTCGCATTTCTGTTTCGGCAGCGGTGGTGATTCAGTATATGGCTCCGGCTCTGGTGGTGCTGTGGACGGCGTTTCGTAACCGCAAGCGACCCAGTCTGGCTGTTGGCATGGCTGTTCTGTTGGCTCTGTTAGGGGTGGCCATGATTTCAGGTCTGGGAGATCAGGATTTGCGGTTGGATAGCATTGGCCTGATGGCTGCTGGCCTCAGTGCTCTATTTTTCAGCAGCTATACGTTACTGAGCGAATCCCTCGTTCATCAGCTAGGGGCGACAGGGGTGATGTTTCGAGGCTTCTTCATTTCAAGCTTGTTCTGGCTGGCCTATCTGGTGCCCCAGGGCCCATCAATGTTGCTATTTCAACCTGCTCATTTTCCCAGTTTGCTCTTTGTGGGCATTGCCGGAACTCTGGTGCCGTTTTCCCTGATGTGCTGGGGTATTCAGCAAATGAGTGCGGAACGAGGGGCGATCGCTGCTACTCTAGAGCCGGTTTTAGCAGCATTGTTTGCCTGGCTCTGGTTAAATCAATCCCTCAGCCTGACTCAAATTTTGGGCAGTGTTTTGGTTTTAATGGCGGTCACAGCTCTACAATCCCGCAAGCTCACCAATCCTCAGATATAGGAGGGGATGGGCGCTTCAGACCGTGCTCTCCTTCTTAAGAAAATTTTCGATATGCATTTTTCACCCATCAGGGTTATCCATATGGATGATGAGCATGCCAGAGACTTTTCGTAGTATTAAGTCATAGAAGGATTTGCCATCCTCAAGCCTTTGGGAGCCTTCCAGTTATGGATAAGCGAGAAACAATTATTCGGGAACTGCGTCATCAGCTTTACTACACCAATCCTGGTTCTGACCGGGATGCTGTGCGCCGACAGCTCGATTTCTGGTCTCGCTACCGCCAGCCTAAAGCTTAACGCAGCACTTTTGGGATTTAGTCTTAACCTGTTGTCCGATTGCTACGACCTCCTCTTAATATGAACCCGGCAGAATCTGCCGGGTTTTTCTTTCTCAGCATTAGCAGGTTGCAGAGTGTTTTGGACGGACGGTGCCCGTCCAAAACACTCTGCAACCTTGTAATTTTTTGAGGGGTCGTAGACCCCTCAAAAACTCCTTAAATTTCATGTTCAAATGTGAGATAACCCCGCACTTGAACATGGACAGACCACTACTCAGCATGGCATTTATAGACTGACGCAATCTGGTTAGGACAGTTTATTTTTGAAAAGCTTCACGCCGTGAAGCTTTTCAAAAATAAACTTCCTGGCTCTGAGCATGTAGCGCCACACATCGCTAATCCAGTGTATTGCAATCGGATTCGTGTAAGTTCGGGTTACAAGGGTGGCTTTGAGTGTCCACCAATACACAGTATTCGAAACCACCCTTAACCTGCACTTAAGTTCATAGCGGTCATATTTTTCCGAAACCACTGGGAACATACTGATTTCACTCCCAGTCTCGAAAACTGAAGTACCGTAGCGCCATCTCATGATGTTCGGCGAATCTAAGCCCACGCATGGTTTGGCAAATTTGATGTGCCCAATTATTCCCTTAGCGGTGAAAGTATTAGTCGTCTCAAGCCAGAAGTTGTAAGTAACAAAGAATACCTGGCCGAATAAAGGGTGCTAGCACGGCTCAATATTCTCAGTCGAAACCTGTACTTGGAGTCTTCATTCATGTTCCACCTGTCTGTCAATTCCTCCCTGACCCTGGGTTTAGTATCTGGATTATTTTTTTCAGGGCCAATGCTACCCTTTAGCCTGGCCTCTGCTGTCACTCCAGAGGTTGCTTCCCCAACGACTGCAACACGGTTGGCCCAGCGGGTCGATGATGCTGAAGAGCGAGATGGTTGGCGTGTTGCCAGCCAAATTGTGCAAGTGGTGAATGAGCAACAGCAAACTACGCACCTGGCAATCCTGGCTGACATTCTGGATATGCCCGAAACCAGTTATGCCAACGC
The DNA here is from genome assembly GCF_039962325.1 of Leptolyngbya sp. PL-A3. Lineage (NCBI taxonomy): Bacteria > Bacillati > Cyanobacteriota > Cyanophyceae > Leptolyngbyales > Leptolyngbyaceae > Leptolyngbya > Leptolyngbya sp. PL-A3. Next base: position 67,273 of record NZ_JAMPLB010000029.1, read on the forward strand.
GGTTTACCAACTATATGCTTACCATCAGGGGCAGTGGCGGGAAGTCTACACAACGTCTGGTTCGCGGCTAATCACCTACTCTCAGCAAGGCATTGCCCTCCCTCCTGAACTGGTGTCTGTAGAACAAATTCGTCAGCAGCTTGGGGTGAATGATTTATCGAACGTACAGTTTCGCGCTGTGGTGAATTGCCGCTATGACCTACGGGGCGGGCAGCGCGATCGCCAAACCCAATTTGAACGTACGGTCGTTTACCGCGAACTGGGCCGTTCTAACCTCACTCAGCTCAGCCAACTCCGGTTAGTGGAGTCCAGCCGTTTCTCTCTGGCGATTCGGCAAACCCAGTCCAGTTTGCAAGGGGTAACCGCTCGTATCTCACTGCGGCAGCGCTATGGCCAGAGCTTTGCGCAGGAACGATTTGTGGGCGACTTCCGTTACCGGATTAATGACACGGCACAATTTGTGGAAGGATTGACAGCAGGCGATCGCGTCGTTGTCCGCCTATTTGATACCCAAAATCGCTTTATTGGCTACAGCGAATTTGAAGTGCTGGCGGGTCAAAGTCTTGTCACTCTGGTCCTTTCCAATACCGTGGGTAATGACGGTTTGGTGAGAACGGTGTATGGTTCCGATGCCAATCAAGATAACCGCATTGATACCAGCACGACCTATTACGACTATTTCACTCGGGTTACCAATACCCAGAACTACCGCGAGTCCCGAGTCACCTACCTGCGCACAACCGAACAAATAAATGTCAGCAGTTTCCAGGTCAATACATTGCCGAATCCTCCCCGGGGCGGCTGCATCTATCCCACCTCGTTCCAGAGCGGTTCCTTTGAAGTAGTGAGCCGCACCATTCGCGTTTTCTCGTCTAACTTGGTTAATGCGATCGTGGCCATTCCAGGGGAAGTCACACGAATTATCGCAGTCAGCTCGACTACTATTTCGAGTTACCAGGTTATTCAACTGATCACGTCCTACGCTATTCAATACACCAGCATTAATGTTGGGAGTATTAACACCACTTGTGATCTGGGTTGCGTCGGTGGCGATGACGACGATGATCAAGATGACGACGATGATCAGGATGATGATCAAGATAATGACGATGATCAAGATGATGATCAAGATGACGACGACGATGATCAGGGTCGTCCCCGTCGCCGTAATTGCAATCAGGGTATTGGCAATGGTTCTGAAGGATGTGATCCTGGTAATTCACGGCCTCACGGCGGTAGTAACGATGAAGGAGGCCGTCGCCCCGGTGGTCGCCGTCGCTAATAGCGTTACAGCTATTTTTATATAAGAAGAAGGTCGGTACTTTGTACCGACCTTCTATTGCTGACTGCTATGCTCACATCTTGCACCTTTCCAACGCCAAAACCCAGAACCGTTGTTTTTTCGTCACAAAGCGACAAAAACTAACGGTTCTGGGTTTTGATGCAGGATGTTGAATATGGGTATGTACTGTGCTGGACAACCTGTACCCGCAGGAGCGGGGTGAGACGTAGGCTCACCTCTCTCCTGCGGGTACAGGTTATCTGGAACCTCTGATTAAGCTTCACGGCGCTGTTGGGCGCGAATCAAGAACCAAATCATAGCCCATACGGCGATCGTCTGCAGCCCATCCGATATCAGTGTCGCCCAAGCAGCCCCTTTCCAGGAAAAAAGTGGAATCCAGAACAGGTTGAGGACAAAGTTGACTCCCGCTACAAACACCTGAATGGTGCTCCGTAACCCCTGTCGTCCCAAGCCTGAGATTAAATCTGCTGCCGGAAATCGTAGACCCAGAAGTAAAACCATGGGAGCTAGCCAACGCATCGCGTCTACTGCATTACTGTATTCCTGGCCTAGGATGATGGGCACAATGGGGGCCACCAGGGGGAGTATCAGGGTCATGAGCAGGGCATATCCTGCCGAAAGCTTCAGCACCTTCAGAGCAAACTGTACTCCCGAGCGAACGCCTTCCGCCCCATGTTTGTAGAACTTGGCGTAGGAAGCCGACATAATAGCCCGGATTGGTACGCAGGAGATTTCAATCAGGCGATAGGCTGCTGCGTAAATACCTGTTCCCTCCAGAGAGCCCATGCTGGCCAGCATGGTTTTATCCAGGTTGGCATTAAGGCTGGAGGCCGATTGATTGATGGAGAAATAGAAGCCCTCGCGGAACTCGTACTGCTTGAGGGGAGCGATCGCAAATCGAGGTGCTTCAATTCTCCGGGACACAACCCATAAGCTGAGCCCAGCAGCCAGTAAGGTACTGGCCGTGTAGAGTACTGTCCATAAGATAAGAGTGTGGCCTTGTCCTGCAATCAACAGCAGGATCAGAGCCGCTACCAGATTTTTGAAGCTGACGAGGTTTGACAAGATCGCACAGGTGCGAATGTCATCGACCGCTAGAAATGCGTTATAGGACTGAGTGTGAACAGATTTCCCCACCAATTCGGCGATCAAAATCAGCCCAATGATAAGACCAGAGGTAGAGGCTGGCAGGGTCAATTTGCCAATAATGTAGCAGAGCAGGGTCAGCAACAAACCTGAGAACAGGCTCAAAAGTACGGAGCTACCCATGCGATCGCGAAAACAGGTGCGATCGCGTGATACCGTTTTCACCAACAAATGCTCACTACCCCAGGTCGCGAAGGGAGCCGCTGCTCCAGCCAGGGAGAGCAAACCCATGAATAATCCATAGCCTTCGACGCCTAGCGTCCTGGCAATGATTACAAAATAACCTGCTTGAATCCCCAGACGAACCCCCTGGGATACTGCCATGATTAGCGTATGACGGATCAATTCGCTACGAAATAGCTGACGAATTCGTTCTGTAAGCCGCATGGATTCTTGCTAAATATTCCAAAGTTGTGTCAATAAACTCTGGAGGACTAAAACTAGATGCTTGTGAGCAGCGACATGCTGATATAGACGGAAAATCTGGAAAAGTGACTCAGGTAGATGTAAATGCACAGAGCTCGGGAAAAGTCAACATTCCTTTGGCCCTTGGCACTTTAGAAATATATCGTTACCTTTTCGGAGAACTGTTCAAAGTCCTAATAGTTCAGATAAGGAATCTTTTGTATCTTAATTGACCATACAAAAGATTTTCTCCGTTAACAACAACGCCCATGTTTAGATTTTGCCTATCTTACGGGTACGTTTTTCCGGAAACTTTCAGACTAATTTCTTCGTCTTCGAAAAAGGTTTTCTTGAAATGTATCTAGGATTGTGCAGATCTATAGGGTCCGTCAGGCCATGTCTACCCCGGTGACGCTTTTGTGACTGCAATTTAGCAAAATTCAGAGCGATCTCTTATGCAATACAATTGCCAGACAAATGAGCACCTTGCATCCACTTTGGATTCCATGCCTGAACCCTTTGTTTCCGTGATTATTCCAGTTTTTAACGATGCTGAAAAACTTAAAACTTGTTTGTCAGCGTTGGCTCAGCAAACCTATCGACCTGACAGTTATGAAGTCATTGTGGTAGATAATGGTTCTGAAAATTTTGAAGAAATTGAGGCGCTAGCCGCACAATTTCCTCAGGTTGTCCTTACGCAAGAATCAACACCCGGCTCCTATGCCGCTCGGAACAAAGGGATTAGTGTCGCCAAGGGTAGCATCATTGCCTTCACCGATTCAGATTGTATCCCCGCCCCAGATTGGCTTGAAAAAGGGGTTCACTGTCTTTTAGAGCACCCACACTGTGGGTTAGTAGCAGGCCGTATTGATATCTTCTACAAGGATTCCGAGAACCCGACGGCCGTCGAACTCTACGATGGCGTCATTATGGGGTTTCCTCAGGACGAATTTATCAGCAAGCGTAAGGCAGGTGCCACTGCCAATGTCTTTACCTGGAAACATGTGGTTGACCAGGTAGGTAATTTCAAAGCTCAAATGAAATCCCACGGGGATATGGAGTGGGGAAAGCGAGTTCATACCGCTGGCTATGAGTTGATTTACGCTGACAATGCCCGTATCGCTCACCCGGCTCGTGATTCCTTCCAACAGCTATATAAGCGAACTATTCGTCTGGTGGGCGGCATGTATGACATGTACGTCACTCAGGAAAACTCCATTTGGAAACGCAACAAACGCGTTGTCCGCTTTATTGTTTCTGATCTGCTGTTACTAGGGATTGGTAAGAACATCAGAAAAGCCTGGCAGGATAGCCGCCTGCAACGGATAGACCTGAGGCTTAAGGTCATTGGAATCATCCTGATCATGCGATACGTCGGAATGACGGAAAAAATTCGCCTGAAATTTGGAGGTAGTGCTTTCCGCGGTTAAGTTCTTAATTGCATAAAACAAAAGCTTGGAGGTTTACCTCCAAGCTTTTGTTTTATGCAATACTCCTGGTCCTGCACAGCGGAAATTAACCGAACCTCAGTTTGAGATAAGCTGAATTGCCCCTTTTGATGTGCAACTTTTCAAAAATAACCATAAAGAAGGGAAGGATATGTGTGAACATATCCTTCCCTTCTTTGAAAAATGGCTCTACCCTAACCGATCCCTTCAATCACAGGATGGTAGAAGAAGGCCACTGCCAGTACCCCATAGGCCGCCAGGAGCAGTAGCCCTTCAAACCAGTTGGAGCGTCCATCAGAGCTAATCGAGTTGGCAATTAGGACGGCGATCGCCACCGCCACCAATTCAAATGGGTTGAAGTTGAGATCCATGGGTTGACCCCAAAACCAGCCCGTGATCACCAGAACGGGGGTGACAAACAGGGCGACCTGCATACTGGCACCCACCGCAACAGACAGAGACAGATCCATCTTGTTTTTGGTTGCCACCACAATGGCAGCGGCGTTTTCAGCGGCGTTACCAATGATGGGCAGCAAAATTACCCCGGTAAATAGCTCAGTCAACCCCAGAATTTTGGTGGCTTCTTCCAGAGAACCGACCAGCAATTCGGATTCCAGCGCAACGAACACCGTTGCGACAATGAGTACTGAAATCCAAACTTTCAGATTAGGTTTGTGGTTGCTGTGCTCAGCGTCAGTTTCTCCTCCCTCAAATTCGGCCACACCTACGTCGTAGAGGTAGCTGTGAGTTTTCATGGAGAAGAAGATGCTGGAGATGTAAACCAGAATCAGGATAATGGCAACGGCGATCGAAATTTTCTGCATGAGGGGTTCTTCAATCCCCTCGGAGGTAAAGTTAACAGCAGCCGGTAGCAGCAGAGCAATGACCGCCAGGTTCATGGCAGAGGCGTTCGTGCGGGCGACAATTGACTGAAAGGTTTGCTCCTTGTGACGCAGCCCTCCCAAAAACATGGCCAGCCCCATAACCAGAAGCAAGTTCCCCACAATCGAACCCACCAGGCTTGCCTTCACCACATTCACAAGTCCAGCTTTTAGAGCAACGAGCGAAATAATCAATTCAGCTGCGTTGCCAAAGGTGGCATTCAGTAAGCCACCTAGAGATGGCCCAACCACAACAGCAATTTCTTCCGTTGCCGTGCCGATCCAGGCGGCCAGAGGCAGAATGGCAAGACAGGCCAATCCAAACTCCACGAGAGGCCCCCAGTGCTGATAATGGGCCACTACAGAGATGGGTACAAAGATAAGTAGAACCGAAAAGACAATGTTTTTGATGGACATACTGGCAAGTGGATGAGTTTGGGGGAAGCGGACAGCTTTCCTCTGCTATTTTGCCTGCAAAGGCCTGAATTGGAACCGTTGGTTGCAAACTAAGCGTAAGGATGGGTCCACGGGTGCTAAACGCTACGGTTAAGGGCAGGAGTGTTATACTCCTTTCCCCTCGCCCTTACAGAGCGCACACCTGTATATCTACCCGCCGAGATAACGCTTTTCCGGGAGCGTCCTTTGTCAGGGAACTGATGGTCGCATAGATGCACCTATAACCCTTTCCCGTTGGGTGAGATACAACGGAGAATGGCTGAAATGCAATGGCTGAGGATGCTCTAACCAAGAAGTTAGGTTAGGATCAAAATACTTTTACAAAACGCAACAATCTTAAGCAATTGTTATGGCTGTTGTTTACCCTCGTAAGTTTCAAAGCTCCCTAGGTGCTATGAGTGCCCGCGACATTTTAGGGCAAGTCGTGCGCGATCGCGAAATTCACCACATCACGTTGAACCGCTATCGCTTCAGCGAACAGCGGAGTTGCAAAGATTTAACCGATTTAATTGAACAACTGAACGGCCAACCTGCTGCTCTTGTGCGTGACCTTTCCCGACACATTTCGGATGAAGCCCGCCATGCCATGTGGCTGACGGATCTACTGACAGACCTGGGAGCCGATGTCGGTACCCCACCCGGCTCGTCCTACATCGAAGAATTCGAGCGTTTGTTGGATCAGGAGCAGAATTCTCCTGACAATGTGGATGATTTTGTTATTAACTCTCTAGCCGCGATTAATGTCACTGAGAAGCGCGGGTGTGAGTATTTCTCGGCTCACATCTATGCTCTGCAGCAGGCTCCTCAAACTGAGGAGAACGTTAAAATTCGTGAGACCATCGAGAAAATCCTGCCGGAGGAGGCCGGGCATGTGCGTTGGGGCAACCGTATGCTGGCCCAATGGGCTGACAAGAGCCCTGAGTACCGAGAGAAGGTGAACCAGGCCAAGCAAAAGTACGCGGCGATCGAGCAGGCGGCTTTTGAGTGTGGCATGGACATTACCCTGGGCGCGGAACTGCGCCGTGTTGGCAACCTGTTGGATATTGCCAACACGATGCCTCTGTGGCAACGGCCTCAATATTTAGCAGAACGCTTACCCCACGCGTTCCTGGCTCCCGATTTGCAACGGACTCGGATTGCGATCGCTCAACGTGCCTGGAGCCGTGACCCTCAGGCCTTTGTCGAAAAGTTCATCCCCCTGTTCCTGGGTGGCCTGAACCGCAATACTCCAGCGGAAAAGGCGAAACTCTAGAGTCTGCTCTAAAAGTTGTTTGTATGTGATAAGTGCACGAACAAACAACTCCTTCAGCGCGCTTTAAAACGTGCCTGAATACCTACTCAAGGGGATGCCGTAGATATACGGCATCCCCTTCTCTTAAACCTTGAAATAAAGTCAGAGCTCCATTTTGCGATTGCAATACGACAGCAAAATGGAGCTCTATTTTTCATTAGTTCGGACAGTTTTTCTGAAACCCTTGATTTTGCGTGCGCTTCGCGCACGCAAAATCAAGGGTTTCAGAAAAACTGTCCAGAGTATTGTTTTTGATACCGTGAAACGTTGTTGTTATGGCGGATGGAACGCGTTGGAGTAAACCTTTAACCCTTTTGGGGTGGCCTGACGACCATAAGAAAAGCCATTTGTCAGCTACACCGGATTCAAATCAAACAATTCCAGCTTACCGACCATACGATTCATAAGGAGTATGTCTCAGGGCTTGCTTTTTCCAAAGGCAAAGAAAATCCTGAGAATCATGCCGACCTTAGCTGAAAGAGCTAGAGTTGGGAACAGGGCAATCGTTGTAAAGTCCAGTTGAGAGGGTTTTTATGGACGCTGAATCGACCCAGGTTCTGGTTAGTGAAGAAATTATGTCGGTCAATCACGTCGAGGTGATTGAAACGGTCATTGCTAGCCTTCAGGAAGACCAGAGCGCGATGGTCAGCCAAACCGAGCAGGGCCGCCTGTGGAAGTTCAAATACGGCAGCGTAGAAGTCTTTGTGCAACTGACTGGGCAATCCGAAGAAGATATGCTGGTCGTTTGGTCTCCTGTACTCAAGCTGCCTGCCAAAGACGAACCCGCCCTGAACCGGAAGCTGTTAGAACTGAACTGGTCAGAGACGTTTGAATCGCATTTTTGTATCGCTGATGATCAGGTCGTTGTGCTGGCTCAGCGCACTGTTGCCGAGTTGTCTCCGGCAGAAGTCTCGCGCAATATTACTGTGGTTGCTACGGTCGCAGACAATTACGACGAAGCACTGCAACAGGAATTTGGACAGGGTTAAAGAACATTGGCAACCTGGCGGCTCATTCCCTTTCTTACAGCATCTGGAGCTGTACAAATGGCTCTGGATACTTGGCTACTAGAACGCCATGCTGCCGGGGCAATACCACCTACCCTGCGATTCTATGCCTGGGATCCGATCGCCCTTTCCCTGGGCTACCATCAACGCCAGATTCCACAACACTGGAATCATCTGAAATGGGAGGGGCGATCGCTTCCCCTCATCCTCCGCCCCAGCGGAGGCCGTGCGGTGTTGCATCAGGGTGACCTGACCTATGCCATTGTTGGCTCTGGTTTTAAGGGCGGTCGCATCGAGGTTTATCAGTACCTCTGTGAGTTTTTGGTACAGGGATGGCGATCGCTTGCCGTCCCCCTCCATTATGGTGAAGCAGGACGGGGCTACATCCATAACCCTGACTGCTTCGAAACCGCGACAGGAGCGGATCTGATCATGGCTGATGGAACGAAGCTCATCGGCAGTGCGCAACTGCGGCGAAATGGAGCGGTGTTACAGCACGGTTCTATGCGTCTCTGTCCTGATCCCGATCTGTTTCAGCAGGTGTTTGGCACAGCCATTCAGGTTCCTGATCTACCCCTGGTAGCGGATTTAGAGGAGAGGCGGGCGACCGCCATCACGACTCTCACCCAAGCTGCCGAAGAATGGTTTGGAGTGACGTTGCGGGAAGAACCCCTTTCGGAAGACGAATGGGTTATGGTTCAGGCCAGACTTAAATCCAAATCATAACGGGGACGGTATTACCGTCCCCGTTATGGCTTTCAAATCGTTTAGACCGTCTCCATTACACCTTTTCTTTGTCCTTTGGCTCAGCGGTGGAAGCGATCTGGAGTTCTTTGAGTTGCTTCGCGTCCACTTCGTTGGGGGCATTGGTGAGGAGACAGCGAGCCTGTTGGGTTTTAGGGAAGGCGATCGCATCGCGAATCGATTCTTCACCGGCCAGTAGCATCACCCAGCGATCCAAACCATAGGCGATACCTCCATGAGGCGGGGTGCCATACTCAAATGCCTCCAACAGGAAGCCAAACTTGTTGTGGGCTTCCTCCTCAGAAATACCAATCAGGTCAAACACCTGAGATTGCAGGTCTGGTTGGTAGATCCGCATACTGCCGCCTGCCGCTTCGAAACCGTTGTAAACGAGGTCATGGGAGAGCGTGCGTGCGGTCTTTAAGTCAGCCACGTCGTCGGGGTGGGGGGCCGTGAAGGGGTGGTGCAGCGGATCGAGGCGCTTCTCGTCCTCATTCCACTCGAACATGGGGAAGTCGACGACCCACAGCAGATTAATCTTGTCGGGATCAATCAAATCCATTTCCCGAGCAATCACCTGACGCAGGCGATCGAGGGTTTTGTTGACGGTTGCGGTATCGCCCGCCCCAAACAGTAACAGGTGCCCCGCTTCGGCTCCTGTACGGCTAAGGATTTCCTGCTTCTGCTCCTCGCTCAGGTTGTCCTTAATCGCGCCGATGGTATCAATTTCGCCACCTTCTCGCACCCGAATGTAAGCGAGACCTTTGGCTCCAGCTTCGGCCGCTTCCTTAAACAGATCACCACCCGGCTTAATCCGCACATTAGAGATTTTGTCGTTGCCACCGGGGATCGGTAGGATTTTGACAATTCCACCTTTTTTCACGGCATCCGCAAAGACTTTGAAGCCGGAATCCTTCATCAAATCCGATACATCGGTCAATTCCAGACGGTAACGGGTATCGGGCTTGTCGCTGCCATAGCGATCCATCGCATCAGCATAGGTCAGGCGGGGAAAGGGCCGGGGAATGTCGATGCCTTTGAGGGTTTTGAAGATGTGGCAGACCAGGCGTTCATTCAGATCTAGCAATTCGTCCTGGGACATGAAACTCATTTCCAGATCGAGCTGGGTAAACTCGGGCTGGCGATCGGCTCGCAGGTCTTCGTCTCGAAAGCACCGGGCAACCTGGTAGTAGCGATCGCATCCCGCTACCATCAAAATCTGCTTAAACAACTGCGGCGACTGGGGCAGCGCAAAGAATTCACCCGGATTGACCCGGCTGGGCACCAGATAATCCCGCGCCCCTTCAGGAGTGGAGCGAGTCAGTACCGGGGTTTCCACTTCGAGGAAATCTTCTTGATCCTCCAGGAAGCGACGGATGGCTTTGATCAGGTCGTGGCGCAGACGCAGATTACGGGCCATGCGCTCACGGCGAATGTCGAGGTAACGGTATCTCAGGCGCAGGTCTTCCCGCACGGTTTCGTTGTCAGCGGAGGATACCTGGAAGGGGAGTTGCTTCCGTACCGCATTCAGCAGTTCAATTTGCTCGGCATAGACCTCGATTTCCCCCGTCGGTAGCTTGGGGTTGAGAGACTCATCAGGGCGACGACTGACGCGACCTGTAATCCGCACGACGTATTCGTTACGCAGCTTGTCGGCTGCTTCGTAGGAGAGGGGCGTACGCTCAGGGTCGCTGACGATTTGGGCGATGCCGGTGCGATCGCGCACATCCAAAAACACGACCCCGCCATGATCTCGGCGACGATCGACCCAACCGCACAGCGAGACTGTTTCACCGATATGTTCTGCCCGTAGTTGGCCGCAGTAGTGGGTTCGCATCATGAGAGAAATGGCAGGAAAAGAATAGAGTCAACACTGAAAACCTTTCCATTATCCAGGATCCTTACCCCTTCTGAACTGACTTGAGGGGGAGAAGCTGGTGAGGGTTTCCAAACAATCCATTAAACCATTCCAGGCTAACCCATAGTTAACTTGAGTTCGGGTTAAGGGCTTTTTCGAGGGGCGCGCCCGGCGCGCCCCTCGAAAAAGCCCATTTTGTCGTGCGCAGAGCGCACGACAAAATGGGCTCTTGGGCTTATCCCGAGTTGAGGTTAGTTACTTTACGCATGTGCAACTTTGAGCCAGCCGCTAGAGTTCTGGATTTTGGGTGGAGCAAGGGGGCACAAAATATCCCTTCGCTCCACTCAAAGTTCAGGGTTCTGGGTTTCGATGCAAGATATGCGTCAAGTCGGAGTCAATCTTTCTTTGTTTGGGATGTGAGTTTTTCGTCGAGAAACTCACATCCCAAACGGGTTTTTATATCGTGACAAATAGCTTACGTTTTAACCATATATCTTCCTGGGCATGGAGATACATAGGGTTGGGGTGGAGGGCGATCGCCCGCTCATAAGACTCCAATGCATTCCCATAGGCCCCCATTTCCGCGAACATTAATCCCCGGTTGAACCATGCCTGGTGGTAATCCGGTTGGAGGGTGACGGCCCGTTCGTAAGCGACTAGTGCTTCTGCATAGCGTTTCAGGCCGCTGAGGGCATTGCCTCGATTGTTCCAGGCTTTGCAGTAGTGTGGGTTGAGCTGGAGAGCCTGGTCGAAGTGGGCGATCGCCTCCTGATACTCTTCCTTTTCACACAAGGCACAGCCCTGCAAATCCCAATATTCAGGGCTGTCGGATCCATTCAGAGCCATGGCTTCGTTCTCCCAGTGATTACTCCTTTATTGTTGAAATAAATGAAAGAACCCGTAGGGCGGATTTCTAGATGGCTAAGGTGGGGAATCTACTCCTTGTGTGAGTCATTTTCAGTAATGAAGAGCTCATTTCTAAACATTTAGGGCATACACAAAGAGGTTTGTTCAAGGATCTTGTGAATTGTCATGGAAGTGTCATAGCACTAGCATTTGACTGACAATTCTCTCTGCGATTCTAAAACTACAGGACTTCAGGTAAGACGCTACAGCCAACCCGTAAGCCCTGCACAGAACTACCACAGCGAGCTTGGAAATATGAAGCCTCAAAACATCTGGAGGGCTTTCGGGGGATCGGCGATCGTTATGCTCGGTACGGGTGCCTGGTATGTTTTTATGGCGGGGGCTCCTCAGTTGGATCCGCCCCTGGTGCAATCAGCTCAACAGATGCAGCAAGAGGGGTTATCGTTTCACCTGGAAAGTTTTATGAGCCAGGCAATGAAGGCTACACGTACCTATGGCGTTATTCTGCCACCTGGTTATAGCCAAAACTCAACGCAGCACTATCCTGTCATCTTTCTTTTGCACGGTGGCCATGATGATGCCCGTGCCTACATTGATAAGTATGGAATGGCTCAGGTTTTGGCTGACCTGTATCAATCCCACAAGTTAGAACCCTCCATCATTATTACCCCTGATGGCAATGATCAACGAGGCTCTAGCCCCCTATGGGATCCTCAATACTTCGACGGCCCTAATGGTCGAGTTGCAACGTTAATTGGATCAGAATTGGTGCAAGTTGTAAAAGAACGTTATCGTACTTCAGAAAGCCCTAAATTCTGGGCCATGGGAGGGATTTCTTCGGGAGGTTGGGGTGCTTTCAATATTGGGTTGCGATACCTCAACCACTTTAATATCTTGTTTAGCCATAGTGGTTACTTTACAGATAGTAGTGGAGCCACAAATAGCCCTAATCAGTTCATCCAAACACTACCTCTGGCGCAATTAAAACAATTGCGGGGTGTCTATCTAGATGCAGGGGAGAATGATACTGATTTCTTAACTTCTACTCAGCAGTTCCACGAGACTTTGAACCGCCTTGGTGTAACCAATAAATTCTATGCGTTTCCGGGTGGTCATGGCCTTTCTGGTCCTAATATTGGATGGAACTATTTCCATAAGCATTTGTACGATTCCCTAACCTATATCGGAGCAGAATTTCAGCGTGCATCTTCACCTGTTAGTTAACGGAAATTGCTGATGCTAAATTCTCGTACACGCATTGCCCTATGGATGGTGGCCTTCCTGACCGGATTTGTGGGGCTTGTCAATCTTCTTTCCGCTGTTACGCCGAGCCTTCCCAATCGTATTGCCTGGTTACGCGAAATTTTCCCCTTCGAAGTGCGTACGGGAGGACACTTATTCGCTGCCATAACGGGTTTTTTCCTATTAGCATTGGCCACTAATTTGTTACGCCGTAAGCAAGTTGCCTGGCTGTTAACAGTCATTCTTCTAGTAATTTCCATCATCAGCCATCTGGTGAAGGGCTGGGACTATGAAGAGGCACTTTTATCGGCCGGGTTGCTAGTGGTTTTAATAACTATGCGACCGGTATTTACGGCTCAGTCCGATCGCCCCTCCATTGCTCAAGGAGCGCGAGTTTTATTAGGAGCATTACTCTTTACTCTGGCCTACGGTACAGCCGGATTCTATTTTCTGGATCGCCACTACTCGATTGAGTTTGATTTGCTTCCAGCTCTTCGTCAAACGATAGTTCTGTTCTTCACCGATGATAATGCTGGGTTACGCCCAACAACTCGTTTTGGAAAATACTTTGTTGACTCCATTTATATTATTAGCATCGTTACCTTTGGCTATGCGTTAACTCTATTACTACGACCCGTTCTGTTGCGTGGTGCAGCGAGTACAAAGGAGCATAAACATGCCCAAGCGATTGTGGAAGCCTATGGGCGATCGTCTCTAGCACGGCTCACATTATTGGATGACAAAAGCTATTACTTTAGCCCATCAGGAAAGACAGTGGTTGCTTATGTGGCAAAGGGGCGAGGGGCGATCGCCCTGGGTGATCCCATTGGCCCTGCATCAGAACGTCGAGAAGCTATCTTAAGTTTTCAAAAATTCTGTGCCCAAAATGATTGGTATCCTGCGTTTTATCAAACCCTTCCCGATGACTTGGAATTGTACTATAGTCTGGGATTTCGAGTGCTACAAATTGGAGAAGAGGCCATCGTTGATCTCAACACATTTACCTTAAGTGGAAAAGCGGCTCAAAACCTACGCACGGCTCGTAATAAGTTAACGAAGGCAGGGCATACGGTTGAATTTCATCAACCCCGAATTGGCTCAGCATTGCTCCACGAATTGAAGACAGTGAGTGATGAATGGCTGCGATTAGTGAACGGATCTGAAAAGCGATTTTCCCTCGGATGGTTTGATGACCAATACTTACAAGACTGCGAAATTGCTTTAGTGCGAACCCCTGACGGACACATTAGTGCCTTTGCCAATGTCATCACCGAATATCAACACAATGACATCACGATTGACTTAATGCGGCGGCGAATTGAGATTGAACATGGCACGATGGACTTCCTCTTTACGAGCATGTTTCAGCATTATAAAGAGCGAGGATATGACGGCTTTAACTTAGGCTTATCTGCTCTTTCGGGAGTCGGTCAAACGGAGGAAGCGGCTCGTTTAGAAAAAGCTGTGCATTACCTTTATCAACACCTCAATCAGTTTTACAACTTTCAAGGTCTTCATAGCTATAAAGAAAAGTTTTCTCCCCGGTGGGAACCGCGCTATCTGGTCTATCCCAGCCTGGTTGCTCTGCCCGACATACTAGTCGGTCTAGTGCGGGCAGACTCGGGCGATCGCCTTCTCGACTACTTTAAACCCGGCAGTTAATCCTTTATTTCAGGCCGCTTCCTATGGACATGCAGCGCCTCAAATCGATTCTTCCTTCCCTCGTCGGTGTTGCGTTACTCCTGGCATCAATCTGGGTGCTACATCGAGAATTTCAGCACTACTCTATTGATGAAATTTGGCATCAGCTAACTAGAATCCCTAAACAACAGGTCGTAGTGGCGATCGCCCTTACCTGTCTCAATTTATTAGTATTTACCGGATACGATACCCTTTCGGTTTCTTATATCCACCATCCCTTACCCTATATCAAAACTGCTCTTGGTGCGCTGACCAGTATTCCCATTGGAAATGCTCTTGGTTTTTCCTTATTAAGTGGAACGGCTGTTCGCTACCGGCTGTATAGCTCGTCAAATATTTCAACTCTTCAAATTGCTCAAATTGTTACCTTTTGCCACATTACATTCTGGTTAGGTTTGTTCGTCGTAGGGGGTATTTTTTTCGTCTGGCATCCCATTACGATTCCTCGAAACCTGATGCTGCCCTTTGTGGACACGCGCCCTCTCGGAGCGGCATTTCTAGGCCTGATTGGAGGCTATGGAATGTGGAACTGGATGAGTGGGCGATCGCTTTCTATCAGTAAATTTGTCATTCCCCATATTTCCCCTCACTTGAGCCTACTTCAGACTCTTGTTGGTTCTTTGGATTGGGCGTTAGCTGCTAGTGTTTTCTATGCATTATTACCAGAAACATTACCAGAAACTGCTCACCTACCTTACCCAACATTTGTAGGGATTTACTTATTCGCTCAATTTGCGGGAGTTGTGAGTAATGTACCCGGTGGATTAGGGGTTTTTGAAACAGTCATGATATGGTTGCTGGCCAAATCTTTTTCATCAGCAACATTGCTCGGCACTTTGTTAGCCTATCGAGCTATTTACTATCTCCTGCCACTGATGATTGCTGTAATTCTGCTAGGCGCTTTTGAAGTAAAACAACGGCTCCGTTAAAGCTTATTTGAAGTTGATTTTCAGTAATGTTGTGCCTTTTGGAAAGCAAGAGATCCACTATTTTGGGCCTGATTTTAATTAGGCTTTCTGTGTGGATTGTTCTACGGCAAAGCCGCGCAACGATTCATGCAGGAAATCCACTGATTGGAGCGATTGATCAAGAGGAAACAACAGCATCGACTTCACGCGGCCCAGCGATGAACCCAGTCGGCGATCGCCTCATTCACGACCTGCGGAAATTCCGCCATTAAGACATGCCCAACTCCTGGTAGGTGAAGATGTTCGCTGTGGAGAAAGAGAGCAGCTAAATTTTCTCCCATGTCATAGGTAAAGGTGGGATCATTTGCTCCGGTGATGACTAATGTTGGCACTTCATAGCAGTGTTTGGTTTGATGTTGTGCGAAGAAGTTGTAACCCCAAAAGATTTTTAGGGCCTGATAGGGCTCTCGTTCAACCGGAATTGGGCTTTCCTTAAAGAACTGTTGCACTGTCCCGTGGCGGTGGGTGCTTGTGAGTCGCGCAGCCCACGTTTGCAGCAGAGGCACTCGAAACGCATGCCTTCCACCGGAGTGCATGAATCGCATCAATGGTATTTCCCACCAGGGATCCAGCTCATGAGTTCCCCCTGCAATTAACACCATTGCACTGGCCGAATGCCGCTGTGCCCATTCCAGCCCCAGGGGTACACCATAGCTGTGACAACAAAGAACTGGTCGATGAATCTGAAACCGATGCAGCAGACGCTGCAAATCCCGCTGGTGCCGTCCGATGGAATAGCGCGGGTAGGGTTGCGAATCCCCATGCCCTGCCAGGTCGTACACTAATGCCTCATAGCCTTGCGCTTGCGCGAATTCGTATTGCGATCGCCAGTTAAATCGATTTCCCAATCCCCCATGCAGGAACACCCAGGCCGGCGATCGCCCACGCGTATGACATACCTGAAGCTCAACTCCCCGCCGTAGGTGAATCCGTTCTCCAGTCAGGCTGTTGTTGGGTGCCATATCTTTACTCGTTCTGCTTCCAAAGTAATGGATGAGTATGTCAGCCATATAACAATCCAGTGGCGATCGCCTATGCTCACAAAAATGGCCAAAACAGAGCCCTCCTTAGCAAGAGCTCCGTTTTGGCTAGTTCCGTAAAGATAGGGGCTGACTAACGCAAGATATAAACCCGAGCCTCGTAACCCCGCAGGGAGCAGATCAGCTGGTCATCGTGCAACTCAACGGGGGTATCTTGAAGCCAATCATGCCAGACGTGGCCCTGTGGAATGTTGTGCACATGGTAATGATCACACTCCATATTCTTCAGGTTCAACACTACGACTACACAGGACTCCTCATTCCACCGCTGATAAGCCAACACCTGGTTGTCTGCATCCTCGTGGAAAAAATCAATATTCGAGTTTTGCAACGACGAGAACTGACGACGTAACGCAAAAAGCTTGCGGTAATAGGTCAGGAGATCCGCGTTGCGATCGCGCTCGATCAAAGACCAATCCAGCGGGTGTGGACTATTGGGAGTCATACTATTCACCTCCCCAAATTCCTCACCCATCAAAATCATCGGCACCCCAACCGCCGTCATCAGCATTACAGCACCCAACTTAATTCGCTGGAAGGCATCGTCTTCGGAAAACCCCTGTTCTTTTAGGCTATCCAGTAAACGGGGGCGATCGTGGCTAGATAAATAGTGAACGGCTCCAGTCGTGCGATCGGGATAGTCATGCTGTGTCGGGTCTAGCAGCTCTTTCGCACGTTGAATATCAATTTCTTCCTCGCCTTTCAAATGAGGCGTTAAGAAGTAGTAAAACGTCTCTCGCCAACAGGCATCCAAAGCCCCTTCCGGCCGCACCACTTCTGGTGTGTCAGGAATGCGTTCACCAATGTTATAGAAAGGCTTCATGCTAGCCGCGAGTTTTGTCTGCTGGCAAACCCAATTCATAAATTCGGGATTATCAATTTCCTTAACCGCATCAAACCGGATGCCGTCAATGTGATATTCCTCGATCCAATAACGCACCACGTCGCCCATCAGTTCCCAGGCTGGATGGCGATCGTACCGCTCATCATAGGTTTCGTAATTGAATTCGGGTCCCCAATAGTCTTCGGGGCGATCAGGATGATGGCGATCGTGGTAGTACCAGTAATCGCGGTCGATCGCTAATAAGGGGCTGTGGTCGGATGAGTGGTTGTAAAGCTGGTCAAGAATAACCCGAATACCACAACCATGGCAGGTATCAATAAATCGCTTCAGGTCTTTTGTCGAACCGTACTTAGGATTTGGCGCAAAGAAGAAACTCGGCAAGTAGCCCCAGGACGCATCTTCGGGGGCTGCATTAACGGGCATCAATTCAATGGCATTAATCCCTAAACCACAAAGGTAATCGAGCTTCTCGATGACAGCTTCATACTGTCCTTTTGCTGAACAGTTTTCATCACCGCTCGAAAAGTCTGAAATGAATAGTTCGTAGATGATGAGTTGATTATTAGCGGGAAGTGGCTTATCGTCATGGGTCCAGACGTAATCATCGACAATACGCTGGCCATCCTTGATACGAATTACACTATTACAGCTATCAGGGTGTAATTCTCTTGCATAAGGATCATCAATCTCAACCCATTCATCAGGCTGGTGCGTCCAACTGTTAGATTGCACTCTAAATTTATACTCGTAAGCACCGTCATCGAGTTTAACTGACGTGCGGTAGTAACCCTTGTCATCCTTCTCCATTGGAATCTCGTTCCAATCAGAAAAAGAACCAATCAATGAAACGGCTTTGTTGTTGGGTGCAAGCAGTTTGAACTCGATTTCGTTAGACATATCACGCCTTTAAGTGTTGGTAAATGCCTGACTTGAACTCAGGCATAAATATCGGTGCTCTGAAAAACGACCACAATATGTTTTTTCAGAGGCATTCAACTTCACAGCTCGGTATTAACCTCCGATTTCTAGCCATTTCTTGTCCGGATGCAAACCGTACCCAGTCCTAAAATTGCTGGACGAAAGAACTCTGCTCCCCTAATGAAGTCTTTTCTTGAGGAACAGTGCCTTCCTCAAACGCCTTTGATAAGAGGATAGGGTGAGGAGAAGAGAGGGTAGCGATCGCCCTACTTCTTTTCTAATTCATTAAGCGGATGAACAAATACCCCCCCACGCCTGTCACCTTAAAACCATTTATCAGCCCAATTAGCAAGCTAATGGATTGATCGAAGTGCAAGTCTTAAAAAGTCCTTGATACTATGCTTGATCCTAAAGAATGAGCCCGCTTTTCTCCGTCACGCATTGGATAGAAAAATGGCTATCAATGCTCCATCTTGTGAAGGATCTGTAGACTATATACTCTATATAGCTTGGGATGCTAAGGATATAAATTAGAGCCACGATGGAACAAAGTTTGAGAGGAATCGGTCTTTAAAGAGCTGCGGCTTTTCGCATCAGCAATTTAATCTAGGATCACTTAAGTTGGTGCTTGCAATTAAACATAAGACCCAAAGGGTTATGCAGTCTGCTTTATGGCTGTACGGCCATTTACGTTCTGTGTTTAATGAGCCTGAGCGACTGACCTAAAACTGAGAATACATTTTTAAGAATTCGTTTTGTTTATTACCTTGAAGCGTAATTCTAAGTCTACTGAAACGTTTTTTTTCGCACTTCATGTACAAAAAAACAATCTTAAGAATAGGCCCTAAACGCACAAAGTGACTGGCAATTGATTAATACTTTTCTTCTCATAAACCAAAGAACTTTAAATTCCAATCGTAAAGACCCAAACCCTAACTATGTCGTTGCGAAAGCAAAGTTAAGGTCTGGGTTTTAGCAAATACGAATACTACTCCCCTAGCGCTGACCGACCAATTCCCGTTCAACATTCAGCAGGTTTTCAACCCGAGCCTCTGTTGAGGGATGTGTTGAAAACAGGTTGCTGAACGTTTGCTTGGGTACTGCATTCATAATCAGCAGGGGCTCGAAAGCTGGGTTTGTCGCCATAGGCATTTGTCGGGCTGCTGCATCCAATCGGCGCAGGGCGTTGGCCAATGCTCGGGGCTTGCCTGTAATACGCGCTGCGCTAGCATCCGCCTCAAACTCACGGGTACGAGAAATTGCCATTTGAATAACGGTTGCCGCAAGAGGAGCCAGAATAATAGTTGCCAGAGCACTAATGGCATTACTTCCCTCACGATCGTCTCGACCACCATAGCCACCAAACATCATGCCAAATTGCAGCATCTGCGCTAAATAGGAGATTGCCCCGGCCACCGTCGCTGCTACAGCTTGGGTCAGAGTGTCACGGTTTTTAATGTGACTCAGTTCGTGGGCAATGACCCCTTCCAGCTCATCAGCCGGAAGCATTTGCAGAATGCCCTGGGTCACAGCAACAGCGGCATGCTGCGGATCACGACCCGTCGCAAATGCATTTGCCCCAGCAGTTGGAATAATATAAACCGCCGGCATTGGCAGGTCGGCCTTCTGAGCCAGCTTTTCTACCATGGCGTATAACTGCGGAGCCTCGGCTCGGCTCACTGGTTGCGCTCCATAAGCGGCCAGAGCAATTTTGTCGGACGAGAACCAGGAAAAGAAATTCATCCCCCCGGCCATGACCAACCCAATCAAGGCTCCACCCGAACCTCCCAGTAGATACCCGATCGCCACAAGTAAACCACTGAGTAGCCCTAGCAAACTTACAGTTTTGATCTGATTCATAATTCGTTCCTCCGTCAGGACGTTACCCCGCAGGGAATGATGGAGAAATTTTTGTTGATTTCAACCACAAAAATTTCTGAATCAAGGACCCACTTAGGGAAAGATAACGATCGCATTCCAGGCCAGTTCGGGAGAGTTCGATTGAGGCCAGTGCTGCTTCAAACTGGTTTTAGCCCAGTATTTCAGCAAGTCTGGGGCGATCGCAGAACTTATCACAACTATCTGTGTTACGTTTCTTCATAAATTCTAAAACCCTCACCCCGCTTTCCCTATACCGGACAGGCGCACTCAACCGTACGGCTTCCCACACCTCCTTGCTCGCAAACAAAAACCTTCCTCTCCAACAAGCTACGCCTCCAGCCCCGTCTGCCCCTGCGCCCCCCTGCCTCGTATAATAAGCAACGTCGCCACTTCCACTCGCTCACTCACTTATGACCAATGCCCTGTTCCACATTGAGCATTTACGTGTGGCCTATCCGCACCAGCGAGGGCAGGCCGCTGCGAATGGTGAGGCAACTATTCAATGGGCTGTGGATGATGTGACCTTAACGCTCAATCCCGGAGAGCGGCTAGGCCTGGTTGGCGAATCGGGTTGCGGTAAGTCGACTTTAGGACGAGCGGCCATGCGGTTGCTTCCATCCTCCAGCCAGGTGGAAGGGCACGTTCTGTTCAACGGTCAATCGGTCTTTGACCTATCTCCGGCAGAGCTTCGCAAGTTTCGGGGAGAAGCGGTATCTATCGTCTTCCAGGACCCAATGACTCGATTGGATCCATTGATGACCATCGGCGAGCATTGTTTGGAAACCCTACAGGCGCACCAACCTGAACTTTCTAAGGAAGAAGCCAAGACCAAGGCGATCGCCACGCTAGAAGCCGTGAAAATTCCAGCCAACCGCTGGAGCCAGTTTCCTCATGAGTTTAGTGGGGGGATGCGGCAACGGGTGGCGATCGCCCTCGCCCTTCTGCTCAATCCCAAACTCATCGTCGCTGACGAGCCAACCACCAGCCTGGATGTCACTGTCGCTGCCCAAATCTTGAAGGAGCTGACCCGACTCTGCCAGGAGCGCAATATGGGATTGGTCCTGATTTCCCATGATTTGGCATTAGTGGGGGAATATTGCGATCGCATCGCCGTCATGTACCAGGGCAAAGTGGTCGAAACCGGCAATACCCAGGACATCCTCAAAAACCCTCAGCATTCCTACACTCAAATGCTGTTGCAAGCGGCTCTCCGCATCCATGTGGATGATCCCCTCGCTCGGGCAGCAGCAGAAGCTGCACCTGCCCCCCTACTGCGGCTGGATAACCTGCGGAAGCACTATATGCTGGAGCAAAATTTCGTCGCCCGACTGCTAAACCGCCAACCCGAAAACGTCATTAAAGCTGTAGACGACATCAACTTAGATCTCTACCCCGGAGAAATCTTTGGGCTCGTGGGTGAATCGGGCTGTGGCAAAAGCACCCTCTCGCGTACTATCCTGCAACTCATCCCTCCCACCGCAGGCCGTATTAACTTCCTCGGCAAAGATATCACGGGCCTACCCCGCACTGAGCTGCAAGCCCAGCGGCGGCAAATGCAGATGGTTTTTCAAGATCCTCACGCGTGCCTCAATCCGTTGATGACTGTGGGCGATAGCATTGCTGATCCCCTACTGATTCATGGGTTAGCCACTCTGGATGCAGCCCGCGAGCAGGTGAAAGCCATGCTGGAACGAGTTGGGCTGACTCCGGTCGAGGATTATTACAACCGTTATCCTGGAGATCTATCCGGAGGCCAGCAACAGCGCGTGGCGATCGCCCGTGCCCTCATCACTCGCCCCAAGCTACTGATTTGTGATGAACCCGTCAGTATGCTGGATGCCAGTGTGCAGGCCCAGGTATTAGACCTGATGTTAGAACTCAAGCAGGAATTTGACCTGACCTATCTGTTCATTACCCACGACCTTTGGTTAGCACGGTTTTTGTGCGATCGCATCGCCGTTATGAACGCTGGGAAAATTGTGGAATTGGGAACCACCGAGCAAATTTTTAACCATCCCCAGCACCCTTACACCCAAACCCTTCTCCAAGCCGCCCCTCTGCTGGCTCACCCACCAGCCATCTAGTTTCAGGTAGCGTCATGATGGGGTGAAGTGTTTTGCACTCCGAACCGTCAAGCCTACGTTGATTTCTATCGTGTAGGAGTAGCGGAGGGGTAAATAATTTTCATCAGAGCGCACAAAACCTTGTCCCGCCTTAGGAAACCGTCCCAGGGCGAGAAACATAGGTCAAATCAATTTGATAGTATTCTTGTTGACGTTTTTAACCGTATTGTTCGGTGTAAACCTCAATATCGGGTCGAATTTCGGCGTTAGCGGGGGTTAGTCCGTCAAACCCACCGCCCGCTATCGAGTTCAACTGCATTATCCACCTTCGCTATCCCTGTCGATAAGGGGAAATCAGAACAATCAATGTTTGGTTTAATTGGTCATCTCACAAGTCTAGAACACGCCCAGTCTGTCGCCCGCGAGCTGGGTTACCCTGAGTACGCCGATCAGGGGCTCGATTTCTGGTGTAGCGCCCCTCCGCAAACCGTCGATCACATTCGAGTCAAAAGCGTCACTGGGCAGGAAATTGAAGGTCAATACGTTGAGTCCTGCTTTTTACCCGAAATGCTCGCCACCCGGCGCATTAAGGCCGCCACTCGCAAAATCATTAATGCGATGGCCCACGCTCAGAAGCACGGCATTGATATTACAGCGTTAGGGGGCTTCTCCTCGATTATTTTCGAAAACTTTAACCTGTCTCAAATTCCACAGGTACGTAATATCACCCTGGATTTCAACCGATTTACTACGGGTAACACCCACACGGCTTATATTATCTGCCGTCAGGTCGAGCAGGCCTCGAAGCAACTGGGTATCAATCTTTCCGAAGCAACTGTAGCTGTCTGTGGAGCTACAGGGGATATCGGTAGTGCCGTCTGCCGCTGGCTAAACGAGCGCACTGATACCAAAGAATTGCTGCTGATTGCCCGTAACCAGGAGCGATTGCAAAACTTGCAAGAGGAGTTGGGGCGAGGCAAGATTATGCCGCTTGAAGAAGCGCTTCCTCATGCCGATATTGTTGTATGGGTCGCCAGCATGCCCAAAGGGATGGAGATCGATTTCGACAGTCTTA
This sequence comes from Leptolyngbya sp. PL-A3, assembly GCF_039962325.1. NCBI lineage: Bacteria > Bacillati > Cyanobacteriota > Cyanophyceae > Leptolyngbyales > Leptolyngbyaceae > Leptolyngbya > Leptolyngbya sp. PL-A3. The sequence goes on from NZ_JAMPLB010000029.1 coordinate 90,411, forward strand.
AGCAGCCTTGCTTGATGATTGATGGCGGCTATCCCAAGAACATGGCGAGCCAGATTCAGCATTCTGGCGTTTACGTTCTCAACGGCGGAATTGTAGAGCATTCCCTCGACATCGAGTGGAAAATCATGGACATCGTGAATATGGATGCCCCCGCTCGTCAGCTCTTTGCCTGCTTCGCAGAATCGATGCTGTTAGAGTTCGAGAAGCTGTACACCAACTTCTCCTGGGGCCGCAACCAGATCACGCTGGATAAAATGGACCTTATCGGTAAAGTGTCCCTGAAGCACGGCTTCCAGCCATTGCTTCTACCTTCCTAGTGGCTATAGATTGCGCCTTGTTCGAACTCATCTGTCGTGATTTTGTGCAAACTGTCCTGATGGCATCTCCTCGTCTAAGAAGAGTGGAATGGTAGATGCACCCTGATTCAAAGCTCCTGGTTTCGCGGCCAGGGGCTTTCTTTTTTCTGATTTTTCCTGGGGGAAGATTTATGCAACTTAAGTTTGCCTATGCTTGATGATGTGAGGCCACATCACCAAGCATAGGTTGATTTCCATTCTGCAATGCCGGGGCGTTGCCCAAAAAATTACGGGAGTGTCCTGATAGCAGCTGCCTGCTTAGGAAGAGTGGAATGGTAGATGCACCCTGATTCAAAGCCCCTGGTTTCGCGGCCAGGGGTTTTCTTTTTGCTATATTTTTCGCGGCACACGCCAAAACGGCATTTTCGAGGGGCACGCTTCAAGCGTATCCCTCGAAAATTGCTCTTAATCCGAACTCAAGTGAAGTACAACTTTCTCGTCAAAAAAGGTATGACAGTGTCCTGATAACATCCAGTCTCCCTGGAAGAGTGGAATGGTAGATGCACCCTGATTCAAACCCCTGGTTTCGCGGCCAGGGGTTTTCTTTTTTCTATAGCAATGTGCAAGTGCGTTAAGTACAGCAACGGTGGTGTGGGGCACGAAGTGCCCCACACCACCGTACTTAATCAACCCGCACAGCGCTATAGAATCTGCTTGAAAGGTTGTTTTTTCCTGTGCTTTGATCTACGAAAAGAAAACCGTAGAACACAGCTTAAGTTTTCTCCTCCAAAAAGTATGACAGTGTCCTGATGACATCCAGTCTCCCTGGAAGAGTGGAATGGTAGATGCACCCTGATTCAAAACCCCTGGTTTCGCGGCCGGGGGTTTTTCTTTTATCTATAGAACCGAGGCATAGACAGGAGTGGCACAACGTACCACACCCTGTCTATGCCTCGGTTCTTTGAGCAAGTTTGATATTAGGATAGATTGAGAGATGTGGCCCAGCGCGACTGGGGCCAAATTAATAATCGTGTGTTTAAAAAGGTTAGGAGCCCCATGATGGATGCGATGGAATTTTTTCGGATGAGTGAGGGTAAGTGGCGATCGCAACGCACCACTCATCACCTTCCCTTCCGCCGCGCAGAAACGGGAGATTCCGAAATTCAAGTAGAAACCCTCCCGGTAGACGATCCTAAAGTTTTAGAAATTTGTCAGATGCATGACACTGACCCCAGCCTTGCAATTGGAGGGGCGTATGTAACCTGGCACGGAGCCATGTCCTGGGACCAGGAAGGGGATGAGAGCCACCAGGGTTCTACGGTTTTTGTATTGGTACCGGATGCTGACAACCCCCGGCAAGGCAAGCTTTTGCGGGAGCGTGGCTATGCCGAAATCGTACCCGTTATCGGACACTACGAAGTGGATGACGACAATGGGCTGGTGTTGACCACTGATTACGAGACCATGAGTTCCGTTGAGCGCTTCTGGTTTATCTCTCCTGATCTGCGGGTACGCAGCAGCACCGTTAAGCGTTTTGGTGGCTTCAGCACCGCCTCCTTCTGCACAGAGTTCCGTGCGAGTGAAGAAGCTCCCACATCTGAGTCCGCTACTGCCGTTCCTGCTGCTAAAACCTATTCTTCGAGCTTTGGTTGGTAATATTTCTGCTGAATCCCCCTATGATCGGGGCCTCGCCTACCTGCATCACGCTGCATCTCTGGCTCTAGAGCCAGAGATGGTTTATATTCCTGATAATTTGGGCGATCGCGTTCGCCTCTGTACCTGGGTTGGTACTCGCATTGAGGCCATTAATGGGCGTCTGGAACAGCTGCTGCACCATTGCCACCAATGCTTTTACCCGCAACAGCAGCGTACAATTCGCATCCTGGCTGCGCCTATTAACGAAAAGTTTGGAATTGATGGATGCTGCAACATTCGGCTGCTTCCCGTCACTATTTTGTTGGATGTCGGGCGGGTAGAGCCGGAGAGCTGGTTGAGCCTGGTGGTGCATGAGTATGCTCATGCTCACGTTGGGCATCCTGGTCATGAGCAAAATTTTGTGCAGGTGCTTACGCATCTGTGTTTAGGGTTAGGGTTACCCGCGCCACCTAGCAACGCTACCGATCAGTACTTACGGCATTGGCCCCATTACAAACCCACTGCCAATGCCCTAGATTTTTGGATGGATCGTTGAACTAGGAACACAGCAAGATTTCCTACAACTCTTCAGGCAGGCTGTAGGAAATCCTGCACCTTTACCTTTCTAAAACCAAGCTTCCGAACCCTTGTTTTTGTCGCTTTTTGACGAAGAAATAAAGGTTCGGAGGTCTGGTGCAAGATTTGAGTTTAGCCAGAATTTGTTGGAAGAGGCTGTAATACCGTTTTAATATGAAGCTGCGCCAAATAGGGCTTCGAGAATGAAATCGTAGGACGTCAATGACGCAACCCTTTCAGGGGAAATCTTGTCGAGTTCCGAGGTCAGGAGTTT
>NZ_JAMPLB010000003.1:0-314618 GCF_039962325.1 Leptolyngbya sp. PL-A3
AAACTCCTGACCTCGGAACTCGACAAGATTTCCCCTGAAAGGGTTGCGTCATTGACGTCCTACGATTTCATTCTCGAAGCCCTATTTGGCGCAGCTTCATATTAAAACGGTATAAGAAGCTAGACTAAGGCTAACCCTACTCTTTCTGTTGATATCAGCTAATGAAAAAATGGTGTGGTGCTTTGCACCACACCATTTTTTCATTAGCACTTAACCCAATCTGATCGCCTAGAGCTTATTAGATAGGTTTCACTGGCGTTGCCACGGGCTTTGCCAGCAGTGCCGCCTCTGCTCTCTGCCCCGGTAAGCTGACGATAAAGCTGGTGCCAGAACCCGGTTCGCTCTCCACATCGATCTGGCCGTGGTGATTTTCGACGATCGCCCGAGCAATGGCCAACCCAAGGCCAGCACCTCCACCTCCTGCATGACGACGGGCCGGATCGACCCGATAAAACCGATCGAAAATATATGGCAGGGCGTCTTCGGCAATGCCAACGCCGGTGTCACTGACGCGGATTTGAAAATGGGGTGGCGTGGAGCGAGTTTGTTGCAACGTCAGGGTTATGCTTCCCTGGGCTGACGTGTACTGAATGCCATTACTGATCAGGTTGACCAGAAGGCGCATGAGTTGGTCGCGATCGCCCATAACCCAATAATTTCCATCTTCCCGAAGCGGCGGTTGAATCTGAAGATTGAGCGAAATAGATTTTTCGGCGGCGATCGCTTGCTGCTCCTCGACGACTTCCTGTACCAGCTCATCTAGATCGACCGTATCTTGACGCGCGAGGCCGTTGCTATCTTGACGCGCCAGAAACAACAAATCGTCAACGAGCCGCCCCAATCGTCGGGTTAGCCGTTCAATCACCCGAAGTTGATTTTGTTGGAACTGAACATCTGGCTCGGGCTCTGACAGGGCAACTTGAACGTTGGTTTGGATGACGGCAATTGGATTGCGCAACTCGTGGGAGGCATCAGCGGTGAATTGCTTGAGACGCTGATAGGAGTCGCGAATGGGGGCGATCGCCAACCCCGACAAAAACCAACCCACGGTTGCAACTGCTCCGATCACCAGCACCATTCCCAGAGCCAAATCCCGAACCAGTTGACGCGTTGGTTTCGTCACCTCAAACCAGGGGTGGCTGACCCGCAAATAGCCCAGGAGCTGCCCACCGGCCCGGATCGGTTCTGTCACTTGACGCAGGAGTTGATTGTCGGATAGGTGAACGGTTTCGCCGTTGAGGTTGGGGTGAAGGGGAACGGCGATCGGGTCTGACAGAGTTGACCAGAGCAACTCTCCGGTGGCGCTGAACCATTCCAGGTCAATGTGGTCGTCTTCGACGCTATCAGCGTTATTGCGGAAGCTGGCCTCCAGGTTTAGTTGGAGGGGGTGGTCAGGCATCGTGTCGAGGGGTTCAATCACGAGCGATCGCTGCACCACCTCGGCCACGTGGCTCAAGGTATCGTCAATACGTTCAATCAGGGTACTACGAACATAGATATAGAAGCCACTGGCAAATAGCAGTAGCAAAACGGCCGTTACCATCGTGTACCAGAGGGCAAGTCGCTGGCGTGTTTCCTGAAACATAATTTCTGATAATAGCCAGTGAAAAGCTGCGGGGTTCTGGCTTTGGGTAATTTCAGTCTAAAGGGTCTAATCGAGCTTCAGCCCCTTTTCATTCGAAAATTACGTGTTAAAATCTGCGGTGAGAGTAGTTACGATCGAGAGACAAGTTTGTGCAATTTCAGCAGGCATGGCCTCCGAATCTGTCAATTCTCTCTTCGTCAAGTCAAGTTCGGAGACAATTGATTAATGCCAATTTACGTTGGAAACCTATCCTACACCGCGACTCAGGAAGACGTTGAAGCCGTCTTTGCTGAATATGGTACGGTAAAGCGGGTACAACTCCCAGTCGACCGGGAAACTGGTCGTAAGCGGGGTTTCGGCTTTGTAGAAATGTCTACGGATGCAGAGGAAGATGCTGCAATCGAAGCATTAGATGGCGCTGAGTGGATGGGCCGCGATCTGCGGGTCAACAAAGCTCGGCCTCGGGAAGAGCGGCGCTCCGGCGGCGGCGGTGGCGGCGGCGGTTGGGGTAACAACCGTCAGTCAGGTGGCGGTGGGTACCGTTCTGAGCAGTTTTAAGACTGCAAAGCTATTTGCCCATTAGCCTATAAGGTTTTCAGCAACCACCTATTACAGGTGGTTGCTTTTTAATTCTCAACACGTCTGCCAAATGTTGGTACGTTATTGCTACCGTCCTGTTAGTTAGGACATCAGTTCGGGATAAGCTGAAGTGCTCATTTTGGTGTGCACTATGTGCACGCCAAAATGAGCCTTTTCGAGTGCCGCGCGTTGCGCGGCACTCGAAAAGGCCCTTAACCCGAACTCAGGTTAGCTAACAGGGCCAAGGCTATATTGTGGCAAAAGGGGGTGTGGAACTCGGCTCTACACCCTCTTTTGCCGTTGAACCGTGAGTAATAGACCTCCTGCGTGAATCGTTGCGCGGCTGCGCCGCGCAACGATTCACGCAGGAGGTCTAATGAATTAGAAGCAAATCTGAAAACCTAGGGATGGACCGTGACATGTGACGGTACTGCGTTCCAAGCCTCAGACAAACTATCGCTAAAGTTGCTGGAATCGGCAAATTGATTAAGATCCAACGCCATATTGCCGAACAGCATGAAATTGTAACCTGCACTAAGCGTAATATTGCAGCTCAGAGCCCAATTTACAGCGCTTTTCAAGCGCTTAAAATCTGGTTGTTTTTGTGAGAGCCGCACGGAACGCGGCTCTCACAAAAACAACCGTGGCTGATTCAATCGCAAAGCGCTGTAAAAGTGAATTATTGATGAATAAAATGACAGTATTTTCTGATTTGGTGAGGGCAAACGGATGCGAGAAAAATCTCTACATCCATCCCTCTTGGGTAGGTGGTTATGATTAAGCATAGGACCTCCAATTCTGTGCTGCTCACTCCGTGAGCGGTACAGCCTTGGGGGTCCTATGCTTAATTGAATTGTGGAGTCAGGGGCTTGTTAGTTTGGGCGACTATTTGAAGAAGAGGACGAGATGATTTATGAGACATTCCTATCGGCTAATTAAAGGTGGACTTGCGATCGCCACCCTGGCAAGTGCCGTCTCCTTATTAACGGCTTGCACGACCTGGTTGGCACAGCGCTCTCCTACCGAGCTCGGCACCCATACCCAACAAGCGATCGCCCTTCCCGTTCAAGATCGACAACCTGAATATCATCGCTACGAGACAGCACGATCGGTAATTCATCTTGTTCGTGTACCCGTTGGCGGGCGTTGGCAGGTGGTGCCCCGAGTGACAGAGCGGCTCAGCCTGTTGCCACAGTTTGCCGGGAATGGGGGCGGAGATGGAGCGGCGATCGCCCTGATTAATGCTGGCTTTTTTGATCCAGCCAATCAGCTCACCACATCAGCCATTACGGTGAATGGTGCTCTAGTGGCTGATCCACGTCAAAACTCGCGGCTGATGGGAAATCCAGATTTAACGGCCTATCTGGATCGTATTCTGAATCGCTCTGAGCTGCGGCGATCGCTGTGTGGTGGAGAGGTGCGCTACAGTATCGCCCGCCATCAGGATCCAGTGCCACCCGGTTGCCAGCAACAAGATGCGATTGGAGCTGGACCTCGGCTGTTGCCTTCCCTGGATCTGGAGACGGAAGGATTCCGGGAGGTGGTGAACGGTCGGGTGGTACGGGATGCCATTGGGAGCGATCGCCCCAATGCCCGCAGTGCAGTGGGCATCACCGCCGAGGGCGACTTGCTGCTGGTCATGGCGGCTCAGCGTCCTGAAGCACCGCAAAGTTCAGGGATTACGTTGCCTGAGATGGCACAGTTTCTAGCGTCTCAGGGGGCAGTGGAAGCTCTTAATTTGGATGGTGGCAGTTCGGCGTCGCTGTTTTTCCAGGGCAATACGTTTTATGGGCGGGTGAATGCAGAGGGGCAATGGGTTCAGCGTCCTGTTAAGTCCGCTCTGGCTGTGATTGAGCGATCGCCGTGATCTAGATCACTATGGAAGCGGCCTCAAGTCACCGAAAGTTACGATTTGTGTCACTGGAAAACCGGAGGGGAATCACTGGATAAATGGGGATCAATCACCGAAGATAACGGCCAGACAGCCGATAGTGAGAACATCCTAAAAATGTCGCTTGACTTGGCCGATTCCTTCAGCACTATGGTGAAACATCTTATGCTCCCTCCTCTGCAACTCATTCCTGGTGCCTTAGCGGAATTGTTTGCCCAAACCAGTGCTACAGGAGTTATTACCATCGCCGACCGTTATGGCTTGATGGCCGCAATTTTTGAAGAAGATTTGGCGGAAGAAGAACGGCAGGCGATCGATCGCATCTTACGAGCTGTATGTCGCGGCTTGCTTCGCCCGGTGGATGAGCTTTCTGCGGTGCTTGGGTAAAGGGATGAACGACATGTCTTGCCTATTGGGCTATTCACTGCTCTCTAAGAACTGTTTGAAAATTGATGGTCTTACGCCGCCTGGTTAGGGTTTATTTTTGAAGAGTTGTGTGGAGCGAGGCTGCTCAAAAACAAACTTCTTTTTCCTGAATACGTAGCGCTATCGAGCATGAAACTCGCTATATTCATGCTCGATACCATTCTCAAATTGTCAACAAAGTTAATCTCAGTAACCTCAGTTCGGGTTAAGGGCTTTTTCGAGTGCCGCGCTTCGCGCGGCACTCGAAAAAGCCCATTATTGCGTGCGCGTCGCGCACGCAATAATGGGCGGTTCGGCTTATCCCAAACTGACGTTCAGTAGATCGAAAACGATCGTTTTGGATGTGCGAAGCATGCCCATATTTGAAGGTGGGGGATGCTTCGCACCCCCCACCTTCAAATATGGGTTGATTTCTGACGTTTAGTATTAACGGTTTTGTTGAAGGCGGATGAGTTCTTGCTGAATACGCTGGGCCAGGTTGCGATCGCCCTGTTGGGCAGCCGTGATCTGGTTAAATCTCTGAATCGTCAGGCTATTTTGTTCCACCACCTGCTGAGATACGGTGCAATACTCAACAGCAATTGTCCGAGCCTGGCGGGGTAACCCATTAAGGCTGTTTCGATCATTGCATCGAATGTTCGGAACTTGCTGGTTGGGTGAAGCGTTGCGTAGGTTCTGTAGTGCTTCTTGCCGTCGCGACTCAATGGTTAGAACGGAGCGGGCGTAGTTGCGGATGTCGGCATCGCTAATGGCTGCTTGAGCCTGAGCGCTTTGCCCCATAATGGCAACGTTGGGGGTCAGGGAGAGATTGGGTACCCAGCCCATCAGCAAACCAGTGGCAGACAGTGCGCTAATTGTAAGCCAACGTGAAATGCGTGGATGAACGGGGATAGCCAGGGAACGAGATGACTGAGTCATGGTACTGAGCACGTATTTTGCGTGAATCAATCAGGTATGTGGATTATCTATCTGGATATTCTGAATCATTTTAGTTGAGGTAAGTTCCAACACATTTAAAAAAGCTTGTAAGGTTTTGGAGCTTATAAGTAGTTTTTGTATAGCAAAGGGAGAGTTAAGTGCTTAACCCTGTGCTTGCTATTGATATCCCTGCCTAAAGAACGTTGAAAAGGTTGATTTTTCGTGCCCTTTGGTACAAAAAATCAACCTTCCCAGTGAGCTCTAGAGGCCTGCTTGATGGAGCAGGTTACACACTTCCTGGTCTGTGGTTTGGCCAAAATTTTCGTACCAGAGCCCAACGGCCCGGAACGGTTGAGGCGTTTCGGCACAGCAAACCTGATCGGCTTCACCCTGAAAGGAGGCGCAGGTACCTGGGTCGGCAACAGGAACGGCCATGACTATCTGATGGGGCATTTGTAGTCTCAGGGAACGGATTGCAGCCCGCATGGTCGCTCCAGTGGCCAGCCCATCATCAACCAGAAGAATGGTGCGATCGCGCAGCTCAAGGGGTGGGCGGTTGCCTCGATAAACCTGTTCGCGCCGTTGCAGTTCCTGCCGCTCCTGAGCAATAACCTGGGCGATCGCGTCTTGGCTAATTTCCAGTTGCTCAACGAGCGCTTCGTTAAAGTAGGTGATGCCGCCGAGAGCGATCGCCCCCATAGCCAATTCTTCTTGACCGGGTACCCCTAGTTTTCGTACCACATAGACATCCAGGGGGAGCCGAAGGGCTTTGGCGACTTCGTAGGCAACGGGAATCCCACCCCGGGGGAGGCCAAGAACGAGTGCGCCAGGTTGATGAGTGTAAGCCTGAAGTTTTTGGGCGAGTTTAATTCCTGCGTCCTGGCGATCGCGGAATAGGAGGGTGCTGTGGTGTCTCGGTCGTGACATACGTCTGCAACCTGAGTGAATGTGTGAAGCCTGAAGAGGTTGATGGTGCTGACGCAATCCGTTGCACAATAAACCTCTTCAGGAAGGAGTGTTGATAACAATACCCTACTGATAATGCTAAAAACTTACGCTGTTGGCGTCGTCCGTCCCCGGTTGCATTTCTGTTAGCTGGGCCTTGCTTTAAAGGTTGCTTTAAAGTACGCCCTGGTATTGAAGAACCTGCTTGGGAACGCGCTGCCCCTAAACTTCTTGAGCACGAATAGAACCTCAACAAGAATGGTGAGGTTCTATTCGTGCAAATTGTGCGTAGAAGAACCTCTTACCTACCGTTAAGGAGGTTTCTGCATAAGAATTTACCCAGAATGTTGGTGCTTTGCCCGCGAAGCGGGCAAAGCACCAACATTCTGGGGGTAATTTCATTACTGGAAATCTCCTAAAGTCCTGCTTTTTGCTGGTTGTACCGCTCTTTAAAGAGGGCCTGCTGAATTTTGTGATCCACGATTGGGTCAGGATAGCCGCAAGCATGGCGATCGCGCTGCGAAATCTTCCCAGTTACCAGTAACTCGGTGTCGAGATGGCGAATTTCGGGTACCCATTGACGGATGTATTCGGCGTCAGGGTCAAATTTTTGGGACTGACTGGCAGGGTTAAAAATGCGCAGGGGTTTGGGATCCATGCCGCTAGAAGCGCTCCATTGCCAGCCGCCATTATTGGCAGATTGGTCACCATCCATGAGTCGCTGCATGAAGTATTTCTCGCCACGCTGCCAGTTAATGATCAAATCTTTTGTGAGGAAGCTAGCGACAATCATGCGGCAGCGGTTGTGCATCCAGCCAATTTCATTCATTTGACGCATCGCTGCATCCACAATCGGGTAGCCAGTACGGCCCTCACACCAGGCCTGGAAGTGCTCTTCATTGTCCTCCCAGGGAAAATGCCGGAAGGGTTCCCGGTAGGGGCCATCAGCCAGAGCCGGGAAGTTATATAGCGCATGCTGATAGAACTCGCGCCAGGCCAGTTCTTGCTGCCAGGTGCGAATGCCGGCTCGTGCTTCATCGCTGCGACTTTGCTGCTCAGCTTCTACAGTGGCAGCCCATACGGTGCGGACCCCGATCGCCCCAAACTTCAAGGCCGCGCTCAGGGTTGACGTCCCCTCAACGGCCGGGAAGTTGCGTTGTTCCTCGTAGGAGGCGATCGCCCTATCGCAAAAAGACTCTAGCCGCTCCCGGGCGGCTGTTTCGCCGGGAGGCAGGATCAACGGTGTGTCCCACCCATAGCCCAGGGAGGCCGCAGTCGGCAATGCCTGAACTCCTACTTGCTTGGCTGTTTCTAACTCGGCTTCATCTAACCCCTTGGCAGCCCTCAGGGCAGGGTAGGGATTCGCCTTGCTCCGGCCACTCCAGTTTCTCCAAAAGGGGCTGTAAACCGTGTAAGGGGAACCGCCGCCCGTTGCAATTTCTTTAGGGTGATGCAGGAGTTGATCCCAAAAAGCCTGGTACTCAATTCCAGCTTCCTTCAAATTGGCAGCGACCGTACGATCGCGCTTCCGCCCATAGATTTCGACATCGCGGTTGAAGAAAACGGCAGATACTCCCAGGGCCGTCGCTAATCGAGGGATGCCACGCGTTGGGTCATCATGTAGAATCAGCAATTGGCTTCCTGCCTGAGCGTAGTGCTGCTGCAATTCCTCCAGGCAACCTATCATGTACGTCACCCGGGCTGGGGCAACATCATCCCGTTGGAGAATGACGGGATCCAGGCAGAAAACTCCGACGACGTGGGGCGATCGCTCCCGTGCCTGGGCCAAACCTACATTGTCGGAGATCCGCAAATCTCGCCGATGCCAAAATAGAATTCGCTCCGCCATGAAACCTGAAATCTAGCTGCTGATATAGCTTAACCTGACTTCGGATGAAGGGCGTTTTCGAGTGGCGTACAACGCGCAGCACTCAAAAACGCCCATTTTGGCGTCTGTAATGCGCACACCAAAATGGGCTCTCAGCTTATCCCAACTGAGGGTTAACTTAAGGGGACTAGGAGGCAGAAGGCAGGCGAAGTCAGAGAAAGGCAGAGGGTACGAGGACAGCCTTCACTCCTCCTTATCCAAAAAAGGCTTGAGCAGCACCAACGATGCAATCGACTTCGCATCCACCGCTTCGCCGTTAAGGATGGCTTCCTCCAGCTCAGAAACACCCATGAAAACAATTTCCAGATCTTCGTCTTCATCCTGACTGGGGGGATTTTCTAGCAGTTCCAGCCCTCGGGCTAAATAAGAATAGATAATTTCGTCGGAATAGCCCGGTGCCACATAAAATTGGCCCAGACGATCCCATCGGTGTGCCTTGTAGCCCGTTTCCTCCTGAATTTCGCGTCGCGCCGTTTCTAAGGCATCTTCGCCTGTCTCTAGAGTGCCTGCCGGAAATTCCAGAAGCCGTCGCCCTGTGGCAAAACGATATTGTCTGACAAGAATTAGCTTGCCGTCTTCAGTCAAGGGTACGGCGACAGCACCACCTGGGTGCCGGATACACTCCATTTCGCCTTCGGCCTTATTGGGTAGACGTAGACGATTGACTTCAAAGCTAAATTTGCGCCCTTGATAAAATAGCCGCCGCTTGAGCAGTTGGGGAAGTTCAGGATAGGTAGACATCAAATAAACCTACGAACATGAAACCCTTGTTTAACTCTAGTTGGCTAGTTGAATCTACGAGTAAGCCTTAGTAAAACAAAGGTACTCCGTACATCCTGCTATGTCTTTGGGTTTCTGTCTAGTCTTCGTCATCAAAGGCTGATATGTGATACCCCCGTTTATCAGAACCAGAGTCCTCTTTTTCCGTCCGTTAAGGAGCGTGTACTCAATACCTTTTATTGAGTATTGAGAGTAGGGCTATGTTCTAGACATGTGGATGGGGTGAAAGGGCCAACAATTCTCAGTATGGGCATCAAAGCCAAGAGTTCACGCCTGTAGGGCGTGAACTCTTGGCTTTGATGCCCGACAACCGCGCGCCTTTGCGCGCGGTTGTCGGGCCTGATTTCAAAATGAGAATTGCTGTGAAAGCGCGTTTTCGAGTGCCGCGTGTTGCACGGTACTCGAAAACGCCCATTTTGGTATGTGCTTCGCGCACACCAAAATGAGCACTTCAGCTTATCCCGAAGTGAGGTTACTTAAGAGTGGCGGCAGAGCTGCCACTCTTAAGGCAAGAATTACAGGGTGTTTTATTTGTGATTCTCAGGCAAGGTAATTAGAAGGGCTTTGGGTTTTGGATCTGGCTAACTTTGAGCAACCAATAGGGCGACTGCATAGGCCGCAATGCCTTCTTCTCGACCTGTAGGGCCGAGTTTTTCATTGGTGGTAGCTTTGACGCTGACTTGGTCAGGGGCAATGTTCAGGACATGGGAGAGGCGATCGCGCATAGCCACCAAATGCGGCTTGAGCTTAGGCCGTTCGGCAACGACGACTGCATCCAGGTTGCCGATTTGCCAGCCTTTCTCTTGAATCAGGGTATTGACCTGGGCAAGAAGCTTCAGGCTATCGGCCCCGGCCCATTCGGGTTCGCCTGGGGGAAAAAGGTGGCCAATATCGCCCAGACAGAGGGCACCCAGCATGGCATCCATAATGGCGTGGGTCAGTACATCGGCATCGCTGTGGCCCAAAAGCCCCATTTCGTGGGGGATGGAGATGCCGCCGAGGATGAGAGGGCGATCGCTCACCAGACGATGGATATCATACCCGTTGCCAATCCGTATGTTCATGAGATTCGAGAGTTGGATACCAGAGAATAAATGTGCAGTTTTGACGATATTGCTATTGTCGGGCATTGAGAGTCTTATAAATAGCCAGCATGATGTCTCCCGGTTTGGGCAAGAGATGGATGGGGAACGAATTCCCACATCTATCTCTCGTACCTCACCCATCAGAAAATTTTGTAAGTAACCTTAGTTCGGGTTAAGGGCTTTTTCGAGTGCCGCGCTTCGCGCGGCACTCGAAAAAGCCCATTATTGCGTGCGCGTCGCGCACGCAATAATGGGCGGTTCGGCTTATCCCGAACTGACGTTAAGTATGTAAAAAAGCTGTAGGCCTGCCAGGATTCATCCTGAAAATTGGATGAGCGACCGTTACGGTTAATAGCTCACCCTAGCGTTTCGGGCCCGGTATGCGACGATTTGTAGTTGGCTTTGCCTGGTTTTTGGTATTTTATGGCATGGTTGGACTGCTCGGCGGGGCTGGAGGGGTGGAACCATCCCACTCTTTTGCTTCGCCGTCGGTTCAGGATGCCTCTGTGGCAGCGGTTACCCTTACTACTCCAACACCCCATTCTTCTATTGCCCTTGGCATTTTACTGCTGGTCGCATCGGCGACCTTAAGTGCCATTGGCACTCTGACGGGTAGTCTGCCAGGCACCTCGGAGTTCGCCTCCCTACGAGGAGAACGATGGGGCGATCGCTAGCCTTCCATCCTATATTTAGCCCTTCAAGTGTGAGGAGATGCCCGCTTGGCGAGCATCTCTTCACACTTGAAAATTAGAGGAAGGAAGTGCGAGGCATTTCCCTTCTCTAAACGTCAGCAAACTTGAGCTGCTGAAACCCTGGTACTCAATAGCTTAAATTGGCCTATGTTTGGTGACCTGGAGTACTTAGCACACCCAAACATAGGTTGATTCTTGCCATACAGTTTTAGTCCTGTTCAAGGGCTCCCGCGCAAAGCAGCGGCCCGTTTTTGGGCGGCTTCGCTATTTTGGCTATAAAGCTGAGTTCGGTTCTGGGCCGTTGCGTAGCGGCTGTCTGTGGCAGGTACCTGAGACATCAAATCAGCCGCCTTTTGCCAACGGCTTGCGAGTTCTAACCACTCAGCAGATGACTTGGCCGTTTGTCCTGCACTGACCGTTTGCTCCGCCAGACGCACCGCTTCCACAAAGGGGTCAGGGCTGACCGTGGTTGTAGCTACAGGACTTGCTACAGGGCTCGCTACAGGGCTTACCGTCGGGCTTGCCGCCGGTTCGGGAGCCGTAGGGGCTTCGTTGGCTGCTTGCAGAAACTGGCCTGGCCGATAGCCTAGCCAATCGGAGACCGCCCAACCAACCAAAAGGATGAGTAATCCCAAGCTGCTGCCGCCTACAAGAATTCCACGCCAGAAATGGCGCGACGCACTTTTTGCCCGGCTTTCGCTTTTAGGAATGGGGGCCATCATCACAATGTCCCGATTCAGCTTACGGTTTTCCTGCCAGCGCTTGAGGGGGTTGGGGCGCTTCAGACAGATTTCTTGGGACCACAGCAACTGACTGTGTGGGTCACGCTGAATTTCATCGAGCCAGAGCAATTGTTGCTCACGCACAATGCGGCTATTAATATTGACACGCCGAATCTTCTGGGGGCTAATTCCCTCAAGTAGGTAGCGGATCCGCTCGACCAGCGTGGTTTGTTCCAGTTGGTCGGGGGTGGCCGCTTCGCATAGCAATTGCAAAACTCCACCGTCGAGCATGGCCCGAGTGCGTACGCCGGAATCTGCCAGCTTCTCGTTAAGGATTTGGATAATGGCAGAAATACTGCCTTGGCGCGCCTGAAGCGCAATCTCGTCGATAGATTGAATCATGGCTGGATGCTCTTATGGTAGAAAACCCCAACCGCTCATACGACCCTGAAAAAATTTCGTGGGGAAACACAGCAACATCAATATTGCTTGAAATTTTACAACACCTTGTTCAGAGTACTTCATCATTGCATCGAATGCGTTTTACTTCGGTGAATGGTTGGTGTGGCGAGATGCAGCGTATCTCGCCACACCAACCATTCAGAAACTGCTGAGCTCCAGGGGGAGGGCCACTACAGCAGATGATGGTGATCGTTAAAGCGGCGGACTTGCCACAGGTCGGTGTTAAGCCGGGTCTGGGGGTCGGGGCGGAACCAGCGCGATCGCTCAATCCAAAATTCAAACATTCCGGTATTCCTGGAGGCAATGCGCCAGGTGCGATCGCACCCCAACAGTGTAGCCAGCAAATGTTGCAAAATCCAACTGTGGGTCACGATTAGAACGTGGTCACCGTTCTGGTGCCGTTCGACCAGGTCGCTAATGAATTGTTGGGTGCGATCGCGTGCATCCATTAAGGTCTCCGCTCCTGGAACCGGAATCCAATCCAGCGATGTTTCCAGTTGCAGACATAATTGTGGGAATTTTTCTTGCGCTTCGGCCCAGGTTAGCCCCTCAAACTGGCCGTTCTTATGCTCTACCAGGGCATCTGCATAGCTAACGGGAATGGGAGACAGGTCGCCCGACCCGCCCAGAGCCGCTGCGGTAATCTCTGGCTCCATAGGATTGAGCTCGTTGACCCCGGTTTCATCCCGCAAGCTAGTGGGGAGAAAATCGGCCAGGAAATGGGACAACAGGATTTCGGTGGTCTGAACCGTACGTTTAATTGGGCTGCTGTAAATGTGGGTGGGCCGCCATCCCTCTTCCCGTAGGCGCTGGGCCAGCTTTGCGGCTTGCCGACGTCCTTCTTCGGTGAGGGGAAAGTCAGCATTGCCCTGCATCCGCTTTTCGACGTTGCCGACCGATTGAGCGTGGCGAATGAACAACAGCTTAAGGGGGGTCATGGGCGATCGCCTCCAGAGAATTTCCCTAGCCTATCGACAAATGAGGAATCATGAAAGCCTGGACAAAAGCCAGGCTAATTGCCGCCATGTATAGCCTTACGCGCTCTGGCTAGGACAGGTTATTTTTTGAAAAGCCGCGCTCCGCGCGGCTTTTCAAAAAATAACCTTCCTGGTTCTCAGTACGGTGGCGAGCGAAGCCGCCACCTCTCAGGGTCAAGATTAACGTGGAGAATCACTGGGCCTTAAAGGCCTAATTGCGTCAGAACCTGTGCCCGTGTCATGCCTGGTCGAATATCAGGGCGATAGAGCAGTTGGATGATGGCGCGATCGATGTCGGAGTATCGAGTAGTTTGTGTCCAGCGCTGTTGAAAGATGCTGTCGTCGTAGCGATAGGAGTCACGCATCAGCCCCATGGATTGCGTTAACTCCTCACGGATGAGGTGCGATCGCTCAGTTTGAGACACGCCCGTTGTAGAAATCAGAATGCGGGAGTTGTAAATGCCCCTGTCATTCCAGCGGCTCCAGAAGAACCCTAGGTTCTGTGGAACATAGTTGGGCTCATAGCGGCTGAATTCAGATTGAGGAACAAAGTAAAGCTGGACGTTGGGATTGTCCTGCACGAATTGCAGACTAACCTGGCCGTTGGTGAGCTGATTTAATTCGGACACAACAGCCTGGAGCGTGGCCATGTCCGTCTCGGTTGGCGACCCCACAATTTGAATCCGCAAATTCTGAGTCCATCGGCGGATGGTGTTATTGCTACTACCCCATTCATTGCCCAAAGCTATTTCTAAGAAATAATCGACTACCTCCTGATTGAAGGGGGCAGTCTCGTTACGAGGCGGTTGCACAGGATTTACAGGAGTGGTTGTGAGGGAGGGGCGCCGAAAACCCAATCGCCGCCGAGGTTGAGTCTGGGAACTTGGCTGGGCGATCGACCCTGTGGTGGCATATTGATTGGAACTGGGTTCCAAATGAGCGCTTAAGCCACCCGAGGGCGCTGTTGTGCCCGGTTGGTTGGGAAGGGGGTCTCTTGAAGCTTGGGGAACTGCAACGCCGGATGATGGAGGCGTTGAGGCGGCCCCTGCATTACCCAGGGAGACGGTGTCAGACCGTACCCACGCTCCTCGTGTCATGTTTGGAAAACGGATGAAATACCAGGTGTAGCCGTCATCCCCTTGATGTTCATCCACAATTTCGCCACTATCGCCCGATCGCCCCTGGCCAAACACACGCCCCGCTCCTGCCGGGGCCGATCGCAGATCAACTACGCTTGAGCCGTCTCTGGGAGAAATCGTTGCTTGTTGGCGCACGGATTGGGCGCTCCCAAAGGGGGATGCCACAATAAATGCCCCTACGCCGAGATACGTGGCAACGACCAGAGAAATGAAACGCAATGTGTCGCCGTTAGCCTTCGGTTTCCTACCTCGGGAAGGACGCCTGGATGTAGGGAGCCTGGAGCTTTGAGTGGAGTGGCTAGACGTTTCCATCTCAGGGTTCTGGGCAGGGCTATGTCTAAATGAATCAAAAATTTCTGATAGATGTTTGAGTGCCATAAAACCTGAAGCGTAGGCTTTACCCGTGCCGTGCGGTGTGTTTTTTTCCTTGACCATTAGGTTACATCTAGAGTTCCCCTTGGTCTTCTATTTACTGCGGCATATTTCGAGATTGATCCGGGTATTTCTGACGTCAGTCGACAATCTATATTAGTGCATTTGTACTGAATATTATTAAATTCTGCGGTCGCCTAAACCTCTCTCTAGGAGAATGACACTAACTCTGCCATGAGCTCACTATTGAAATGGCGAACGAGGTAAATACCATGGATGCACGTGAGCATTTAACAGCAAAGCTAGAACATCTGGATACTCTAGCTGATACGTTTGAAGCTTCAAAAGAGCCAGAAGATGTGGCCCGCCTGGCCCGTGTTTTGATTGACAGCGCTGAGTACAACACCCCTGAATCGGATCTCTACAAAGCGGCTGGAGCCGAGTATGTCGAAGCCCTAAAAGACTGGTGGCAGGATCACAAAGGCACTCTGGACAAGGCGCGGGGTTTGATAAACTCCTGAACGGCAACCTCTACATGAAGGCTGACAAAAGGCGTTACGTATCCCAGTTGTATTTGGTGGGCTTAGCCACCAAATACAACTTCGATGCTCTAGATGATATGAACTTACATCAGCCCACAACTGCTCAGGAAAAATTTAGAGCGTACTAAAGTGAGCTGGAATTTGCCGTTTTAATTGTGTTTTGTGGCGAGATGCACGAAACCCAATTAAAACAGCCTTGAGCTTTCCGGTTCCTGTTTCCCTCTCGCGCCCCTACCCACTTTTCCCCACCTCCTCTCAAAGGTTAATCTGAACACTGTGTTGGATTGATAACATCTGAGGAGCGTTATGGGCCTTAGTCTTTGCATGATCGTGCGGAATGAGGCGGAGAATCTGCCCCAATGCCTGGAGAGCGTGCGATCGCTCGTCGATGAGCAGATCATCCTCGATACGGGCTCGACTGATGAGACAGTGGCGATCGCCCAATCCCTTGGCGCAACGGTGGCCCACTTTCCCTGGAATGGTAGTTTTTCCGATGCCCGTAACGAAGCCCTACGCCATGTAACGCAGGACTGGGTGCTGGTGCTGGATGCCGACGAAACTCTGGTCGAGGAAGCGATTCCCTTGATTCAGCAAGCCATTCAGGTGGAAAACGTTTTGGTGGTGAACCTCCTGCGTCACGAAGTGGGCGCGACACAATCGCCGTATTCCCTGGTTTCCCGCTTGTTTCGCCGCCATCCTGAGGTCCGCTTCAATCGTCCCTACCATGCGCTGATTGATGACAGTGTATTCGCGTTAATGCGACAGGAGCCCGAATGGAAAGTGGTAGATTTGCCGGGAGTAGCCTTGCGCCACGTGGGTTATGAGCCGGGAGCGATCGCCCAACAGGACAAAGCCGCCCGTGCTCGTACTGCGATGGAAGGTTATCTAGCCGAGCATCCCGATGATGTGTATGGCTGTAGTAAATTGGGAGCCCTGTATGTGCAGGAGGGGGACATCGATAAGGGAATTCAACTGCTGAAGCAGGGATTGCAAATCCAGGAGAAGCAGGCATCGCCCAATCCAATGCTGTCCTACGAGCTGCACTATCACCTGGGCATTGCCCTGACCCGGCAGCAAAATCCTGAATTGGCCCTTTCCCATTACCGGGTTGCCTTGAAGCAGCCGATTGGCGATCGCCTCAAATTGGGTGCCTATACCAATGTAGGCGGCCTCTTTAAGCAAGCCGGGCAACTGGATCAGGCGCGTCAGTGTTATCAGCGCTGTGTGGAAAGCGCGCCTGACTTTGCCCTGGGCCATTTTAATCTGGGTACTACACTACGGGCTTTAGGGAAGCCGAAGGAGGCGATCGCCCACTATCACCGGGCGATTGAACTAGAACCCGATCACGCCGAAGTTCATCAAAATTTGGGAGTGGCCCTGCTTAAATTAGGGCGTGTCCGGGAGAGTTTAGAGTCGTTTCGGCAGGCGGTAAAGCTTCACGAAGCCACCAATCCTCAAGAAGCAGAGCGCATTCGCCAAAGCCTTCAGGAAATTGGCTTTGAGGTCTAAAAAAGACGACATTGCTAAATGCAGGGGTGAGGTGTGGCGTAGTTCCACACCTCACCCCTGCATTTAGCAACACCAGATTTTGTTTGAGAAGGTTAAACTTCTACACGATCGCTCAATCGAAATTTCGCAATCTGGATGATTTCCTGCAGGGCGCGATCGCGTTCCTGCTCCGCTGAGTTTTGCAAGCGCTGCTCAAATGCTTCAAGAATAGAGTCTTTGGTGTGGTTGCGCACAGCAATGATAAAGGGGAACCCGAAGGTTGATTTATAGGTTTGATTTAAGCGAGTGAACCGCTCAAACTCTTTGGGGGTTAGTTGATTAAGCCCAGCACCTTGCTGTTCCTGAACTGATGCATCCGCCATCTTTGCTTTGCTACCTAAGTCAGGATGAGCGCGGATGAAAGCTAGTTGGGCTTCTGGCTCAAGGCTTTTAACTGTATGGCTGATAGCATCATACAGAGCTTCTAAAGATGTGAAAGGATGATGATGGTAAACGGTGTGGGCGATCGCTGGTGTTTGCTCAAATAATTCACCAAAGGTACTAACAAACGTATCCTCATTCATTTGATTAATATCGGCAATAGTGTAGCGAATTTGTTGCATATCCGTCCGAAAAAATGTGTATTTTTCTATAAATACTGGTGCGTGTAGGAGTGAATTTTATTCACTCCTACACCTATAGCTAACCCAAGGGTCCTGCTAAAATTGTTCGAGAAATAGCTCCCATAATGTTGCTACCGTCTTCGGTTTTTAATTCCTCATACCATTCTTGAGTTTTAGCTGCATCTTTTCCGTGGGTAACATCCGATCGTTTCCGAGCACGAGTCACAATATCTGCGACCCGATCTTTCCGCGCAGCTTCATAGCGTTGTAACGCATCTTCTACACTTAAGTTGGTGGTTTGCAAATAGGTGGTTAGGACTAATGCATCTTCCAATGCTTGACAGCCGCCCTGTCCCAGATCTGGAGTTGTGCTGTGGCCTGCATCGCCCAGAAGTGCAACGCGTCCTTTGACAAGGGTTTGCAGGGGGGGGACATCGTGAATTTCGATGCGGTTTGTTTTGGTTGGATCAAGACGCTGAATGAGAGTTTGTACCGGAGCCGCCCAGCCTTTGAAGAAGCTAAATAATTCCTCTTGATACGTGTCGGGACTGCTAACGGTGCCTTTGGGTAACGGCACATCCAGGAAAAAGTAGAACTGGTCGCTACCCACGGGCATAAGGGAGGCTCGCTTATGTTCACCTACATACAGCACCCAGCTATCTGCTGGAGCCAAATCCTCGCTGATGGAAACCAAACCGTTCCAATTCACATAGCCCGCATACTGCCGTTCCAGGGTTTCCCCCAGAACATAACTCCGCAGGAAGGAGTGAGTCCCATCTGCCGCCACCAATACATCTCCTGTCGCGGTGGAACCATCTTCAAAGATAGCCGTGACAGAATTCTCATCCTGCTCCACCCCTACACATCGGAAGTTAAGCCGTACGTCATCGGCTCCAAAGGCATTCAGCAGCATTCCCTGTAGATCGGTACGGGCAACGGGGTAAGGGCGTTGCCCAACGGTATCAATGAGCGGTTGTAAGCTAAAGCCCGTGAGCAGTTCGCCGTGCATGTCATAGTAGGCCATGCGGTTCATTTGCCCGCCGATGTTGGCGATCGCCTGCCCCAATCCCAACCGATTCAATACCTTTACGCCATTTGACCAGAGGGAAATCCCGGCCCCGGCAGGACGCAGTTCCCGCACGCGATCGTAGACCTCCACCTGATACCCGGCCTGCTTCAAGGCGATGCCTGCGGTCAAGCCACCCATTCCAGCGCCAATAACGATGACTTTGAGGTTATCCAAGACTCCCTCCGCTCCCATGCTGATTGCTTCTGTGAGGATTAAAGCAGAAATTTTTGAGTCCTTCGGTTCAAGGATGACTTCTCATATCATTTCTTATAGCGCTGTGTGGGTTGATTAAGTGCAGTGGTGTGTGGCACTCTTCGTGCCACACACCACTGCACTTAACGCACTTGCATATTGCTATATATGACATCAGCAATTCTCATTTTGAAATCAGGTCCGAAAACCGCGTGCCTTTGGCACGCAGTTTTCAGGCCTCAAAGCCAAGAGTTCACGCCCTACGGGCGTGAACTCTTGGCTTTGATACCCATACTGAGAATTGCTGATATGACATTGCTTGAATAAGCAAAAACAGGATGATGTGGTATTTCGTTCGCATCATTCTGTGTTTGTTGAGCAGGGAGTGCGAAGCGCTCCCTGCTCGTGTCCTAACCCAAATGGCTATTGTGATAAAAGAAAAGGACGCAGCACTTAGCACTGCGTCCTTTTCTTGGGGGTTTAGGGGGCGATCGCCCTCAAATTACAAACCTGTTGCAGGATCGTGCTCAGCGGTGGTGGGGTCAACGCCCATGGGAGCAACGTAATCCCGGAAAACAGTCATTTGCTGCTGGAATTCCAGATTCTTGATTTGGGTGAAGAGATCCTCTGCTTCGGGGCTCAGTTCATAGTCGGCAGGCATTGGAATAATAGTGTTATTGCTCATGCCTACGGCCAGCAGATACCAGAACAGCAACTTGGTAGTGTCGCTGAAAGCACCGTATTCGCGGCTAATCAGGCTGTTCTTCCGCTCGATCAGATCCCGTTGTACTTGCAGTTGCTCTTCACGGGACATCGCCTTCACTTGCTCGAAAAGTGAATCGGCTACGTTGGTGGAAACAGTGCTGGCACCGGGGGCTGCAGGGGTAACAGATTCGCCCATTTCAGTGTAGATATACCAGAACAATGCAAGCTGTTCATCGGTATCTAATTGTTGAAAAGCCTGCACTAAATCAGGGTAGGTATTGGTAGTTGTATAAGACACAATAATTCCTCAATTCGCTGTTGAAAAGTTATCAATTATAGACAAATAGATCACCCCGCCAAGGAAAGAATAAACTGACCTGACTATTGACAGAGTTACTTCGGCATTAAAACTGGGAGGATAATGGTCTTATTCCTTCATTGGTTCCTATTTTCCTATGGACGTGAAATCTGTGAGCGATCGCCCCAACCTCATTGAATTTCCAGATCATCCTGCTCTAACCCATCTCATCAATACCTATTTCGAAACTCTAAATAACCAGGATTTTGATGCGGCCGCTGCACTCTTTGCGCCCTGTGGAATATTATTTCCGCCCTTTGATACAGCGATGGAAGGGCAAGAAGCGATTACAGCCTATCTAAAGGCAGAGGCACGAGGATTACAACTTTTTCCTCAAAATTGTTCGGTTCAGCCAGCAGAATCGGATGGTTATGAATGTCAGGTGACGGGTAAGGTTCAGACCCCAATATTTGCTGTCAATGTGGGTTGGAAATTTCAGGTGAATTCTAATTTCCAAATTGAATCTGCCAGGATTAAGTTATTGGCTTCGATGGAGGAGCTATTGAAACTTAAAGGTTAAGCCAAGAAACTTCAGATCCTTAGGAGATTTCTGCATAAGAATCTACTCGTGATGTGGATGCTTTGCCTGCAAAGCGGGCAAAGCATCCACATCTCGGAGATAATTTTATTATTGGAAATCTCCTTAGATCTGCAAAAACTTGAGGATCTGAAAACTCACTACAAATAATTATTTTTCTAGAAGAATTTTGAATGGTGTTTGAGTACTGTGAAACGTTTCACGGGGAAAGCTTGTTCCTACATAAAGAATTTTCATGGGATCGAGACTTCGTTTGCTTGAACGCAAGATATATAGGCTGAAAATGTTTGAGAAGTAGCTCTACACCATATATTGAGTTTTACCTCATATAGAGAACAATGAAAATCGTCCAAACCCCGATAAAATAAGGCAAAAAATGTCAGAGCGGATGTATTAAAGTTCAGACGTACTGCTAATCTGAGATCACACAGTATCTCTGGTTGGCATGATTCCTCTACAGCTAACCCTAAAAAACTTCTTGAGCTATCGGGATACATCTTTGGATTTCCGAGGGCTGCATATCGCTTGCATTTGTGGAGCGAATGGGGCAGGGAAGTCTTCTTTGTTAGAGGCGATCGCCTGGGCACTCTGGGGGCAGGGACGAGCCAGCACTGACGATGACGTGATCCACCAGGGAGAGTTAGAGGCCCGAGTTGATTTTGTCTTTCAGTGCCAGGAGCAAACTTACCGGGTCATTCGTTCTCGCGTGCGGGGGCAAACGAGTCAACTAGAGTTTCAAGTGCAGACGAACAACGGGTTTCGTAGCCTCACCGGAAGGGGAATGCGAGCTACCCAACTGTTGATTGTGCAAACCCTACGAATGGATTACGAAACATTCGTCAATTCCGCTTATCTGCGTCAGGGCCGGGCTGATGAGTTCATGCTGAAGCGGCCCGGTGAACGCAAACAAGTGCTAGCCGATCTGCTGCAACTGGATCGCTACGACCAACTGTCTGAGCAGGCCAAGGAACAAGCACGCCAACTGAAAGCTGAAGTGGAATTACTGGAGCGGACGCTAGATAGTCTCAGCACTCAATTAGAGCAAGGGTCACAGTTGGCGATCGCCCACACCAACCTCACCGTTGAACTGGAGCAGTTGCACCAGCAGCAAGCCCACGACCAGGAGGTTCTGCAGCAACTTCAACACGTTCGTCAACAACGGCAGGGTTGGAGGCAGCAATTGGGCCTGTTACAACAACAGCAGCAATTGCTTCATCAAGATTGCCAGCGTTTAACGCAAGAACAACACCAGATTCGCCAGCAGCAAAAAGCCTTAGAAGCGGTGCTTCAGCAAGCGGAGGCGATCGCCGTCGGATGTGAGGAGTATTACCGTCTGCTGGCTGAGGAGGAAAGCCAATCTGCTAAGTTTCACGCCCATCAGGCGGCAACGGCGCAATTACAAACGCTTCAATCCCAGCTCCAGGCCCATGTGTCGACTCTCCAGGATAAGCAGCGTACTCTTCAGGTTCAGCAGGAAAACCTGCAGCAACAATTGGAAGAGGTCAACCATACTCTGCGAAAGTCGGGAGATGTGGAGACTGCTTTAGGGCACTTGCAACGGGCACGCGATCGCCTCGCGGCTCTCGACCAGCAGCAGGTCGAGGCGGCTCCGCTATTACAGCGACGGCAGCACATTCAGGCGGATCTCGACCGCCTCCAGACCCGCATGGGGGCTCGTTTAGAGGAATTACGTACCGCCACCCAGGAGCTTCAACAGCAGCAGCAACGTCAACCCCATTTGCGTCAGGCCGTGCTCGAAATTTCCACGTCGATTGCTTATTTAGAGCAACGCCGCTACTACCAGCAACAGGTGCGGGAAAAAGGCGTGGAGCGACGCAACTTTTTAGAACGGCTTCAGGAGCGACAACGTAAATATGAAGCCCATTTGGCGGAACTGGCCCACAAAATTGCCATGTTGGAGCATGGGGAACATGGAAGCCACGCTCAAGATGCGACGGCCCACGCAGAAGTCATGTCGGTTGGGGTACGTGAAGGAGGTGGGCATTATGCAGAGCAGGTAGTGGAAGAGGCCGAATTTCCTCCCTGCCCGTTGTGCGATCGCCCCCTCGATGAGCACCACTGGGCGCTGGTGCTGGAGCGCTACTACATGGAACAACAGGATATCCAGCAACAAATTTGGGTGCTGAGAGAGCAGCTCACCACTTCAGATCGAGAAATTCAACTGCTGCGTCAGGAATATCGGGAACTGGAGCAAGAGTTGGCGCAATACGCAATTGTTCTGGAACGGCGGGGACAATTGCAACAGCAGCTTCAGGGTGCCTCGGAGGGGCAGACCCGGTTGCAGCAGCTTTTGCAGGAGCAGGCTGTACTGGAATCTGCTCTCCAGCACCAGCAGTATGCGCCTGAGTTACAGGAGGAGTTGGCGCTGCTGGATACCACCCTGGCCCAACTCAACTATGACGACAAAAACCATGCCTTAGCACGGGGTGAGGTTGATCGCTGGCGGTGGGCTGAAATTCGTCAGGCCGAACTGAAACAGGCAGAACGGCGACGATCGCATCTTCTCCAACGCTTGCCCGATCTAGAGGTACAGCAAGCCGAGATTCAGCGGCAACTGGCTGCGATCGCCACTGCTCCTTTACAGCAGGAGATTCGGCAGTTGGAGGAACAGATTGTTGCGATCGCCTACAATCTGGATCACCACACCGCTCTCCGTCAAGCTCTACGGCAGGCTCAACAGTGGCCCCTCCGTCAACAGGAGTTGGCCCAAGCTCAACAGCAATACCCCCAACTGGCGCAACGCTTGCAAGACCTGGAAGGGTTGATTCGGGAGCGCTATCAAGGCCTGGAGGTGCTAACCGATCAAGTAGAGGCGTTAACCCACCAGTTAGAGCAACAGCCCGATCCGGAACCCGCGATTTACATGATGGAGGGGCAGCTACAACAACGACGTCAACAACTGGATGACCAGATCGCTCAGATTGGGCGGTTGCAGCAGCAACAGCAGCACCTGGAAACGCTGAAAACCCAGCAGATTGAGCAAACTCATCGCTTACAAGCGTCGCGTCGTCAGTTGCGGGTCTATCAAGAACTGGCGCAAGCGTTTGGTAAGAACGGTATCCAGGCGCTCATGATTGAGAACGTGCTGCCCCAATTAGAGGCGGAGGCGAATCAAATTCTGGGGCGACTCAGCAACCACCAATTGCATGTGCAGTTTGTTACGCAACGCAGTCGTAAGGGCAGTAACCGCAAAGCGATTCGTCTGATCGACACACTCGATATTCTCATTGCTGACGCTCGAGGAACTCGCCCCTACGAAACCTATTCGGGTGGTGAGGCCTTTCGGATTAATTTTGCGATCCGCCTGGCGTTGGCCCGCTTGTTAGCGTTACGTTCGGGGATGGCACTGCAATTGCTGATTGTGGATGAAGGGTTTGGCACTCAGGATGAGGCAGGGTGCGATCGCCTCATCTCTGCGATACAGGCAATCGCTGATGACTTTGCCTGCATCCTCACGGTCACCCACATGCCGCGGTTGAAGGAGGCTTTCCAGACGCGTATTGAGGTGAACAAGACTATAGACGGGTCAAAGGTATCTCTTGTGGTGTAAGCAATTCTGTTTGAGGGCTTGAAATATAGCCTGACGCAATCTGCAACATGCTCGCCATTTTCCCAGCAATTCTCAGTATGGGCCTCAAAGCCAAGAGTTCACGCCCGTAGGGCGTGAACTCTTGGCTTTGAGGCCCGAAAACCGCGCGCCTTCGGCGCGCGGTTTTCGGGCCTGATTTCAAAATGAGAATTGCTGCCATTTTCCCAAGTCCTTGATTTTGCCGAACATTTGTCACTGATGAAGTGCTCGTTTTTGCGTATTTTTTTGTGTGGAAAAGAATGAGAATCAACGTTTCGTACATTCTCTAAACTGTTCATAAGCGATAGACTTTAGACCGACACGGTTATGCCTGTAACCGTGGGTAACTGTATTGAGGGTTACATCGGGTTAAGCACACTCTCTGCTGCCCTCCCTACAATGTAAGTTGCCCAGGGTGATTCATGGCTGTACCGCGTTGGCGGTTCAGGTTGGTTCTCGCGCTCTTTTTACTGATCGGGTTATGGTGTATTCAATTGTGCGGCAATCTCAATGGGCGATCGCAGTTTTTTGTACCCTTCTGGCTGTGGGGTGTAGTGATAATCGTGCAGCACAATGCAACCGTCTGACGGAGGTTACCAACAAAACTGTGGGCGAGGTTCAGACCATCGTAAGTGCTGGGAATCAACCCAATGCTGAGGCGTTGGAAAGAGTAGCCGGTAGCTTTGATCGAGGGCGGCAAGAAATGGCAGCCATTTCTCTATCAGATGAGGAATTAGAATCATTTCAGCAACGGTTTGTCGACCTCTATGGGGATGTGAGTACATCGGCCCGTACCCTGGCTGAAGCTCTCAATGCACAAGATTTTACAGCCGCTCAAAAGGCCCGCAGCGAGTTTCAATCTGCAACAGAACGAGAGGCTCCTCTGGTTCAGGATGTGAATGCGTACTGCGGAGAAACCGCTACACCTTAGGATCGTGAATTTAATAGAACCCCATTTTTTAAAAAGCTTCACGTAGTCGAGCTTTCTAAAAAATGGGGTTCTATTTTGTCCGAGCTCTTTAGCGGAATAAAAATTATCGGGCGCGGAATATAAAACACGCCCGATTCCTTTTGTACTTAACGTACTGATATGCTGCGATAGTGCCAAAAACTACTGAAGAAAGCGGAGGCGTTTGTATCTCGTGTCCAGAAATACAAACGATTCACTTTTAAGTAGTTTTTTGTATGTTGAGCGTTATTCTGTGTACGCGTTAACTTTCGACTTGATGCCCACGCTTTTTCAATGCAGACAGCATTTGCTTGCGAACAGCAATTGCCCAAACATCAAAGTTTTGAGAGGGCAGGGCAATGCCTACGGTGGTTCCAATCATTTCACTATTGGTTTTTTTCTCCATCTGCTGTTGCTCCATCGCTTCTACCTCTCGTTGTAAACCTGTTGACAACACTGGACTGCGATCAGACGACTTGCCAGGCTACCTTTCCTTAGAAATGGGAGCCTAATTCTTCTATCTTTATTGGTCTCCGGCCTATACCCAGTAAAACTCTGAGCTTGCTCTATGAAGAGAAATGCTCAGGTTGCCTTAGCTCAGCTCGCTATTTGGATTAGGGATACGTATTCTACATATAACGAATTACACTCAGTCTGTCTCCTAGTCTTATGCAGAACAAGCATAATTTCTTGCATAAGCTTCATGGGACTAGAACGTAAGATTTTGTTTTTGAAGCTTTACTTTTTAGCGCCCTAGATATCCACGTAATGGCTTTAGACCCATCATCCTAAAGATAGATGTTATACCGTTTTATATGGAGCTTCATATTGGTTTGGTATAAGGGCTAAATTGATAGAACGTTTGCGATCGCCTATACAGATCATAAAAAACTTTAGTTTAATATTTGGTGTCTCTTTCCCAATTTTCTGGATCAGCGAGCTGATAAATTGCTAAAGATAGCTCTGCGGCTTTGCCTCATGTCTATTTCCAGAGCATCAGGATTTACGCAAGTCCGCTATATCTAGAGCATTTATGTTGTAGTTGAGGTGCGAAGCACCCCAACTACAACATAAACACGTCAGTTCTGAGCATGTTTTAACACTGGCTGAAAGAGGCACTTTTTCGCAGGATTGTGCAGCATTTGGGGTTCTAGGTTTAATTGAGTTGAGCTGCTTATATAGGGTAAGAAGAAATCAACGTTTTTACAGGAGCGCTATTTATGGCACTAACCGCCTCAACCATGTTGCCCCTTGGCACTGCTGCCCCTGATTTTCAGTTGCCGGATGTTGTGACTGGTGAGACTGTTTCCTTGGAAACCTTTGCAGGAAAACCTGCCCTTCTGGTCATCTTTCTGTGTCGGCACTGCCCCTTTGTGAAACACGTTCAGCAGGAGTTCTCCCGCTTAGGCAAGGATTATGCTTCAAAGGCCGCTATTGTGGCTATCAGCGCGAATGATGTTTCTGGCTACCCAGATGATTCTCCGGAAAACTTGAAGCAGATGGCCCAGGAGCTTGAGTACACTTTCCCGGTGCTTTATGATGCCAGCCAGGATGTCGCCAAAGCTTACACGGCTGCTTGTACGCCGGATTTCTTCTTGTTTGATAGCGATCGCCATCTCGTCTATCGGGGGCAATTAGACGACAGCCGCCCCAGTAATGGTCTTCCTGTCGATGGCCGTGATCTTCGCGCGGCCCTGGATGCAGTGCTAGCCGGACAACCCATCCCTGCGGAGCAAAAGCCCAGCATTGGCTGCAACATCAAATGGAAGCCCGGAAATGAGCCGGCTTATTTTGGGTAAACTCACAGATCGTCTTGATCCAAAACTAAACAAAACCTCTTTTTTGTCGTTACACAGCAACGGTAAAAAAGAGGTTCGTTGATTTTAAGTGTGGTGAATTTCACTCACCACACTTGAAATCAATCGTTAATAGCGCGACGCGCTTAAACCAGGAAGGTTATGTTTGAAAAGCCTTACTGAGCGTCGCTTTTCAAACATAACTTGTCCTAAGGGCTTAGCAAATAGAATCCGGAGAGTGGGCTTCACCCGCCCACTTTCCGGATTCTATTTGACAGCAAGTTCCTGGTTGTATCTGTAGAGGTGGAGCAGCTAGTCAGGCCATTACGAATCCTAATAATGGCTGGGTGCGGGTCGTGGTAATCTCGACGGTAGTTTTTATATGCGATCGCCCATGGGTACTCAGTCAACGGCTAAAACTATTTTCCTGCTCGCATCGATGGTGGGCTGGCTCATTGTAGGGGCTGCGCTGATGTATCTCTTTCCCCTCATGGCGGATCAGTTTGTCGCTTCCGAGTTAACCCATCGGTGGATGGAAACGCTGGGCCGAAGTGGCTACGATCCGATGCTGGCCTGGGTGGGTGGAGGAAGCGCCCTGACATTGACTGTGGCAGGCAATATCCTCTGGTATCAACGCTTTGAAGGCAAACTTTAGCGTATGACTGCAAAAAGAGCGTGGCTCTCTTTGCAGTCCATCCAACCCAATTTGACACCGCTACTTTGCCTTGCGCTTCGATTGAGGGGGTGTGCGATGGGGACCAAAGTATTTTTCGCTGCGATAGCGGAGCCAGATGCGTAGTTGCTGAGGAATTTGATCTTTTTGTTCCTTAGTAAGGGTGTTGTAGAGGGCCAAAGCTTTTTCGCGTTCTCCCCGGCAGGCCGCATTATTGTGGGCATCCCAATAGCTGCGGGCTACCCGAATCCGCCGGCACACCTCCTTAACGAGGGCTTCTCCGGTAAGTGGTTTTTCTTCCTTAGCCATACTTTTATCCGTACGTACTCCCCTTATCCTAATCATTAGTTCGGACAGTTTTTCTGAAACCGTTGATTTTGCGTGCGCGAAGCGCACGCAAAATCAACGGTTTCAGAAAAACTGTCCAGAGTATTGCTAATAAAACCTCAGTTCGGGTTATAGGTCTTTTTAAGAGCTATGCATCGCGCGGCCCTCAGAAAGACGTATAACCTATGCGGTTAGTAGGCAGTTAATAAAAAGTTGACGCAGCCTGGGCACAACACTAGCCCCTGGCATGAAGGCATTCACCTGTAAACCATTTAGCCTTGAAAAGGCTGGGATCAATCGATTGTTTCTAGTTGAAATAATCAGTTCCACTGTAAACGATGCAAACCCCGCCAATTCCAAGGGCTGGGAATCTGGCTGGAGGGCGATCGCCCAAATCATTCCCCACCTCAGCTACTGCTCAAGCCCTATCCGCCTATCAAGTATTGCTCAGCAGGACAGCCATGTTGTATCGCACCATTGGTTCGGAGCGCATTTGTATCACCCAACCCACTCATGCCTGGGTTTCAGGGCAACTAGCCCAGGTTTGGGGAAATGAGAGCTTTGGCCCGGTTTCACCTTACGAAGCGGTTTGTTTAGGGGCAGAACAGCATGATATTGGTTGGCTTCCCTGGGAAGCGTCTCCAACCTTTAACCCGGAAACAGGTTATCCCCACAGCTTTATGGAAGTCGCACCCGCAGTGCATACTCAACTGTGGGCTGGGGCTAAACATCTGGTCATGCCGATGGGGCGTTATGCCGCATTACTCGTGTCGCTTCATGGAACAGGCTTATATGAGCGCTTCACCCACTGGAAACAATCACCAGAATCGACTCAAATTGTCGAAGCCTTCTTGCAACAAGAAAAAGCATTTCAGCAGGAGTTGATTCAGCAATTGGGGCAGGATCCGGCCTACACACTCTACGTGAAACCGGAGACGATCGCCCACAATCAACGCCTCGTAGCAACTCTCGATGCCTTGTCACTGGCTATCTGTATGGGAGTCACGCAACAACAGGAGTTTGCGGATGTCCCCATCCCAATGGGACGTACGGTTCTGACTCTGGCTCCCATGAATGGAGACCCTACCCAACTTCAGGTAGAGCCATGGTGTTTTCAGACGGAGCAAGTGACCGTTGTATTTGAAGGACGGATTCTGGGGGAGAAGACACCCGATGAGCAGACGATGCGCGATCGCTTGGCTACAGCTCCCTGGGTTACGCTGACAGCGACCTTGCACCCCTTCTCATTCGGGTAAGACGTGTGGCCATATTCCACGCGTCTTACCCGAATGATAAACGCTGTCAGCCCAAGTCAGGGCTAGTTTTCCCGGTCTGTAAACACAAGAAATAACCGTCTAGCAAGATATGCTGTAGCTAATTTTGTAACAACGCCCGGTTCACCCCTAACCAGCCATTAGGGTAAGAGAGTAAGTTTCTGAAGTCCTCACGGCTGATTGGTGGAAATTATGGTTCGTCTGCAATCTATGAGAATGAAAAAGCCCCAGAAAGTTTTGACGATCGCCCTGATGAGCATGATGATGTTTGGCGGCGTATCCCAAACTCTTTCTCAAACCGTTGCGATCGCTGCCACGCCATCAGATGGTGTGACTATGGCTCAAGCGCGGCGTTCCCCCTCCTCCTCCTTGCCCCGGCAGGTCGCTCGACGCATTCAGCGGGATGCGTCTCGCCGTTTCGACCTGCACCCGCGGGATGTCCAAATTCTCAGTGCTACTCGCGAAACCTGGCCCGATGCATGCCTAGGTTTGGCCGCCCCTAATGAGCGTTGCATGATGGCCCTGGTTGAGGGATGGCGCGTAACCCTGACAGATGGGCAACAAACCTGGGTGTACCGCACTGACTTGCAGGCACGCCAGATCAAGATGGAAGGCGAGAACAGCGCTGAGTTACCCCCCCAAGTTGTAGACCGCCTGTTTACGACGATCGCTCAGCAGGCCAATGTTCCTGCTAACACCCTACGAGTGATTGAGTCCGAGCCAAAAACCTTTGATGGTTGCATGGGTATTTTCAATCCGGGCCAGGCCTGCACGCGGATTGCCATCTCGGGATATCGGGTGATTGTGATGGGCGATCGCCAAAGCTGGGTCTACCACGTTGACCAGGAAGGCTCACGCATCGTGCAGAATATAACCGCCAGTGGCAGTGGCGTCAGCATTACACCATCGTTTATTCCGGCGGAGGGACAACTTCCTCTGCCCAGCACTGACGTCGTTTTCAAAATGATGGTATCGGGTGGCTTGCGCGGTGATACGACGGAAACTTTCCTCACTCAGGATGGTGTTTTGTCTCGCACGACTACCAATGGGATCAACTCATCAGTGCCCCGAACGACGGTCATTAAGCGCCTTACACCCCAGCAAGTGCAGCAGTTTCAACAACTTCTTAGCCAGCAAAAAGTTCCTAACTTGAATGGGATGCGCTACCTGACCTCTGCGGCTTTGGCCGATTATCCAACAACGACGATACAGGCTATGAACAGTACCGTGTCGTATATTGACCTGGAAGAAAGCAGCCTGCCTCAAGCTTTGCAAACTGTTATCCAAGCTTGGGAACGGCTGTAAGAGGCTATCAGATAGTCTCAATATCGCCAATTTGTAATACCCTATAACAGCGTATTCAATCAGGAAGTCGTCGTTCTCAAAGAACGGCGACTTTTTATATAGCACTACGCGCTCAGCCAATATAGCCCTGGCCCCGTTAGTGAGGGCATCAGAAGCTATTGAAGGCATTGCCTTCAATAGCTTCTGATGCCCTCACTAACCATTTGATAGCAATACCTTCACCAATTTTCTCAAGCCCTTAATTTTGCATGTACGTTGTGGACGTAAAACCAAGGGCTTGAGAAAATTGGTGAGCATGTTGGTGTATGTAAAAAGACAGTCTTTGGTGGTTAGTACAATCGAACTATGACAGGCCCTGAGATAGACGTCATCCCTCACATTTAGCTTCTATAACGGAGGAAGCGCGATGATGAGAAATGGAGCTGTTGACATGTTAGAAGAACTGCAAAAGAGTGCCATGATGGCGCATCTGCTCGATGCCCTGGAGGATGGTACAGACATTGGGCATTATGGGCGGCTAACCTTCGCCATGGTGGCGCGGCATTTTCTGGATGAAGACGAAGTGATAGCGTACTTGCAAAAAGACCCCGGCATGGGTGAAACGGAAGCTCGGGCGCTGGTGTTGCAAGTGCAAGGAAAAGACTACAATCCACCGAAGCGCGATCGCATTCTGGAATGGCAACAACAACAGGAATTCCCCATTTGTCCAACACCGGATGATCCAGATTCCTGCAATGTTTACCGTGAATTACAATTCCCAGAGCATGTTTACGAACACATCTCGGGTTATTACGAACAAAAAGCTGGGAATGCTTCCTGATACGAAATTTGAATCACAACGGCAGATGACTTGGAAAACTCTGACATAGGGTCACATGATCATTTGTTTTTATAGAAACCGTGAATTTATAGGCGGATCACGTGTAATACAAACTCCGGCTGAGTAGCGGCAACCTTCAATTTAGGACAAAGAGAGAGCAGCCTGCTCCCTCTTTGTCCTCACCGAATGGCTATAGCCTCATACAGCAATTTGATTAAATATGGCAGGTAATGTGTGGTACGACATGCATACTACCAGATGTACTTAGGAGATTTCCAGTAATGAAATTACCCCCAGAATGTTGGTGCTTTGCCCGCGAAGCGGGCAAAGCACCAACATTCTGGGTAAATTCTTATGCAGAAACCTCATTAATCAAATTGGACATTGCAAATTCATTGTTGTGTGGCTCAGTCTTTTATTGCAGACTGCTGCATGCGCTTCTTCTCGAAATATTTTTGATGTTCTTCTGTTGCGAACCAGTACTGAGATGCGGGTTGAATTTGCGTCACAATAGGTTTGCTGTACTGACCAGAGCGATCGCGCTCTGCCTTTGAGCTTCGAGCTTGCCGCTCCTGCTCGGGCGTGTGGTAGAAGATGACAGAACGATACTGTTCTCCCCGATCAGCTCCCTGGCGATTTAGGCTGGTGGGATCATGAATGCGCCAGAACGTATTGAGAAGCTCGTCGTATTGAACAATGGATGGATTGTATTCGACCTGGCACACTTCAGCATGTCCAGTAATCCGTGACAGTACATCAAGATAACTGGGATGCTCGAAGTGCCCGCCCATATAGCCAACCGAAGTAGACACTACTCCATTGATTTGACAAAAGGCGGCTTCAACACCCCAAAAACATCCGGCCCCAAACGTTGCTTTTTCCATTGTTCTGCTGCTCCTCCTATTAGGCCACCACAAGGATTTTGACAGATCCCAAACTTGGTGTGGTGAAGTACTAAGGCTCTAGTATGCTGAGGCGTAAATGTATCACCTATTTTTTGTGTGGGGTGCGAAGCACCCCACACAAAAAATAGGTGACGAACTTAGGCCGTGGTCTACTAGTCAAAATCTGTAGGCCAATCAGGGTTCCGATGGTGTTCGAATAGTCGCGCAATCTGGCTGGGGACGACTCGCGTCAGGGACAAGTCCGGAATTTCGTCTTCTGCAAAAAACGCGACTTCTTCCGTTTCGATGCTGCTTGTGGGAGACCCACTAATCAACTCGCAGAGGAAGAACAGCTTGTAGATATGGTATTCAAAGGGAGGATGGTTATGGCGAGGATGGTTGCGATCGTAGAGCGCCAATAATTTAACTGCACGGGTTTGGTAACCAGACTCTTCAAATATCTCTCGCTCAATAGCGAGGCTTGGGGGCTCACCAATATCTCCGTAGCCACCGGGCAATGTCCAGCGACCGTCAAACCGTTCTTTTACCATCAAAATTTTGTCATCCTGAAAGACAGCCCCTCGGACATCTATTTTGGGTGTCGCGTATCCACTCTCCTGTTTAAACAGGTCAAGAACATAGGTCGGTTCCATCCCAGAGTAGGTGGCCATAATTTCAGCCGCAACGGTCTGCACCTGCTGGAAACGATCAATATCAAAGGGATTTTCACTGTAGGTCAGACCGTTTTGGGCGATCGCCTGCAATTTCTGAGCCCACTCCAGCCATTTCACATCCATAGGGATTTCCTGCACATGCTTCTCAACCATTGTGTTCAATCCTCATGAAGATCTTCCACGAAAATAATGACTCAGGGAGTCAGTTGTGATGGGAGGAGGGCTTAGCCCCCCT
Organism: Leptolyngbya sp. PL-A3; assembly: GCF_039962325.1. Taxonomy (NCBI): domain Bacteria; kingdom Bacillati; phylum Cyanobacteriota; class Cyanophyceae; order Leptolyngbyales; family Leptolyngbyaceae; genus Leptolyngbya; species Leptolyngbya sp. PL-A3. The sequence goes on from NZ_JAMPLB010000003.1 coordinate 32,503, forward strand.
CCCATCACAACTGACCACACCTTGGGAACACGATCAACGGGTGCTTTATTAAGGGCGATCGCCCATCGTAAAATAGAAAATTGCGTCTTTTATCCAGAAATTTTCTGCCACTATGACTCATACTGTGCTGAACTATGGCGACCAGGCCATCCAGCAAGCGGCTCAGGAGCCCCTTGAAAAGTGGCCTAATCCGTCCTCCAATGCCTACACCATCCACCTGGAACATCCAGAGTTCACGGCACTGTGCCCTCGCTCAGGGTATCCCGACTTTGGAACGATCGTGGTGGACTATCAACCGAAGGGCTGGGTGGTAGAGCTGAAAGCCTTCAAACTTTATGTCAACGCTTTCCGGGATCAGCGTATCAGCCATGAAGGCGTTGTGAACGTGATTTGCGATCGCCTCTGGGATGAACTGGAACCTGCGGGTATGCGAGTCATTGGAGACTTCACTCGGCGCGGGGGGGTCAAAACCGTCATCACCGTTTGCAAGGGCGATTGTCAGCTTTTTCAGAACTACACACCGAATGTCCTGTAGTGTCCATTCAAAGCCGTCATGACAGCCGCTTTAAAGCCAAATAGTCCGGCTCCCTTAAGGGAGCCGGACTGATAAGACCTAACAAACTGAGCTTTATAGGCTAAGGACTAATTGCAAACCTGATTCTGGCCGAGCTTCCTCGGGTAAAGGATCCGGTTCAGCCCGCATTTCGGGACAGAAGCGAGCATAGGCACAGCGATTGCACTGTTCCCCAGGAAATGGAGCCCACTTGCGGTCATAGCGCAACTGCACAGCCAGTTCAGAAACGATTTCCTGCACCTGTTCCCGATGCTCAGGTGTTACTTCATAGCTGACTTTCTCCGAGCTTCGCAGGTAGATCAGGCTGAGCCGTTTTAAGCTGCGGTTATAGCGTTGTTCTAATGCCAGGTAGTACAGGCCAATTTGCAAATCCATATCATCGGGCAGGGCAGGTTCTGTGTCCTTGCTCGATTTGTAGTCAATTAACTCCAGCCCATCATCCAGATAATCGAGGCGATCGTAACGACCTGACAGGATGAATTCTAGATTTTCGACCTGAAGGGTGCCTTGGATGCGGCCTTCGACCGCCACCGGGCGACGCATGGTACTCTCAGAGCGAATGAAAAACTCATAGTACCGCTGTAGAATATTGCGCCCCTCGATGACCTGGTTTTCACTCAGGCCCTTGGTATGCTGGCTCCAACAATAGTCAATCCAATCCCGACGAGGGATGGCGTCTTGATAGTGCCAATCGTGGTAAATTTGCGCTAATGCCTGGTGTAAAGACGTACCTAGAATAGCTGAACCGTAGAAAGCAGTTCCAGGCAACTTACGCTCGTAGCGGAAGTAATAGGCAAGCGGGCAGCGATCGTAGGTTTGCAGCTTAGCCGCAGAAAGGGTGTAGGTCATGCGTCCGGGAGGGAAAGTACGTCGCAGGTCAAACCCTACAGATGTAGACTTTCAATCATCATGACACTATATATGGGGATTCCGCTAGAGTGCAGATGCACTAACTCCACTAAACCTAGTAAATCCTGTACCTCTGTGCAAGGCCCAAACAGGGTTCTGGGAAGTATTGATTTTACGTAGGATTTGTCCATAACAAAACCAATACTTCACAGAACTGTCCGGGCCAATGCCTTAACAAGTCTTTATTATTGAGACTACACCCCAACGTTCGAGGATCCATGCTTAGTCGCATCAAAGACCTGGCTACCGACCTTGCCCCCCGCCTGATTGAAATTCGCCGCCATATCCATAGCCATCCCGAGTTAAGCGGCCAGGAATACCAAACAGCCGCCTATGTGGCAGGGGTGCTGTCTTCTTTCGGGTTCCATGTTCAGGAGCTGGTGGGGAAGACGGGGGTCGTCGCAGAACTGCGGGGCGAAGGAACGGACGAACGAATCCTGGCGATTCGCACAGATATGGATGCGCTGCCCATTCAGGAGCGTACAGATTTAGAGTTTTCGTCTCGTCACCCCGGAGTCATGCATGCATGCGGCCATGATGTGCACACAACTGTGGGTCTAGGAACGGCGATGATTCTGGCTCAGTTGGGGGTACCTCTGCCAGGAACAACCCGATTCCTCTTTCAGCCTGCGGAGGAGACGGCGCAGGGAGCGCACTGGATGATCCGCGATGGGGTCATGGAGGGGGTATCTTCCATTCTGGGAGTGCACGTGTGGCCTTCGGTGGTGGGGGGCAGTATCGGCGTCCGCTATGGAGCGCTGACGGCAGCCGCAGATGATTTAGAAATTACGATTATTGGCGAATCGGGCCACGGTGCCCGCCCTCATGAGGCGATCGACGCGATCTGGATTGCTTCCCAGGTGATTACCTCGCTCCAGCAGGCTATCAGCCGTACTCAGAATCCTCTGCGCCCTGTGGTGCTCACCATTGGTCAAATTCAGGGCGGTCGCGCTCCCAATGTGATTGCTGACCAGGTGCGCATGCTGGGAACGGTGCGATCGCTCCACCCTGAAACCAGCGAACGCTTACCTGAGTGGATTGAGCAAATTGTTGCCAGTGTTTGCCAGACCTATGAGGCCCGCTACACCCTCAACTACCGTCGGGGGGTTCCGTCTGTGCAGAATGACTTTACCCTGACGCAGATTGTCGAATCTGCCGCATCGGAGGCGTGGGGAAGCGATCGCGTCCGCATTCTTCTAGAACCGTCTCTTGGAGCCGAGGACTTTTCCCTCTACCTGGGCCATGCTCCCGGCATGATGTTTCGACTAGGGGTGGCGTTTGAGGATCAGGTCAACCATCCTCTGCATCACCCGCAGTTTAAGGTAAATGAGGAAGCGATCATAACTGGGGTGGTAACGATGGCCTACGCGGCCTACAAGTACTGGCAGAAGAAGGGTTAACGAATGGCGGCCGGAAGGCAGCAAACAAAAATCAGGGGCACACAGCTATCTGCCCCTGATTTCAATTATTAAATTCATTCAAGCCCTTACCAGCTTGACTTAACAACACCAGGAAGCAATCCCTGGTGGGCCATTTCACGAATCACGTGGCGGGACAGACCGAAATCACGGTAGTAACCCCGAGAACGTCCGGTGAGCCAGCAACGATTGCGATGGCGGTTCGGAGCGCTATTGCGAGGTAATTGCTGAATCTGACGATGGATTTCAAGTTTTTCTTGTTGGGAAGTAGCGGCTGCAAATTGCTCTTTCAGCTCTTGCCGCTTTGCCGAGTATTTGGCAATCAGTTTCTCGCGCTTTAACTCGCGCTCGATCATGCTTTTCTTAGCCATGAACGCAGGGTTCTCTGAGGATGGATTAAACAGCGTCTCTAATTCTATCAAAGATAGAAGGGGTTTGTATACTTTTCCAAAAGAAGTCAGCAATTCTCAGTATGAGCTTCAAAGCTGAGAGTTCCTGCCCTTCGGGCAGGAACTCTCAGCTTTGAAGCCCGAAAATAGCCCGCCGAAGGCGGGCTATTTTCGGGTTGGATTCCAAAATGAGAATTGCTGAAAAGAAGTTAGCAGTTCTCAGTATGGAATTAGGCCCGAAAACCGCTTGAAGGCAAGCGGTTTTCGGGCTTCAAAGCCAAAAATGAAAAGCGCGGCATGAAGTGCCGCGCTTTTCATTTTTGAGCCTGAATGATGAGTTTGTTACCAGGGTGTCTGGAATAGTTGGCTGAGGGAGACGGGCGTGAGGACGGTGTCCAGATTGTTGGCGATCGCCTGATCCAAATGCTGTGATAGGGGCATGGTATCCAAGGCCATTCCAGCGCACAGCAGCATCATATAGAAGATGGAGTATTTGAAGAGCGATCGCGCCACATCCGTATCCGATGGTTTTTCAAGCAAAGCCCACGCTTTTACCAGGAACAGAGCGCCCAGTACCAGTGCGCACATCACATATATGGCACCGAGCGCGTGGAGTGGAAAGGCCAGCAGCAGGGTGAGAGGGATCAGCAGCAGCGTATAGATCCAAATTTGCTTGGCTGTCACCACATCTCCGGCAACCACAGGGAGCATAGGCACACCGACCTTGGCATAATCCTTGCGGATCATCAGAGCCAGCGACCAGAAATGGGGAGGTGTCCAGAAAAAGATGATGGCGAAGAAAACCCAGGCCACCCAACTTAATTCTCCTGTCACTGCCGCCCAACCGACCAGTGGTGGGATCGCCCCAGCCGCACCGCCGATGACGATGTTTTGAGTGCTATGGCGTTTGAGCCAGTGGGTATACACCAAAACGTAGGTGACAATGCCCGACATCGCTAGCCAGGCACTCAGGAAGTTGGCAAAGGTTGCCAATAGGGTGAAGGAGATGGTGGCGAGGACAATCGCAAACAATAGGGCATGCAAGGGCTGAATCCGACCCGAGGGCAGCGGACGATGACGCGTGCGCTCCATCTCGTAGTCAATGTCGCGATCGTAGAGGCAGTTAATGGTATTGGCTGAAGCCGCAGCCAGGGCTCCGCTCAACAAGGTGATGAAGAGAAGAACCGGATCCACACGGCCCTCGGCGGCAATCCACATGCTTCCTGCCGTGGTAATGAGGAGCAGGATGATGATGCGAGGTTTGGTTAACTGCCAGTAGCTCCGGATGACCTGCCCCAAGTTTTCGTGGTGGCGGGTGGGGGTAACAAGGGTATCTTGCATGGGCAAATGGGGGTTTGGGTGAAAGAAATTACGTTTCGGTTGCGGTTTCGGCCCAGCTACGGGTTTGATGGCGATCGCGCAACCCAAAGGTTGTGAAGCACACCAGGGTGCCAAGCAAACAAGCACCAATCATCTGGTGGCTAACGGTCAGCAGTTCCACTTGCAGGTGCAGGCGGAAGGTGGCGACGCCCAGCAAAACCTGGAGAAGAAGGAACCCGAATGCGAGATTGGTCAGGGTGCGTAGGGCTCTGTGGAGAGCTGGGGTGCGCCAGGCTAGAACGACCAGCACGAGTACAGCGACGCTAGCGGGTACAACACCCAGTAAGTGAGCGTTCATCACTGTGCAGAGGTTGCCAAAGCCACCCAGACATTGGTGTAATGCCCACCGGGAGCCAACTAAACCGCCTGAAAGACTTTGCAGATAGACCAGCACAGCGGCGCCCAGGCTGACCCATGGTAAATAGCCAACGGTGCCCGTTCCTTGATAGGGCCGCAGCATGACACCCATAACCAGAAGGGTGCTGAAGAAAAGTAATGCTGTGCCCAGATGGGCGGTGACAATATCAAACCGCAGCATTTCCGTTACGGTTAGGCCGCCGAGTAAGCCCTGTATTAGGATCAAACCCAACGCTAGAGCAGATGTCCAGGGAACCCAGCGAGGCAACTGTTTGCGCTCCCACAGGGTGTAACCCAACAGCACGATGGTAAAACCGCCAATTAGGGCTGCGTCGAGACGATGAAACCACTCTAGAAAAACTTGCAGGTTCATCTGCTGGGCTGGAAACAGGGTGCCGTAGCAGAGAGGCCAATCCGGACAGGCCAACCCGGCGTTCATGACTCGGGTTGCACTACCCACTGCCATTAATAACCAGGTAGCGATCGCCAGTTTCCAAACAAGCCAGCGGGTGCGGGCAATTGCTGGTTCAGTCGTGTTCAGGGGTTGATCCGCTGCGGAAGTCTCCACCAGTGGAGCTACTCCCACTTCAGGCATATACTCAGTTTTCTGAATCATTAGAGTTGAAGCCGCGATCTTAAAGGCCTAACGACAGGGAAAGTTATGAACTCGCCCTATGATTGATTTTTTCTCCAGAGGGCTTTCTTCCTACTTTAGTGATGGTCACCAGTGGACCGCTCAGACTTAGGCTTTTCTTAGGAATGTGCCTATCAATTACAGCAGAGCTGTGTCATGGAACTTAGATGAACTTTTATACACGAGAGTCTGTTTCGCCTACTCTTTGCGTATATAAAAAATAAACGCTTTTCTCGACAATCATCTAAGGTATGAAATTGTCTGATACAGCCAGGCATGAACGAAAGATATGCCTTTGGATGGAGGTATTTGAGAATTGTTCTGGATGAGCGATCGCATCAGTTCAAATTACTTTGATGCGTTGCTGTAGGGAAGCATCAGTGTTAATTTGCCTGCTTTGTCTCTTGATAAACTCTGTAGCGATGGCAATAAAACCCTGAGCTTAATCAGTACAAAAAATGAGATGGAGTTTGAAATTTGTTCAAACTCCATCTCAAGTCTAATTTAGATAACTGTTTTCGTGTGTATTACACGAAAACTAAGGCAAACTAGCGCTCAACAACGGATATGAATGATACCTATCATTTCTGGTTGATGAGTGCGCTTTCTGTTTGCTACAGGCGATTCTTTAGAAGCTGCTTGGCGCGATCGGCACGGCGACGGTCTTCATCTTGAACCTCACGCAAAAACTGAGCAATATCCTGGTCATTTTGCTGCTCTGCATCTGCCATATACTGCTCACAAGTGGCAGCCTCTTCTAAAGAATGGTAGAGGATGCTGACCAAGTTATATTCGGTGTTTCCGGTGCCGGTGTTAGCTCGGGATTGGCTTGCATTAACCATGATTTTCTCCTTGTCTTACAGGTCATAAAACATCAAGAGTTTTGTTTAGCTTCTCTCGATGTGATTTACAGGTGTTCTACCGAAGATCAACAAGCTAATGCATCTATCAAAAGAACTTACTGGATTAAATAAAACTACTTTTATAGCCATAGCTAATTGCAGAGTATGGTAGGCGCTTGAGTATTTACAATGCTCTGCAATTAGCCACGACTCTATAAAGAGATGTCGTCTATACTCATAGCTATTCTCGTTAAGATGAAAATGGCTAAAGCTATAAGCAAGCTATACAAAAAAAAGCTTTTCATGAAATGGATTGGCCTGCTTAGAAACTAAACTTTGAAAACAATATACAGCGCCTTGCGCTTGAGTCAGACACGGTTGTTTTTGTGAGAGCCGCGCGGAGCGCGGCTCTCACAAAAACAACCAGGTTTTAAGCGGTTGAAAAACGCTGTATTAGCTGAATCGAGTGATAAAAAGGAAGCTCTTAAATTTCCCAGAATGCAAAGTGTAACGTTAAGTCCACGTATCCATCGCTCATACTTGCGATAGACCCCGTAACAATTGGGTATCCGAGAATCCAGTTGTTAGAGCCGAAAAGTATGCCAATTTGACCATGCTCCGCCTGGGGCAATCCAGTAACGTTGAGATGCGCTGTTTGCTATTGAATGTTCTGTTCACCCGTGCTGTGTCAGCCGTAAGTATCTGCAAAACTTTCTACTCATTTTTGTAGAGGTGAGAAATGCTCGAAACTGATCGTATGCAGGCAATCCTCTTCCAGGCAAAAGAGTACTGGGTTCATAGCGATGTGGATCGCTTTTCGGATTTGTTTGTAGCAGAAGGCGAATTTATCCGTGAAGGGCATCACTGCAAAGGACGGGAAGCCATTCAGACAGCTTTTTCTGAACTGCTTAGTCAATTTGTAATCAAGCACATCGATATTCAAGACGTGCGCATTAATGGCAATACGGCTGTGATGGAGTGGGCCTGGGAAACCTTTGACAAGGATTCGGGCGATCGCCTCCAGAAACAGGAAGCGATCGCGGTCGATTTTGCAGAAGATGGTATTCAGCGCTGGCATGAGCGTACTGACTCTGAACAGCCGATCGATCCTAACCCTTCTCCCCAGGCTGAAGTATTTCAGGATGTCTGATGAACTCGTCGACAGAGCGTCTAGCGTATGGCATGCCTTGTGTGCTTATCCTTGTAAGCTCAGATAAGGTGTATGGCCCAGGGCATTAGACACTGACTTTATGCCAATGATGTTGGCGGAAGACGATAGCCAGGCTAATACTCCGTGCCATCCAATCGCACGTTGAACCGAGCCAAACTCCTACCAATCCCCAATGCAGCCCAAATACGAAAAATGCTGTGGCGATTAACCGCACGACCAGCCACCCAGATAGAGAAATGTAGAAAGCCGTACGGGTATTCCCGGCACCGCGAAGCGCTTGCTCCAGTACGATGCTTGCAGCCATAAAGGGTTGGGCCAGGGCGGCCACATAGAGGCAGGGAATGCCCATTTCTACAATGCGGGTGTCTTCTGTAAACAAGCCCAGAAGTTGTGCGGGAATGATCACGAAGACGAGGCCAAAGGAGCTGAGGAGGGCGATCGCCATCCCCATGGTGATCCAGCTCCCACGCTCCGCCTCTTCCAGTTTCCCGGCTCCCAGCCTTTGAGACACCACAGCCGCCACCGCAATGCCAAACCCATCTGCTGCTTCGTAACAGTGTTCCTCTAATCCCAACAGCGCCGCATGGGTGGCCATCGCAACACTGCCCAGCACACTAATGATGATGGTGAAACCCATATAGCCAATTCCGCGTGTTAGCCGTTCCCCCACAGCGGGTAGCGCTATATGGACGACTCGCTTCAGGGTCGCCAGCTCTGAGCCGTCATAGAATCGCTGCTTCATGTCCCTGCGTAGACTAAGCGTTGAGCGCGATCGCACCAATACCCCAATCAGCACAATGGCATTGAGCGTAATCGCAATTGCACTGCCCACGGCAGCCCCCCGCACTCCCAATTCGGGGAGACCTCCGTTACCGAAGATCAGCAGGTAGTTCAAGACAAGATTGACCAGATTCGCAGCGATCGCCACGAGAAACGGTGTGCGTGTGTTGCCTGACGCCTGTAGCATCGCGGCCGAAACCTCTGCCATTAAAAACATCGGCATCGCCAGAAACACAATCTGGATATACCCCCGCGCTGCCTCCCAAACCACCGGGGATAAATTTGGAAACAGATATTGAATGGCATCTAGCCCAAGCAGGCTGAATAGGGTGAAGAGTAGCCCTACAGCCGTAGCAAAGGCTAGGCTAACACGAGCTGTGGTAGTTGCCAGGGGGCGATCGCCTGCCCCTACGGCACGACCCACCAGGGCCACGGCTCCAATACTGAAGGCTGACAGTACCCCCGTTACACTCCAGATTAGGGGCTCACTGATGCGTAACGAAGCCAGGGCATCAGTGGAGTAGCGCCCCAGCATAATGCGATCGACAAGAAAAATGAGAGATTGAAGCCAGAGATGGGCGATCGCTGGAGACGCCAGCTTTAACACCACCCGATACAAAGGTGGTGACGGTAGAGACTGAGACAAGGGAAACGCCTTTTTGAGCAAACCTCCTGAGCCTAGCATTTGGAGGACTGGCCCATGAATGGTGGTGAAGGGCCACCATCAGCATGAGGAAACTAAGCGGCCAAAATTTCTCGCAACGCTTCCACCAACTGATCCAGCTCGGATTCTAGCGTGAGGTAGTGAACGCTAGCCCGAATGCAGTTGGGATGGCGAATGACCCGTACGAAGATGTTTCGGTCTTCTAAAGCCTGTACCACTGGGCCTGGATCGCGGTTTGCCGCCGTGAAAGACACAAGCCCTGCTTCCGGTGCCGTTGCCCGCAAACACGCAATGCCGTCTACGGTCTGAAGCTGTCGCCAGAGGTAACCGCTGAGCTGACAGATCCGGCTGAAGCGTTCTGCCGTTGTCCCCCAACGGTTGTGAAGGGCGATCGCCTCCCGCAACGCCGGAAGTAATGTGTAATCCGAAGTCGCCACTTCAAATCGTCGCCCATCCGGTAACCAGCCTGTGGGTTGTCCTTCAGGTGTTTGAGTAATGGCACGCCAGCCAACATAGGTGGGATGAATCACGTCCATCGCCTCAGGGCTGACATACAGCGCACCCAATCCTGCCGGGCCACAGAACCACTTATGCCCGGTGAAGGCATAGAAATCCACACCAGTATCCGCCAAACTCAAGGGCAGCACTCCAGCGGACTGGGCCGCATCCACCAGCACCCTCACAGGGCCGCGATCGCCTGGGTACTGATGGCATACCTCTACCATTTCCTTGAGGGGTAACACTTGGCCCGTATTCCATAGAATATGGCTCAGCACGACCATCCGGGTTTTAGGCGTTAACCCCTGCTGCAACCGTTCTACCGGCTCCCCAGTATTCAGGGTATCCAGCAGCGGAAAAGTTCTCGATTCAACCCCAAACCGTCGGCAGATTTCGTTGATAGCGGCCACAATGCCGGGATGCTCACAGTCGGACACCAGCACCTGATCCCCCGGCTGCCAGTCCAACCCCCAGAGGGGAATATTGCACCCGGTCGAAACAGCCTCGGTCAGTGTAATCGTAGTGGGGGAAACCTGAAGCTCTGTGGCGATCGCCCCCCGTGTCTCGCTCATCTGCTGAGTTTCCCACTGGCCAATTTTGCGGGAGAAGGGGCCATGCTCCTGGCCGTAGAGGTGTGCCTTCAGGAGAGCGTCGATCGCCCCTTGGGGCATTGGCCCCTGACCCCCATAGTTGAAATAACTCTTGTTCAGCAGGGCAGGAAAATGCTGACGGTGGTTCACCAGAGTCGAGCGAGCATCGAAAGTTTGGGTCATATGACGGTAGAAAAGAGGCTACGAATTACCGTACATAGCCTGTGTACCTATTTATGTTAGACCCCAGAGGGAGTTCACTCTGTCCCTTCCCCGTAGCCTCCCTCGAAAAAGCCCTTAACCCGAATTCAAGTTAAATACAAGGTATAAATGTCGGATTTAAGGCACAACAGTTACAATAACGGGAAATCGGGTTAGAGTCTTAATTAAGAATCACACCGAGACTGTCTCTTCAACGGGTTTCTCATGGCTTCGTTCCGCTTCGTCCATTGTCCAGTGCTTAGGCTCACGAGGAAACAACCTCGCTGCCTCAGCATGGAGGATTGTGTCCGCTAGCCCTTACCCATTACGGCGACAGGAGGCTGAGGACAATAGCTCTGCCTCCCCGATTCCACTGCCCACTCCCCGTCATAATCTTTTTCCAGATGGTGTGCGCCAGCCTCAGCCCACCGACCTCTGGATTACTGACGATCTACTATTTGACTTTCAACGCTGCCATCGTCGGGCATACCTGAACGTTTACGGCGATCTTCAACATCGCGACCCCCCCAGTGACTATCTCAAGAAATTGCGTCAGGATAGTCTGGCCCATCAGGTTGCGGTTCTCGGCTCCGAAGGGACACGGCAACCCCAATATCCTCAGGGAGATTGGTGGGCGGGGGCGATCGCAACGCTCGACCTAATGCGTCAGGGGGTTGAGCGCATTGCCCGAGGCGTGCTGTTGATGGAGCATGAACCCGGCATCTGGCTCGTTAGTATTCCTGACCTTCTCATCAAACAGCCTGGCCCCTCTGCGTTTGGAGACTGGCACTACGTCCCTAGCGACATTCGTTTGGGCAAGCGGCCCAAGCTCGACTACCAGCTGACGTCGGCTTATCATGCCTATGTTCTGGCGCAGGTTCAGGAGGCCTGGTCAGCAGAGAGCTGGCTGGTGCTGCGTCAACGGGGGGCCTATGCCGTCTATGTGGCCGAACTGCTGCCTCAGATGCGGGAGATTTTAGATAGCTGCGTCGCAATGCTGCAATTGCAGCAGGAACCGGAAGTCTTTATTGCCCATAATCGCTGTGACCTCTGCCACTGGTTTAGCCATTGCTACGAGCAGGCTGAGCAAGAAGCTCACCTTTCGCTTCTTCCAGGGGTTACTCCTAGTCGTTTCCAGTACCTTCGCAATCTTCAACTCACAACCCTTGAGGCGTTGGCTACAACCTTACCTCGGCGGTTAGAATCGCTTCCCGGCTTTGGCACCCAGGTCGCCTATCGTCTGATCCAGCAGGCCCGTGCTGCCATCCAAAATCGTGCCCTCCCCCGGCCTTTGTTCCCCGGTGAGGAGCCGCAGCTTTTACTCACTCCCAGAGAGCTACCCACTGCTCCTATCGAGCTTTATTTCGATATTGAGGCCGCCCCTGAGCAAAATCTGGTGTACCTCCACGGTGTCCTGGTGGCCGATCGCACGGACAATACTGAAGCCTTCTATCCCCTGATGGCAGACCACCCTAACGAGGAAGGGATTGTCTGGGAGCAATTTTTGGCTCTTATGGAGATGTATCCCGATGCTCCGGTTTACCACTTCTGCCCGTTTGAAGTACAGACGGTGCGACGTCTAGGGGCTCAATACAGCACTCCCTCTCAGCAGATTGAGTCGATTCTTGATCGATTTGTGGATTTGCATGAGCGAATTACCCGAGTGGCGGTGCTGCCCGTAGAGAGCTATGCTCTGAAGTCGATCGCCCGTTGGGTTGGCTTTGACTGGCGTGATGCGGATGCGAACGGTGCCCAGTCTATCTTCTGGTACGCCGAATGGCGGCGAACGGGCGATCGCGCCTTCCGCGATGCCATCCTGCGCTACAACGAAGATGATTGCCTTGCCACCTTCCACGTTAAAAACTGGCTCATCGACTTCATTCAAGCCAATCCCTACCCTACCTTTGAGAAGCTATAACGCTGGAAAAGGCAGAGCCTAAGAAATTTTCAAAAAATGTTTGACAAAACACACGCTCATCGGCACAATAGAAATTGTGCCAAATGAAGCACACCGCAAGGGACTGTAGTTCAATTGGTTAGAGCACCGCCCTGTCACGGCGGAAGTTGCGGGTTCGAGCCCCGTCAGTCCCGTTCCTTGAACTCAATTTCTACAAGACAGAAGTGGCTAGCACGTTGTGCTAGCCGCTTCTGTCTTGTAGAAATGCTGCTGGATGCCAGGAGTGGGAGCACTGCTCTCTCACGCCTGATATCCCAGCTAGCGCGACAAAGGCTATAAATAGCCATGAGTAATCTTTCAGCAATTCTCAGTATGGGCCTCAAAGCCAAGAGTTCACGCCCGTAGGGCGTGAACTCTTGGCTTTGAGGCCCGAAAACCGCGCGCCTTCGGCGCGCGGTTTTCGGGCCTGATTTCAAAATGAGAATTGCTGGTAATCTTTGAAATTAGTTGAATACTGTCGCTATTGTTTGATATGCTGATTATCCGAAGCGTTCTGAACGACTTGTTGAGGGCGCAGCGGGCAGTCTGGGACTGTAGTTCAATTGGTTAGAGCACCGCCCTGTCACGGCGGAAGTTGCGGGTTCGAGCCCCGTCAGTCCCGTTCTCTAAACCCACATTAAACGAGCTTTTTGTGCCGTTTAGGCACAAAAGCACTCATTTCATAGGCTTTTTAGATAGGTTGGCATTTGCCAGCACGGATTAAACCTACGCGGCGGGCGAACGCCTCGCTCTGGGACGCGAATGGGCCCCATCGTTCTGTTCCCTCCTCCAGGGTTTGACCAACCTCGACTGCGACAATCTCGCAAGAGCCTTCCGGGCGCTTTACCACATACCAACCTGTTGTGTCGTTCATAGGGTGTGCTTCAAAAGAAGGATTTAAACGGAAAATCAATCGTTTCCCCGTGCCAAAACCTTATCAAAAGCAGCGGTGTCCAGGCTACAATGTCTCCTCGTGAATTGTTGAGCCAGAAATTTGCGGAGCCTGTTTTGCAGGCGTGCCATGTACGGCAAGGAGACTATGCAGAGCTACGAAGTATTACGTCCATCCCAACCGATGGATTGCTGGGCAACGGTTGTGGCCTCTACCCAGCTTTCTCCCACCATCAAATCAATTCGGTTGCGGCTCCATGATCAATCCTTCCGATTTTTGCCAGGACAGGCAATATGGCCCAAGTTTGAGCGAGACGGTAAACAGTTCACCAAAATTTATTCCATCTCATCGTCCCCGTCTCAGTGCCCAGAAGTGGAGTTATGTGTTTCACGGGTGGGTTGGAGTTCGGCCTATATTCAGGATTTGGAGCCCGGGGATACAATCTCGGTGCGGGGTCCCTATGGGATGATGACTCTGGCAGAGTGCCCCGATCGCCCTCGTCTCTATATTGCCGAGGGATCTGGCATCGCCCCTGTCAAGAGCCATATCGAATGGTTAGCGGAGCAGCGGTTTAGCCGCCCAGTCTGGTTAATTCAGGCCAATCCTGAGACGCCGGATTGCTTGCCTTATGCAGATGTGTGGCGATCGCTCCAACAAACCTGGGCCACCTTCCACTACATCGAAGTGCTGAACAGCCCGGTGGAGTCAGTGCTCTCGAAACTGCCGCTTAACCTGCATATTGCGGATATCGATATTTGTGCGGTAGGCGATCGCGTCTCTCAGTTACAGGATGCCGTACTCTCTCTGGGAGCATCCTGGGCACAAGTTCGTGCAGAAAAGTTCGTGGCCTTTTAGTACCCCTGCCCTTTGCCCTTGGGTGCATCCCACTTTTGCAAGTTTGGAAACCCACTTACAAAGTGGGATGCACCCCTTGTCCTTTTGGTCATGAAGCGACCAAAAGGGCAACCGAGGGTTGTTCAGCCTATTGTTGTGAGCGATCGCCTAAAATCAATAAGCACGTTCCGACAGAAAACTCTATGGCTGCGAATCCCTCACCTCAAACCGAATCCACTTCTACTCAGGCAAGTGCCAGCAAGGCTCCTGAAGCAGGGTTTTGGCGATCGCAGCAGGAGAATATTCGATTTCTGGTCATTGCCCTGGCTTTGGCCCTGGTAATTCGTATCTTTATTGCAGAGCCGAGGTTTATTCCATCTGACTCGATGGTGCCGACGTTGGCCGTGGGCGATCGCCTGGTCGTTGAGAAGGTGTCCTATCGGCTTCGGCCCCCGGCTCATGGCGATATTGTTGTGTTCCATCCTCCGGCTGTGCTGGAGGAGCTGGGCTATGGGCAAGACCAGGCGTTTATTAAGCGCATTATTGGGGAACCAGGCGATATTTTGGAGGTGCGGGGTGGCCAGGTGGTGCTGAACGGGCAACCCCTGCAGGAGAATTACATTGCTGCTCCTCCCGACTACATACTGCCCCCAATTCATGTCCCAGAAGGTGCATATTTCGTGATGGGGGATAATCGTAACAACAGCAACGACTCTCATGTATGGGGCTTTCTCCCACGGCCCAATATTATTGGGCGAGCTGTTTTTCGGTTTTATCCGTTCTCTCGCCTTGGCTCGATTTCTCTATCGGGGAGAAATGCTGGAGTGGATGCTGCTCCTTCGGTGAAGTCTGAGGTTTCTTAATGTTCATACCCTGAGCAGGCGAAGCCCCAGTACGGGACAAAACCGCTAAAACCCATCCACTCATCCACTTCTACGGGTTGTCTGGGTCGTCTTCGACGAGAATAGTTTCGCCATAGACGGTAACGCGATCGCCTACCACTAACTTGCGTCCTCGGCGGGTTTCTATTTCTCCGTTAACCATCACTTCTCCAGACTGAATCAAGAGCTTAGCCTCGCCTCCCGTTTGTACAACTTGTGAGAGTTTGAGGAATTGATCCAGTTTGATGGTTTCTTGAGGTGTTGTCATAGCAGACAGGAATTAACAGCACTCTTCATTGTGCCGTATGGATTGCTACCACCTATTCTGTTCAGTAGAAAGCTACTTAACCTGAGTTCGGGTTAAGGGCGTTTTCGAGTGCCGCGCAACGCGCGGCACTCGAAAACGCTCATTTTGGCGTGCGCAAAGCGCACGCCAAAATGAGCACTTCAGCTTATCCCGAACTGAGGTTACTTAACCATTTTGACGTGCGCGAAGCGCACGTCAAAATGGGTGTTCTCGAGAACACCCTTACCCCAAACTGGCATTATCGAACGCTGACGAAGCGTTCCTGGGCGATCGCCCGCAGATTGTCCACTTCCTCCCGGCGTGATACTGAGAGAGGGATAGTGGATTTGATGGTCTGTAATAGCAGGGGGGTATCGAGGGGTTGATTCAGGTGTAGCGCATGGTACAGAGCGGAAATAACAGCCTGTTCAATCTCCGCACCGCTGAATCCCTCTAATGCTTGTACCAGAGCCGGAAAGTCGAATTGGCGGGGAACCTGCTTCCGCCGCAGTAAGTGGGCTTGTAGAATGACGCCTCGCTCCTGCTCATTGGGTAAATCGACAAAAAAGACTTCATCAAAACGGCCCTTACGCAGCAGCTCAGGAGGCACCTGGGATAGGTCGTTGGCGGTTGCTACGACAAAAACTTCCTGAGATTTTTCCTGCATCCAGGTGAGTAAGGAGCCAAACAGGCGGCGGCTCAAGCCTCCATCCGCATCCCCGCCACTGGCACTGGTGGTAAAGCTCTTCTCGATTTCGTCAATCCATAAGACGGCAGGGGCCATGGTTTCTGCTAGGGCGACCGCTTGCCGAAAGTTCTTTTCGGATTCGCCCACATATTTGTCGTAGAGGCGACCCGCGTCTAGCTTGAGCAATGGCAATTTCCAGGATTGGGCAATGGTTTTGGCGGCCAGAGATTTGCCACAGCCCTGGATCCCTACAATCAAAATGCCTTTGGGTGGGGTTAAATTGAGCTCGATAGCTCGGGGGCTAAAGCCGACTTTGGCGCGATCGAGCCAGCGCTTGAGCCCTGCAAATCCTCCCAGGTTGAGCGGGCGATCGTCCACGGGGAAATACTCCAGCACGCCCCCTTCCCGAATCATTTGGGCTTTGCGGTAGAGAATTTTGGCGATGTCGTCGATCGTCAGTTTGCCGTCCTCCATGGCTGCGTAGGCGATCGCCTGACGTGCCTGCTTTAAGGTCATTCCCGCCAGTGCCTTCACGAGGGATTGCAGCTCTAACTCAATAGGTTCGGACTGAAGACGATTTTTCGCTTTGAGCGCGCGGATAACTTCTAGAACGACCTGATATAGTTCATCCTGCCCCGGTAGTTTTAAGTCAAAGTACACGGCATCGTGGGCAATTTCGGGGGGGAGTTTAACGCTATCTCCCGATACCACTAGAGCCGAAGCTTTCTGCGCAAACTGCTGCGTTAACTCTCGAAATTGCCGCACGAGTACGGGGTCGTTGTCTAAATGCTTGCCAAAGTCCTTGAGCCAGAACACCCCTTTCACTGTGTTTTCTTCAACTTGCTTTAAGGCTTTTAGAGGATCATCCGTGCCTTCAAAAGCCGTAGGGCGTTGGGTCGGTGGGGCGTATTCGTTCACCCAATTAGAGCTGGAGCCGGGCGATCGCACCAATCCCTGGGTCGAGCTCCATTCAAACAGGGTTAGCTTCATTTCCCCAGTTACCGTTTGCAGTAGCGTTTGTACCCGCTCCTCCTCAACGGTTTCAATCACAATCAGTGGGTGAAACGACATCAGCAGGGTTTGAATGTTGCGAATGCTGCTGCTCAGGGGCGTTGTGGAAGATGGCATGGGGGAATTTGGATGCGACTACCATCAGAATTCCCACTCTTATAAGGAAATTCCGTAACGCGTTTGCTGATTTATAGCGCTGTGCACGTTGATTAAGTACGGTGGTGTGGGGCACTTCGTGCCCCACACCACCGTTGCTGTACTTAACGCACTTGCACATCGCTATAGAACTAGAGCAGAGACGGGAGAAGAGCTGCCTGGAATGAAAGCCTGTTGCAAGATANGGGGAATTTGGATGCGACTACCATCAGAATTCCCACTCTTATAAGGAAATTCCGTAACGCGTTTGCTGATTTATAGCGCTGTGCACGTTGATTAAGTACGGTGGTGTGGGGCACTTCGTGCCCCACACCACCGTTGCTGTACTTAACGCACTTGCACATCGCTATATTCCCGTTGTTAATGAGGGCAAAGCACCCATGCGCAAAGAGGCTTTATTGCATTGCAATAAAGCCTCTTTGCTGGGGTATATACAGCGCTTTGCGCTTGAATCAACCCCGGTTGTTTTTGTGAGAGCCGCACGGAGTGCGGCTCTCACAAAAACAACCACATTTTAAGCGCTTGAAAAGCGCTGTACAGCGATCGCTATCTGATCGGGGCGGCTACAGCATCCACAACGGAGACTTCGTCTGGGAAGAAGCGGAGGATGGCGTTGCTGAAGTTAAGGCTGACCCTTGTACCCACGGGGATTTGAGTGCGGGTGGAGGTACGAGCATAAAGAAGTTGGCCAGAGAGAGTTTCTAAGGTGTAGCGATATTCGCGGCCCAGGAATTGGCGATCGCGCACGACTACAGCCCCTGCTTCATCCACCACGGGGACCACGTCTTCCTGGCGAATCATTAACTCACCGGAGCGAGTCGCGTGGTGGTCATCCGTCCACAGGACATTGCAGGCACACTGCACCAGAGCGGTGCCAAAGGTGCCTAGCTCGGTTTCCCATACCTGGCCTTTCTGGTTGGCTTTAAGGAAGTTTGCCTGAGTCACAAACTCGGCGACGAAGCGGGATGTGGGCTCGTGATAAAGGCTTTCGGGGGTGCCGTGTTGTTCCATGTGCCCGGTTCGCATGACGGCAACCTGGTCGGCGATCGCCATCGCCTCCTCCTGGTCATGGGTGACGAAGACCGCTGAGGTACCCGTTGCCTTCAACACATCCCGGATTTCCTGACGCAGTGCCACGCGTACCTGTACATCCAGGTTGCTCAGAGGCTCATCGAGCAACACCAGGCTGGGGCGGGGAGCCAGGGCGCGAGCCAGAGCCACCCGTTGCTGCTGGCCGCCCGAAAGCTCGTGGGGGTAGCGAGATTGAAAGCCTTGTAAGCCAATCAGGGCTAGAGCTTCTGAAACGCGCTCTTGGATGGTGGCTTTGCTGAGTCGTTGCAGCCCAAAGGCGAGATTCTCGGCTACCGTCAGGTGAGGAAACAGGGCAAAGTCTTGAAACACCATGCCGACGGATCGTCGCTCCGGAGGGACATGATGGTGGGTGCCGCAAACCGGAGTACCGTCGATGACAATGCGTCCCTGCTGCGGGGTTTCGAATCCGGCAATGAGCCGTAGCAGCGTCGTCTTACCGCAACCCGATGGCCCCAGGAGGGCAAGGATATCCCCCGCTGCCAGATTTAGGCTAACATCAGCCACGGCGGGAGACGGGCAACCAGAAAACTGATGGGAAACCCCCTCCAGAGACAAAATTGAGGCCATAGAAATTTCGGATGCGTCAGGTTTGTAATAGTTGACTACGGGCAAGTCTTAACTGATACCATAACGAAGTTGACTCACTTATTGCGATTAAAGTTCAATAAAGAGGCTCCAATTTCGACCTGCGACTCGCCAGTACTTCCCATTTTTCCTATCATCGCATGAGATCTGCCCAAACTTCTTCCCCGAAATCTCCTCCTTCTCTGCTGAATCTTGTTTTCAGTAAGGGGATGGCCCAGGGCTGGTCTGTGCTGGTAGGAGCGATCGCCCTCCTGATCCTCTCCCCTGTGCTGGTAGTGATGGCAGGGCTTTTCACCCCGCAAGTGGAGGTATGGCAGCATTTAGCAGAAACGGTCTTAGCCCGCTATATCCTCAATTCTCTGCTACTGATGGTTGGAGTGGGGATCGGTGTTGTGGGTTTAGGGGTATCTACGGCCTGGTTCGTGACGATGTGCCACTTTCCAGGGCGACGCTGGTTGGAATGGGCGTTGCTGCTACCCATGGCAGCTCCAGCTTACATTCTGGCGTTTACCTACACTGAGTTTCTGGAGTACTACGGCCCTGTGCAGTCAGGTCTACGATTCCTGTTTGGCTGGAAGGCCGCGAGTGAATATTGGTTTCCGAATATTCGCTCGTTGGGAGGGGCGATCGCGCTGCTTACCCTGGTGCTGTATCCCTACGTCTACTTGCTAACCCGGGTGGCGTTTTTGGAGCAATCGAACCGCACCCTGGAAGCCAGCCGTACGTTGGGTTGTAACCCCTGGCAAAGTTTTTGGCGGGTAGCATTACCGTTGGCGCGTCCGGCGATCGCCGCTGGTACGGCCCTGACGTTGATGGAGACCCTGAGCGACTTTGGCACCGTTCAGTATTTCAGCGTCGATACATTTACGACTGGGATTTACCGCACCTGGTTTGGCATGGGTGAACGGATTGCAGCGACCCAACTGGCTGCGCTACTGCTGCTGTTCGTGCTGTGCCTGATCTGGCTGGAGCAATGGTTTCGGCGTCGAGGACGGTATTACCAGACGGGCTATCGTACCGTTCCCACCCGTTACCGTTTGCAGGGATGGCGCAAGTGGGTTACTTGGTTCACCTGTCTGAGCCCGATCGCCCTTGGATTTGTGCTTCCGGCGATTCTGCTGTTGCAGATGGGGTTGCGCCATAGCAATAAGATTACGGATGAGCGCTTGTGGCAGTATGCCCGCAATAGCTTGATCCTGGCAGGATTGGCCGCGGTGCTGGCGGGGGCGATCGCCCTGCTGTTGGCCTATGGCTTGCGGCTACATCCCCATCGCCCTATGCAAGCTTCAGTCCGGTTGGCTTCTATGGGCTATGCTATCCCTGGTTCGGTCATCGCTGTTGGCATTCTGGTGCCTCTAGGCGCTTTTGATAATGCTCTGGATGCGTGGATGCGTCAGACGTTTGGCATCTCTACCGGATTGCTGTTAAGTGGTACTATTGTCGCGCTCATTTTTGCTTACCTGGTTCGTTTTTTGGCGATCGCCTTTAACTCTGTCGAAGCCAGCCTCGGCCGGATCAAGCCCAGCTTGGATGATGCCTCCCGTTCCCTGGGCTACAGTCCTGCTGCAACCCTCCGCCGAGTTCATGTGCCGCTGATGAGCGGGGGCCTCATCACCGCCATCCTGCTGGTCTTTGTGGATGTGATGAAGGAACTTCCTGCAACGATCATCATTCGCCCATTCAACTTCGATACCCTGGCTATTCGGGCTTACCAACTTGCCTCCGATGAGCGTTTAGCAGAGGCAGCATTTCCGGCTCTGGCGGTGGTGTTGGTGGGGATGGTTCCGGTGATTTTACTCAGCCGCCAGATTTACCGTTCTGGGGCTGAGTCTTGAATCTTGTGCTATGTCTAACGTTTTTATTTACGAAAAGAACAGAACAATGTCTCATCGCGTTTTGACTGCTCTTATGCTGACGGGTTGCCTGACCCTCCTGAGTGCCTGCGGGAAAACAGACCCCCGTGAGGATTTTCTGAAAACTCGACAGTGTGCGGAGTGTGACCTGAAAGGCCAGGATTTCAATGGTCAGGATCTCAGCGGAGCATTGCTCAATAAAGCTGATTTAAGCGGATCGGATCTCAGCAGTGCTAACCTCTCTTCTGCTTTGCTCGACCATGCCAACCTCAGCGGTAGTAATTTAAGTGGGGCTGTGCTAGAAAAAGCGGCTATGACAGGGGCTAACTTAAGCGGAGCCGACCTCAGTGGTACCAGCCTCCAGGGTGCGTATCTGCGAACTGCAGATTTGACGAATGCTAACCTCACCGATGCCAATCTATCTGAAGCCGATCTCAGCGCGGCAAAGCTGGATGGAGCAAAGCTGAATGGGGCAAATCTCAAGGGCGCCCTGATGCCAGATGAAACCGTTCATCCCTAATGACAACAGAATTTGGCTGTTGCTAAATAAATCTATGAAAAAGGATGTGAAACTACAGTTCCACATCCTTTTTCATAAATCCATGCATTCATGTCGTGTGGTGGGTTTTACCTGCAACAACGGGTGTGAATGTGTACGTCCTGTGAATGTTAATGGACGCTGGAAGTTACCTCTATGGAATGGGGTTGCCATGTTGTTGCTGCTTTATGGTGAGTACTATTCGCAGTAAATAAAGCTTCAGCGGATGTTTGCAAGCTCACCTTTTCAAAGTCCCTTCAAACAACCTCTGAATCTCTTATCTAAAAGGGCAGGATGGCAGACATGGACGTTAAAGAATTGAAGCAAAAATATGCGGCTGGAGAACGGGATTTCAGTATCGCTGATTTGAGAGGGGCTGAGCTGGAAGGTATTGACCTCAGCGGTGCCGTCCTTCACGGTGCCATCCTGGATGGTGCGAACTTAATTCAGGCAAATTTGACGGAAGCACATTTGGGAGGCGCAACTCTGAAGGGCGCAAACCTGACTGAAGCGAATTTGAGTGATGCAGACTTGAGCGATGCGATTCTCGATGGCGCGATTTTGGAAGGTGCCATTCTCGATCGCACGATTCTGAATCAGGCCGATTTGAAAACCGCTGTTTTGGATCGGGCCAGTCTTAGCGATGCTGATTTGAGTGAGGCTGATTTGACCAAAGCGGATTTGACTGAAGCTGATCTCAGCAAAGCGGATTTACAAGCTGCTGCCCTGGATAAAGCCAGTCTAAATGATGCCGATTTGAGTGGAGCCAAGCTCGTGGGAGCGCGTTTAGTTGAAGCGGATTTGACGGGGGCCGATCTAACAGTCGCCGATCTCCAAGATGCAGACCTGACGCAAGCTGCTTTGGACGAAGCAGATTTGAGCGGTGCCATTCTAGAGAATACGACGCTGGAAGGTACTGTTTTAGAGACTGACTCTACAACTTGAATATGCAGTCGTGTGGTCAGCCATTCTCGTTTTGAATTGAAGCCTGAAAATAGCCCGCCTTCGGCGGGCTATTTTCAGGCTTCAAAGCCGAGAGTTCATCGTGAGAATTGCTGTCGTGGGGTGCATTGCGCTGCACACCTGGATAGTATGTTTTTTAACCGGATCTCTTGTTAGAAGTAGGGCTTACACAAACCCGCTATATTTAATGCCTGTTTGTTGTGTGTGATGTGCGAAGCACACTACACACAACAAACAGGCGTAAATTTCGGGAAGGTGAGAAAAAATAAACTTTTCTGTAAAAAGATTGGTTAGATTGGTAGGAATTTTGGATAGGAAAATTCTATTTCCCTATCCAAAATTCCTACCAACTTAGTATGGGACTGCGAATAGTTCTATATGTCAACGGATCTAACCTCTATTAAATTATTGGAATTTCAACAACCATTGCGATGTTGTAATGTGACAGCGATCGCCTACGCCTTTAGTGCTCTGGGCCACTCCACGACGGTTGATGACATTTTTTACGTCACCCGTATTCCACTTCATTCCGTACTGGATGACGGCATGACCCTGGCAGAGACCTTTGATACCTGCCTCAAATATGTTGAGAAAATGGGATTGCCGATATCGGTTCGGATTGAGCA
Source organism: Leptolyngbya sp. PL-A3 (assembly GCF_039962325.1). Taxonomy (NCBI): domain Bacteria; kingdom Bacillati; phylum Cyanobacteriota; class Cyanophyceae; order Leptolyngbyales; family Leptolyngbyaceae; genus Leptolyngbya; species Leptolyngbya sp. PL-A3. The sequence goes on from NZ_JAMPLB010000003.1 coordinate 55,251, forward strand.
CTGTGATCAACCTGCCCTGACCCTGGAGGTTTTTACTCAGGAAATTGAGCAGGCGATCGCCGACCACACTGACATTCACATTCTCAATTTTAATACTCGCATCGCTCACAAGAACCCCAATTTAGAAGGGGGCCACTTCGCGCTACTCGCGGATTACAACTCGTTGACCCAGATTGTCACCGTCGCAGACACCAACCCTAAGCGATATACACGATTTTGGAACTGTGCGATCGCTCAACTTTATCAAGCTTGCGTAGATAAAGATCCATGTGCTGAGCGATCGCGCGGCTTCATTGCCCTTAAGAAGCTCGATTAAATGGCCTTGCTGAATACCGCAACGCTATTCGCCTTATACAACAGCCATCTGGCGGCCAGGTTCCCAATCATAACCGCAGTCCCAGGCCAGGAAATCCTCAAATAGCGAGGCATATCCAGCAGAATTGGGATGCAAGCCATCAGCGGAGAGGCGAGACTGCCACCAGCGATCGCCCCGTTGCTTCCACAACTCAAAAATATCCAGGTAAGGAATCTGTCGAGCTTCACAGGCTAAACGAGTTGCTTCTTTATAGCGATATTGATCGTCGTGGGTGTAATACAGAATCCCGGCAAAGGGCATGCGTAGTTCGTCCACGGGTGTCATGCCGACAAAGATGACCGGGCAGAGGCGCTGTGCCCGGCTGAGCAGTTCCCCGAGGTCGTTCTCAAAATCATCAAAGGCTGTGAAGTTTCGTCCAGTAGGCCGGCCCACACGGGCAGAGTCGTTTGTGCCAACGGACAGGATAATGCAATCGGGTACGCGATGACGTAATTCGCCCCGCTTACTAAACTCGTCCTCTAACCGTTGCAATACCTGCCGCACCCCATCGCCTCGGATCCCCAGGTTGTACACCACATGTCCGGGCGTGTCGGGCATCATCCAGCGCCGCCGCAACCGCTCGACCCAGCCACCGCCTTCAGGATCACCAAAGCCATAAACCAGGCTGTCTCCCAGCGCAATCAATCGTAAAGGATTAGACGGATCGGCCTGCCGTAGGGTAATCTGACCACGACCTGTAGAGTGATGGCTGGCAAGACTAGAGGGTAACGGAGCAGGCGACACGGATGGAGACATGGTTGCTAAAAGCGAAGATTTGTATCGTTTTTTGCATTTGAAGGGAATGTATCACTCTCTTGCAATATTTGCAATTTGTTACAGGCCACACTTTACATAGGATAACTATTTACTCCTTGCTAAAGGAAAATTATGGGTTATCTTATGCATTCCCCCGTTCAGGGTGAAAGGGTTTTGGGGAATTGCGGTTTGGTGGAGTGGTGCCTGTAATGGAGGAATTGGGATTTGTCACATAACTGTAGAGGTCGTGATGATCTTTACAGAGCGCTCGCCTAAGAATCCGCACAAACAGATCTAGGGTGCATTAGAAAGTCAACCGTTTCCAGTAAAACTTAAAGTCTTTAAATTAGAGTGCCCCGATCGGGTTATCTTCCAAACCTGCCAGTGGGGAGTGGTCCCTCATCCTCAGATATAGAACACTATCCTGATTGCCATGTTGCGAGAACTCAAAGCCCGGATCCCTGACTTCTCTCTTCTAGAACTGCGTCTCCTCAAAATAGGCGCTCGATTTGAGCAAGAGATTGAAGGGGTTGAAACCTATTTCAAACAGCCGGAAGGACAGGTGTTGAAAATTGTGGAGGACAACACAGGTACCTACCTGCTGCAACTTCAAGCGCAAGATGGAGGTTTTGTGATTTTGGAAGAGCGATCGGTTTCAGATCCCTTTCCCATCAGTCTTCAGCTAACTCAGGAATATGGTATTCGCCGGATTCTGAAGAAACGCCGTCGTCTCTACCACTTCCGCCAATACACCATCGATATGAGTTTGATTGATGATGTAGGAGACTTCATTATTCTCGTCAGCGAAACCCCAATGGAAGCCGACATGGAGCAAATTCTGGGGATGTCGGATCCGGAGTATATTCGGGTGCCGTTCAGCGAGTTGTAAGTGGGATTGCTAGTAGGCTGCGGCCTAAGTTCGCAACCTATGTTTTGTGTGGGGTGCTTCGCACCCCACACAAAACATAGGTGATGGATTTCTGCCTCAGCGTACTAGTCTCGGTGGTGCTGTCCTAGACATGTGGATGGTTATGAGAAGGAACTTCGCGTCCCTTCTCATAACCACACTTTTGAAGCATGACCGTGTTCCTATTTCTGTTAACGAATGTCGTAACCAAATAGGTTGGGATCAACGTCGTCGAGTTTCAAGTCAGCCAGCCCGTATTCAGCCCAACGGCGAGTGACTAGTTCAGCCGTGGCGGGATCAGGCTTCAGTTCTTCATTCCAGGGGCGATCGGTTTCGGGATATACCTTAGTCGTGGCATCGATCCCCATCTTGCTACCCAGACCTGCTCGCTCTGTCGCAAAATCCAAACGATCGAATGGATTATCGGGCAGGATGAACACGTCTCGCGCCGGGTCTACCTTGGAGGTTACGGCCCACATGACCTGACGGGGATCACGAACGTTGATTTCCTTATCCACCACAATGACAAACTTCGTATAGGTGAACTGAGGCAGTGCACTCCAAAAGGCCATGGCTGCTCGTCGTGCCTGACCAGGATAGGCTTTGTCGATGGAGAGGATAGCGGCTTTGTAGCTCAATCCTTCCATTGGCAGGAAGAAGTCAACGATTTCGGGTACCTGTTGGCGCAGGATGGGGTTGTAGATGCGGTTGAGGGCGATCGCCATCATCGCATCCTCTTTGGGTGGCCGACCACTGAAGGTCGTCATATAAATCGGATTTTTACGGTGGGTCATGCAGTGGAAGCGGATCAACGGGGCTTCCTCGTTGACGCCACCATAGAAACCCATGTGATCCCCGGCTGGGCCATCAACAGCAGTCTCACCAGGAGTAATCGTCCCTTCCAACACGAACTCTGCATCTGCTGGGACTTCCAGATCCACCGTTTTGCACTTGGCCAGGTGAACCCCTTCGCCACCATATAACCCGGCAAAGAGCCATTCGGAGAGGTCAATGGGCAAGGGAGTAGCAGCGGCCATGATGACGAGGGGATCAACACCGATAGCCATTGCCACTTCCAATTTCTCGCCCCGCTCAGCGGCCTTACGCAAATGCCGAGTTGCCCCCCGCACAGAGAGCCACTGCACCGTCATGGTATTTTTGCTCTGCAACTGGAGGCGATACACCCCGACGTTGACAATTTTGGATTCGGGGTCTTTGGTAATCATTAGCCCCAGGGTTAGCACTCGCTCAGCATCGCCAGGGTAGACCTTGAGCAGGGGAAGCTTGGTTAAATCTACGTCGTCTCCTTTGAGGACAACTTGCTGGCAGGGTGGCAGGAAATCTCGATTGGGTTTGGCCTTGATCACGTCAAATAGCACTTTCCCCAACTCCACCGCCTGGGAAATTTTCTTAGGAGGGCGAGGTTGATACAAAATCGCCAGTTTTTTGCCCAGTCCTTCTAAATCTTCGGGCTTCTCCATGTTCATCGACCAGCAGACGCGTTCGACGGTGCCCATAACGTTGATTGCCAGAGGATGCGCTGCTCCCTTTACGTTCTCAAATAGCAGCGCTGGGCCTCCTCCCTGCATAAGCCGATTGCTGATCTCAGCAATTTCTAATTCCGGGTCTACCGGAACGGTAATGCGCCGCAATTGGCCGCGCTGTTCAAGGAGCTTGAGGAATCCCCGCAGATCTCGTGGCATGGTGAAGAACTGTAAACCATCTTTCTCATTATCGGGGATGAGGGGATGGGGTGGGGCGATCGCTTGAGCAAAACCGAAAACTCTTGTGTTCGTTGTTCGGGCGCGAAAAGTCCGAACAACGAACACAAGAGTTTTTAGAGCCCAATCCGCAAACATCTATCTAACGGTACTATCGGCAAGGGCTACTTTACCAACTAAGGTGGAATTATTATCGGACAAGGAGATACCTCAAAATGCAGGCTATGCCCATCAATATCGGAATCGAAGAGAATGCTCGTCAAGAGATTGCTCAAGGGCTCTCCCGACTCCTGGCAGATACCTATACGCTCTATTTAAAAACCCATAATTTTCACTGGAATGTGACCGGGCCGATGTTCCAAACATTGCATTTGATGTTTGAGACGCAATATACCGAACTAGCACTGGCAGTAGATCTCATAGCCGAACGAATTCGTGCCCTTGGCTTCCCGGCTCCGGGCACCTATCAAGAATTTACGAACCTCTCATCTATCAGCGAGGAGGCGGGCGTACCCCCAGCAGAGGAAATGATTCGCAAGTTGGTAGAAGGTCAGGAAGCAGTAGTTCGCACGGCACGATCCATTTTCCCAACTGTGGAGCAGGCGAACGATGAGCCGACTGCGGATTTGCTCACCCAGCGGATGCAGGTGCATGAGAAAACTGCGTGGATGCTGCGGAGCTTGTTAGGTTAAGGTTTCTATATTTCTAACTCTGCTTAGTTCCAAACCCCTGGTATTACCGGGGGTTTTAGATTTGTTAGAATAATATATGGTATTCAAAAAAGCTTTTCTCGTGTCATCACGTAAGTTATGTAAAGTGAATATAGATAAATCCGACCCAGAAATTACGAACTAGAGAAGATGTTTGAAGGCCAAGTAGTATTTCAGGGTAACTTTTCTGGATTAGTATTCGAACCAACTGAAATTCAATATCCAGACAAGGATGTTGTAGGTGTTACTATTGCATCCTCTATTGTGCAAGGACTAACTTTAATAGTCAAAATTAAAAATCAAAATAGTCGTGATTTTGCGCTTCTTAAGGCTGAAGAAGTTGCTTTTGAACTAATAAAGCTCATCGCTTTTCAATTTAGTTCGTTTCACCAAGTGACTAGAAAAGAAGTAGTAGAGTTTTCAGCGAATAAAACTTCTGAAATTGTTGCTGGGAGCTCAGAACTCAATCAACAGTTTCACACTAGAGTGATTGGAAGTTGCCTACTTTCAGCAGCAGCACTCAAGCCTCTGAGAGCACTACTGGAGAGGAGAGATAATCCTAACTACATGTATTATGACTTCTTCTACTTTGCTATTGGCCTAGAAGATCCACTCGCTCAATTCATGGCTTTATACAATATAATTCTTTCACTTAAGGGAGATAAGCAAGAGCAAGTAGACAAATTTGTTATTACTAAACAACCCAATATACATACTAACCTTCCATTCTATTCAAGAAAATCAGGTATGCCTGAAACGATTTATACGAAGTTGCGAAATCAGATAGGGCACTCCCGCTCGGGAACTACAGTTCAAAGTACTAGAGAAGCAATGAGAAAAAATTTGCCTGGATTGATTGAAGTCGTAAGAGAAGTTATTAGAACTAGCATGTAAGACTTATAAAGTTTATAGCTGAAATTGGATAATCACTTAGAGCTATACAACGTAGGTTGGAGATTAGATTTTACTTCGTCCAATTCAATCTCCAACTTACGTATTCAGAAAGAGTTGCTAATGGTAAAGGCGATCGCGCCCATGTTCACGATCCAGATCCATCACCGGACCTAGTGGAACAATTCCATGAGGATTCACGCCCGGATGGCTGCGGTAATAGTGTTGCTTGATGTGATCCAGATTGCAGGTTTCCTTAACACCAGGGGTTTGGTAAATATCCCGCAGGTAACCAGACAAATTGGGATAATCCCAAATGTGGCGCAGGTTGCATTTGAAGTGAACATAGTAGACCGGGTCAAAGCGAAGCAGCGTCGTAAACATGCAAACGTCTGCTTCCGTTAACTGGTTGCCGCAGAGGTAGCGTTGTTTGCCCAACACCTGATCCCAATGATCTAGCGCTTCAAAAAGTTCGGTAACGGCTTCTTCGTAAGCCTCTTGTTTAACAGCAAATCCGGCGCGGTAAACCCCGTTGTTAATTGGCTGGTAAATGGCATCGATGGTTTCATCAATGCTCTGGCGTAAGTCTTTGGGATACAAGTCCACATCGGGTTTTGCGAACTCGCTAAACTCGGTGTCGAAGATACGAATAATTTCGCGAGACTCGTTATTAACGATGGTGCCTGTCTGCTTGTCCCAGAGAATAGGAACGGTGACGCGCCCAGTATAACTGGGCTCTGCTTTGATGTAGAGATCACGGAGATACTGTGCTCCATTCACATCATCAGAAATGGCACCCGGATAATCTGAGAAGAACCACCCATCATCCCCCATAAACGGATCGACAATGGAAACGGTGATGATGTCGGTAAGCCCTTTAAGCGATCGCATAATCAATGTACGATGTGCCCAAGGACACGCGAGAGAAACGTAGAGGTGATAGCGATCGCGCTCCGCTTTATACCCACTTGAACCATCGGCAGTGATGTGATGACGAAAGGTTGTGGAAGGACGAACGAACCGTCCTTGTTTGTCTTCTTGTTCACGTTTGGATGTCCATTTGCCATCCACCAGCATTCCCAGGGCCATAGATCTTCTCGGCTTACATCATCTTTACAGTAGGACGGAAAGGGGGGCGATCGCCTCACCCCCCTGGTGGTTATTGGGCTCGATTATGCCAGGTCAAACAGCAACACTTCCGCATCACTATGGGCTTGCAACTCTAACAGCGTTTTATCGCTAACCGCCGCACCATCTCCGGCTTCCATGGATTGACCATTGAGGGTGATTTTGCCTTGCGCGACTTGTACCCAAGCATAACGATCGGGGCGCAGTTCAAAAGAGCGGGTTTCGCCCTCCGTCAGCACGGTCGCGTAGAGATCCACATCCTGATTGATGTGAACAGCTCCATCCGCTGGATTGTGGCCCGCCATCTGCCGCCATTGCCCTTGCTTCACTTCCGTTGGGAAGGACTTCTCGTCGTAGCTGGGGGGTAGGCCAGTGGTATCCGGCAGAATCCAAATTTGCAGGAAATGAACGGGGTCTTGATCGGAAGGATTGAACTCGCTGTGGGCGATGCCCGTACCTGCTGTGATGCGTTGCACTTCGCCCGTGGTAATGGTGGCGGCATTACCCATGCTATCTTTGTGAGCTAACGAACCAGATAGGACATAGGAAATGATTTCCATATCGCGGTGGGGATGAGTGCCAAAGCCTCGGCCAGCGGCGACGCGATCTTCGTTGATGACCCGCAGGGCACGGAAGCCCATGTGCTCAGGATCGTAATAGTTGGCGAAAGAGAAGGTGTGATAGCTATCTAGCCAACCGTGGTTAGCATGACCGCGTTCGTTAGAAGGACGGAGCGTAATCATTGAGAAAAGCCTCCTGAAGGGTTAAGGAATGATTTAAGGAATAGACTTGTGGATTGTTTAAGCAGTCGAAGATTCAAGCTGGAAGAAACAAATTGAGTCGATTAATCGAGGCGATCGCTGTCACTCAAACATCTATGAAACGACCAGTGAAATAGCATTAGACCAATTGGAAGACCTGCTGAATCAGCTCCAGACGTGTGAGGGTTTACGGGAGAAGAAACGCGGAACTTTTGACCGTCAGTCTGTAGAAATCATCAAACTATGAAGAACGAAGGTATGCACCTGAGCAGTTTGTATGTCTACGAGTGCATCACCACTGCCTGGGTGTATCGGATTGGAGTGAAGTAAATATTCATCTTTGTTCCGATGTATTTGAGTTTATAGTAAGTACATCAGATAAGGGAAGTATGCACTTAAAAGTAAGGTACTACCCAAAAAGATACTATTCGAGTTTCCTGAGGTTTTCGAGCGATGGAAAGCACCTATGAGGTTTCCGTTCAGGCTATTGGTGACCAACCGTTGATGACAGGGGGCGATCGCCTCACCTGCGCCGTCGAAACCACCCTCGACATCATTGGTGGCCGCTGGAAAGTGCTGATTCTCCACGAACTCTTCAACGGCGTGAAGCGCTTTAACGAACTGCACCGTTCCCTCAACGGCGTGACACAAAAAATGCTGACTCAGCAACTCCGCGAGTTAGAGGATGATGGCATTATTCACCGAGAGGTTTATCCCCAGGTGCCGCCTAAGGTAGAGTATTCTCTGACACCCCTGGGCCGCACTTTGGAACCGATTCTGGATGCCATGCACGCCTGGGGGCAACGATACCACCAGGAGCGAGTTGAGTGAGGCGCGGCGGATCACGACTGCTGACTTTGCTAACAGACTTTGGTTTGAAAGACGCTTATGTGGGCGTCATGAAGGGAGTGATTGCGGACATTAACCCCACGGTGCAAGTGGTTGATCTGACTCACCAGATTCCACCCCAAGATATTGCCGCTGGGCGCTTCAATCTGATGAATGCGGTGCCCTTTTTCCCGGCTGGGACGGTACATGTGGCAGTGGTGGATCCGGGGGTGGGAGGAAGGCGGCGAGCGATCGCTCTCCAAACCACCCGCAACTTCCTTGTCGGCCCCGACAATGGCCTCTTCAGCGGTGTGCTGGAACAAGAGCCCATTGTCGCAGCCGTCGAGCTAACCAATCTGTTCTATTGGCGCACCCCCGACCCCAGTGCTACCTTCCATGGGCGAGACATCTTTGCCGCGGTGGGGGCGCATCTGGCACGCGGGGTGCCGTTGGAAAACTTGGGGGAGGCGATCGCCCCCGCCAGCCTCATCCGCTTACCCATCCCTCCCTGCGAGCAGGAGGGAAATGGTTTAGTGGGCTGTATCCAATACATTGATGGCTTTGGCAATTTAATTACCAACATTCCTGCCCAACTCGTGATGAATCCCACGTGGGTTCTACAAATCCACAATCACCAGTTGCCTCGAAGCACCGCTTACAGCGCTGTTCCCGCTGGTAATCTGGTTGCACTTGTCGGTAGCCACGGATGGGTCGAAGTGGCAGTGAATGCTGGCAATGCGCAAGAACAGTTGGGAGTTGCCGTAGGAGATCCAGTGCAACTTCAATTTGGTTAGAGGAAAGACTACTAATTTATCGCTCTGGCCTAGATAGCAATATTACAGTGCTTTGCGCTTGAATTAGCCACGGTTGTTTTTGTGAGAGTCGCACTCCGCGCGGCTCTCACAAAAACAACCAGATTTTCAGCGCTTTAAAGGCGCTGAAGCCTACAGGGTTATGAAAGAAGCCGTTTGAAACGCTAGTGAAACGGCGTGTTTTCTGGGTTTTCTGGCCACGAAAAAGCGCCCTTTTCAAATGACCCCTCATGCTTCCTACTATGATGGGAGATATGACAGGATGATGCGAACGCCCATCCACCAACTCTATAAAATGCTAAGGGAAATAGCGCTATGCAAGATTCAATGACGCCAATCCCAGTGATGTATCAGGGGCAGTTTGGGGAGTTTACGATTACCGATGACGATCGCAAAGGCGTCCTCATCTATCGCTCGGCTCTGATGGTGGCAGCTTTGAGTTTTGCGATCGCCACCACCCTCGTACTCCGTCAGCCTGACTCGGAGGTAGTGCAACATGCTATCTCAGCCCTCTACACGGTGTTTACCCTGGCGTTGGGGGTGAGTTTGTTCACCATTCATATTTATATGGCGGCGTTGCACCGGGCGTTGCAAGCGTTTTGGGTGGTGGGAGTTGTGGCGGCGATCGCCATCTCTCATCTCTACCCCGAACCGTTTGCCGTCACAGTTTATGAGCATCCCATCACGATCCTGGGGATTGGTTTTACCTTTGCGGCCTTAACAGGGATCTTCTTTAAGGAAGCCTTCTGCTTCAACCGTTTGGAAACAAAGGTGTTGACGCCCGTTGTTCCCTTTTTACTGGTGGGTCACATGGTTGGCTTACTTCCCCCTTTAGCCGAGCAAATTCTCCTTTCCGTCTGGGCTATGTTGATGTTGGTATTCGCGGTACGCAAAGCCTTTCAAGACATTCCTGCCGATATTGGTGACAAGAGTGTTTTCGATTATTTGCATAAGAAACACACGAAGAACACATAACTAATTTCAGATCCCCGGTTTTTCCTAGAAAAATCGGGGATCTTCGTCTCACAATAAATCTACGGCTTTTCCAAATAGTCATCAATTTAACTTTCCGCATCGCCATCATTAAAACGCTAGATTGTATACAATCCCTTATTCACTCGTATCCTTATGGTCGCAACTACTCTGAAACCCTTGCCCATCGAAGCATCTCGTATTCGGCTTGAGATTCGTTCGTTGCAGGCACAGCTCGTGGAATGGCGGCGAGGGCTGCACCAAAAGCCAGAATTAGGGTTTAAGGAGAAATTGACTTCGGCGTTTATTTCGCAGAAGTTGCAGGAGTGGGGGATTCCTCACCAGACTGGAGTGGCAGAGACAGGGATTGTGGCGCTGATCGAAGGGAGCCAATCAGGGCCGGTGTTGGGCATTCGGGCCGATATGGATGCGCTACCGATTCACGAGGCGAATGAGGTGCCGTATCGATCGCAGCATGAGGGACGAATGCATGCCTGTGGTCATGATGGGCATGTGGCGATCGCCCTGGGTACAGCCTATTACCTGATGCAACATCGCGAGCAGTTAGCGGGTACGGTCAAATTCATCTTCCAGCCTGCGGAGGAGGGGCCAGGAGGAGCCAAGCCGATGATTGATGCGGGGGCGCTAGAGAATCCGTCGCTGGATGCTATTATTGGGCTTCATCTTTGGAATAACCTGCCTCTGGGGACGGTAGGTGTGCGAGCTGGCGCTTTGATGGCGGCAGTTGAGCAGTTTGATTTGGTGGTGCAGGGGCGGGGTGGTCACGGGGCCATGCCCCACCAGACGGTGGATGCGATCGTAGTCGCATCGCAGATTGTCAACGCCCTGCAAACCGTTGTGGCACGCAATCTGGACCCCATCCAGTCGGGTGTGGTGACAGTAGGCAAATTTAATGCGGGGAGTGCTCGCAATGTCATCGCTGATTCTGCCAGCCTTAACGGTACGGTGCGCTACTTCGACCCGAAACTGTCAACCTTCTTCGAGACGCGCATTCGGGAGCTGATCGGCGGCATCTGTCAGGGTTTTGGGGCAACGTATTCGCTGGATTATCAGAGGCTGTATCCTCCTGTTATGAATGACCGGGCGATCGCCGATCTCGTTCGCTCTGTTGCCGAGTCGGTGGTGGAAACTCCCGTGGGTGTGGTGCCAGAGTGCCAGACCATGGGGGGTGAGGATATGTCTTATTTCCTGCAAGAGGTACCAGGGTGCTACTTCTTTCTCGGCTCAGCCAATGTGGATAAGGGGTTGGCGTACCCGCACCATCATCCTCGCTTTGACTTTGATGAGACAGCCTTGGGGTTGGGGGTTGAGATGTTTATACGCTGTGTTGAAGCATTTAATCACTGCACATTTTAAGGGCCAATCCGAAAGCCCAACTTATATGGTTCTTCAACCGGATTTGATATGAGGGAGAGCGGGTGCATACGCACCTTACTCTCCCTAAATTCGGCTTTCGGATAGCTTTTAAGAAGCCATTTGTAAATCTCGTTTGGCAGGGAGCCAGTATAGATACAGAAGGGTAATCAGTACCTCAGTTGTATAGCGATTCTTGATCGTCTGGCATCTACAAATTTTCAGGACTTACGCATTTGTGTTGTGGGTGGGGTGCGAAGCACCCCACCCACAACACAAATGCGTAAGTCCTGATTTTGTGAGAGCCGGGCTCCGTGCGGCTCTCACAAAATTTGCTGTGGCCTATGCAAACGAGAAGTGCTGTAAAAGTCGATTTGGGAGATCGTAGACTTAAAACTGTAGTCTGCCGTCGCGATCGCCCATCCTCTAAAATGCCCGCCATGAATCCCGATACTGAAATGGCACACCTGATCGACCTGATGCCTGCCTCTGGTCGTATGTACTGCAAGCTGGTGAGCAAACCTGACCAGACGCAGATTATTGCAGCATCCCCGCCGCTTCCCTGGGATCGGAATCGGGCGATCGCCATTAATTTTGACCTGTGGGCCGATTTGCCTCAATCCCAGCGAGACATGTTACTGCTGCGTACTGTGGTGTGGGCAACCGCTGCTCGCTGGTTCAAGGTGGATTGGCAGCGCGGGCTGGCTTTAGTGGGGGCTCTGGGAAGTGTGGTTGAGCTAGTACAGGGGGATGCCGTGGGTGTGGTGGCAGCCGGTGCCTTGACGGGTTGGGCGGGCTGGCAGATCTGGAAGGAGAATCAAAGCTCCAAGCAGGAAATTGAAGCGGATGAAACAGCCGTTCAGTTTGCATTGCGGCGCGGTTATTCAGAGCAGGATGCAGCCCGGCATCTGATGGGAGCGATTGAATCCGTTGCACGCATTGAGAACCGCTTTCCGCTGAATTTTGTGGAGTTGTTGCGGGTACAGAATTTACGGGCGATCGCTGGCCTCTCAGCGGTTTCCATCCCTGACGATTTACGGTGATTGCTTTGAAAATTGAGTGTCCCATATCCTCTGGATGTGGAACGCTCCGGTTTCAACCCAGTTCTAAAGCCTGACGAATGGCCAGTGATAACTCATTAGCGGTAAAGGGTTTGGCCAGTATTTTGGCGATTGTGGCATCCGATATACCTGACAGATCTGGGTTAGTCACTAAGCCACTCATAATGACAAATTTGAGTGCCGGATTGAGCCTGTATAGGGATGCGATTGTCATCACGCCGTCCATTTCTGGCATCATCACATCCACTAGCACTAACCCAATGGCATCACCATATTGGGGATACAGCCGAAGTGCATCGGCTCCTGAACGGGCCGTGATGACTTGGTAGTGGCGGCTTTGCAAAGTTGAGCGGGCCATTTCGCAGATAGCGGTCTCATCATCAATAACCAAGATGAGTTCGCCCTGACCGTCGTGCAATGGCGCTGTGGGAGCGATCGCCTGCACTCCCTGCTGCGTTGCGGGTAAGTAAACCTGAAATTGAGTGCCCTGATGCAGTTGGCTGGAGACGGTGATCAGCCCCTGATGGCTTTTAACAATGCCCATGACCGTAGATAGCCCCATGCCGGTGCCTTTGCCGAAGTCTTTAGTCGTGAAGAAAGGCTCAAAAATGCGATCGAGGATGCTTGGGGGAATACCCATGCCAGTATCAGAGACAGTTACTTCCACATAAGCACCGGGCTGGAGATCGGGTTGGTGGCGAGCGTCGAGCTGCTCAATCCATAGATTTTTGGCAGCAATGGCCAGGGTGCCACCCTGAGGCATGGCATCTCGGGCATTAATGCAGAGGTTCATAAATACCTGATGCAACTGAGTCGTATCGCCTAACACGGGCCATAGGCTATCAGCAAGATCCAGGTGAATCGTCATGTCCTTGGGAAAGGTTTCATCTAGAATCTGTTTGATTTCGTGAAGCACCTCGCTCAGTTGGAGGACGATGCGATCGCCCTCTGTACCCCGGGCAAAGGCTAAAACCTGCTTAATCAGATCGGCACCTCGCTGGGCACTGCCTGCCATAATCTCAAGCCACTGTTGCGTTTCCTCATCCTGCTCTTTTTGTTTCAGAAGCTGTACCGCCATCATGATGGGGGAGAGAACATTGTTCAGGTCGTGGGCCATACCTCCGGCTAAAGTGCCAAGGCTCTCCATACGCTGAACTCGCAAGAACTGCGTCTCTAGAAGTTTTTTCTCGGTAATATCGATGCTGATGGCAATAAATTGAATGGGTTCTCGCTGATCGTCTAGCAAAGGAACGATGGTGGCATCGACCCAAAAAAGATCGCCCTGCTTCGTCCGATTGCACATTTCACCATGCCACACCTGCCCGTGCACAATTGTGGTCCACAGGTGAGCAAAAAAATCAGGGGGATGATGGCCAGAATTGATAATTTTATGGGTTTGCCCTAATAACTCGGCACGGCTGTAGTGAGAGATTTGACAAAACTTTTCGTTGACATATTGAATGATGCCATCAGCATTGGTAATAGCCACGATGGATGATGCATCCAGCGCAAACTTAAAGTCAGCGAGACGTAGGGCACTAGTATGGGCTGTTTTGGCTGCGCGATCGCTACTTTGCGCTAAATAAATGGCTAAGGCCAGTAACCAGGACAGGCTTAATCCTGATAGAAGCGAAACTGCAGGTAAATACGTTTGGGAGCGAATCCATGAAGCCCGTGTCGGAGCAACCTGTAATTGCCAGTTCAAGTTATGCAGGGTAATCGTCGTTTCTTGAAGCAAGCTTGGATTATTGACCTGCTTGCTGGTGTGGTGGCTATACAGTTGCCGATCCTGACCAAAAATCTGCACAGCATAACCTTGAACATCCCCATCATCGAGCAAGGTGCTAAATAGCGTTTGTGCCTGAAAAATGCCAACAATGTAGCCATCGATAGGGGGGGAGCATTGCTCTGGCACCAATAAAATCTGCTGTGTACAAATAGCGTTTGGTTGTGCGGGAACCCTGGGGAAACCTAGGATGGGAACAATGACAAAAAATTCATCCTGGCCGCCTATCCAATCCACATAGGGGGTGATGGCTAAGTTTCCAGTGATACGAGCTTGCTCCAGAGCCGCACTTAAGGCAGGCTCTGCGTCAAGTTTTAACGGTGGCAGTGGAGTTCTCGTTTCGGTAGTGACGGTCCAGCGAATTTGAGAAGTTGAGTCTGCCCAGGCGATCGCTTCATATCCCCGAAAGTCTTCAAGATTCAACCGGGCTTCCAGTTCCCAGTTTTCGCGGCTGAGGCCATGCTCCTGTTCCCAGTGTCGAGCCATGCGAACTAAGGCCAGAATCTTGGGCTCAATCTGTTCGGTAATTTCAGCGCTCAACGCTACTGTTTTTTGTTCAATAGATTGTTGAATGTGAGATTGTTCAGCCTCGTACAGAGCCCACCAAAGAAACAGACTACCTGTAGATAAACTCAAACCTATTGTTAGAGGAAGCGATGATACGCTGATATAATTTCGTAATTTTGAGAATGTTGGGAATATTCTAGAAGTGTTAACACGTTCTACACGGTGTATGAACTGCGTTGGGAATTTTAGTGTATTTTTATTTAAATTTAACTTAAGCTTATTCATCACCAATAGCGTATTCTCTGATATCAATAACTTCACTAAATTTTGAGAGTCTAATACTCTGGACAGTTTTTCTGAAACCCTTGATTTTGCGTGCGCGAAGCGCACGCAAAATCAAGGGTTTCAGAAAAACTGTCCGAACTAATGAATGGTGTAGGTTTGACAAGTTAAGGTTAAAGCCAATGCCTTGCTCATGAAGTGATTATCTTCAACCAATAAGATTCGCATTCAAATGACCTCATTCTCCTTTATGTGATCTCTTTCCTGGCCTTAGAAAAGGTATAGATAGTGCAAAGCGATCGCCAATACTCTTCCCAATAGCAAGAATACTAACAATCGATCCAGCAAAATTTTCGTTTTTAAGAATGCTTGAAAGGCTAATCTTTCATGCTTAGAGGGCCGAAAAGAATTGCTTTTTTGAAATTTTTCAAACATTCTTTTCAGGCTAGACAGAGCCTATTCCCTTTTCAAGGAATGATTTAAGATTCCGGAAAAAATGAATTTTTTATCTGCTATACAGCGCTTTACGCTTGAATAAAATGCAGTCATTTTTGTGAGAGCCTCGCTCTGCGAGGCTCTCACAAAAATGACTTGTACCTCATAGACTTGAAAAGTGCTGTATATAGCAAAAATTAGAATTTTTCAGAATGATTCAGGGGTTATGAGACCCCGCTACAGGCGGTGTATTAATTGTATGTGAAGGGTTGTGGCCACTCTGACATTTCTACTGTGCTTTGCTCCATCTCGCTTTCAGGAAATACAAGAGTAACTTAGGAAACTCTTTATATGTTGAATCGAGAAAATTAAGCATTGATGAAATGCCACCTAACTCTGCTTTATCTTTTGAAGTTCTTAATTATTTCGGTTTAGTCTTGTAATCGCAAGGAAAAAATCAGTCAGTGCCATCTCCCAGTCGTTAGAAGTGCAGTAGGAAAGTTTGGGCGGAGAGAAAGGTACCCATGAAAGTTTTAAAGCGAGGCTACGCAGTAGGGCGTCATTTAATTGGGAAAAATGGCGATCGCGGCTATGCCATGCCTATCGCCATAGGTTTTGGGCTGGCGATCATGATGGTTTCTGCAGCATTGTTGTTGCGATCGCAAAATGACGATGTGACCGCCAATCAACAGGAAGCCACAGGTAGCAGTCTTAACGTTGCGGAAAGTGGCTTGGCTCGCATCCAATCCTTCATCAATAACAACCGCTCCGTTTCGACCTATAACCTGAGCGCTTGGTCAAACTCGCGCGCCACTGTCAGCACTGGTAATCTATGTGGTCCAACCAGTACTACCGATATTGCGGCGTTTGCCGCTGGTGCCCGCAACTGGCAGAACGTTGATCCGGCTAGCCCCAGTAAAGGCCAGTTTCGAGTGGTGGACTATACATATCAGGCCAATGACGCAACTCGCCCTAATAGCGCACCGGGCATTGGCACATTACAGGTAGAAGGACGGTTAACCAACCGCAGCAGTATCAATAGTCTGCGAGTGACCATTCCAGTGCAATCGGGAGATATGAGCGGAGTACCCATTCCGGGTCTCTGGCTCAACAGTGGGCAAACGGGAGGAAACACCGTACAGGGAAATGTTCTGACCAATGACTGTTCGGTTCCCCTCAGTGCCTTCTCAACGACGGGTGTTGACCCAAATACCAGTGAACCGTATCGGGCCTACTACACCACGATGCAGATGCCTGCTCTGCCGACAATGCCCACCGGAAATTCACTCAATAGCTTACCCAACAACGCTTTCACTGGAAATAACAATGACGTGGTGCTGCCTCACCCAGGAGCCCAGGCCACAACCAAAACTCTGAACAACGGCCAAACGGTTCAGGTGTATGAGTATGGCATCAATAACCTGAACATTCCTCAAAATGGAAGCCTGACGATTACACCTGGTACCCGCGTCACGATTTATCTGGCAGGCAATATCAGTCGGGGTGGAGACATCATCCATAACTGTACTGGTGTTCCTACCTGCCGACCGACTAACTTCCAAATTTATGGGTATGGCGGGACTGGTAGCACTATCTGCTTAAACGGAAACAACTATATCGATATGTTTGTTCTGGCTCCCAGATATGCGGTGGGGGTTGCTGGAGCGGGCGGTTCAGGCGGTATTCGCGGTGCGGTATGGGTTAACAATTGGAGCAATAGTGGCGGTTGCGGTTCTAACACCAGCAACATTACCGTTTTGCAGACCGCTGACTGGGATCTGATGAGCGTTATGCCTCAAAACTTACCGCCCCGTTTTTCGCCCATCCAGACATGGCAGCGGCAGGATGCACAGCCTTAGGTGAGATAAGCAATGCAAAACTATACTTCTCTTTCACAACCTGCTTCTACGGCAGCATCACACCCATGCCTAATCAAACTCAATAGGCAGAAGCGCTCTAATCTCATTCAATTGTTCATGGTTTGGATGCGGGCTGCTCCAAAACCAGTAGGGACACGTGCGCTGTTACAGTCTCAAACGGCAGGATTTACTTTGATCGAGGTGATGGTCGCTATCCTGATCCTGTCTATGTTCATTGGGATTGCGATGACAAGTTTTAGCTTGTCAGCCCTGCTCAAGGTTCGCGCTCGCGTTAACACCGAAGCGACGAACTGGATTCAGCAGGATTTAGAAGCAGTGCGATCGCGCGCCTCACAAATTAATTACACTCTGGCTTCGAATGCTTTAGCGGGGGCAAACACCCTAACCTTAACGTCAGTCACTGGATTAAGTCCCGGTGAACGGATCACTATAGGCCGCAGTGTCTCGGCCTACACCATTAACACAGTGAATACGGGGACAAATACCGTTCAACTCTCCGCATCTTTGCCAGGGGCGCAAACAGCAGGAACCACAGTGTATAACGTCAGCAAGTGTACAGCTACCGCTGCTGCCAATGGCTATGCCAATATCGTGCTGCAAAATCTGCCAACGTTGCCCAACGGGGGAAGCCGTACGATTGCCGGAAAGTCTTACACCCTGACGCGCAGTGCCGTAGTACAGGCAGCAGCACCCTTTGAGGTATTGCAAATTACCTATGGGGTGCAGAGGGCAGGAGAAACAACCCCGATCATGTCAATGTATACGGAGGTGATACCCAATGTGGCGTTTCAATGCGCGCGTAACTGAGGCCGGCTTTTCGCTAATCGAAATGGTCGTGGTGGTCCTCGTTGTTGGAATCTTATCAGCCATTGCTGCCCCAGGATTTCTGGGCATGTATTCTAGAACCCGAGTCAATCAATCCTTAGTGGAAATACAAGGGGCACTTCAGGAGGCGCAACGGCAAGCGATGCGTACCAGTACTCCCTGTAATCTCTCGTTAAATACGAGTACCTCTGCTATCACGGGAGCCTGTTTAGTGACAGGAAATCGCACTTTGAGCCGTGTTGCCATTCGCTCATCTGCAACAGCTATGCGATTTAACATCAAGGGCGCTGTTTCTAATACGGACGGGAGTGCAATGACCCAGCCTGTTACGGTTGTGATTTCATCTCCCACAACGAGTCTGCAACGGTGTTTGGTGATGTCGGTGCCTCTAGGGCTAATTCGAACAGGCGTCTATAGCGGTACGGGTACCCTTGAGGCCAGTTGTGTGCCGAGTAACGGGTCGTGATTTCCATCCTTCCTGACTTCCCTGTTTTTTCTTTTCGTCTTTGAATAGTTCCCTCGATTTTCTTGAATTTTCCCTGGATACACAAACGAAGAAACTCGATTCACACCTTCGTTTGTTCCGACTCGGCTAGATACCTTGCAGGAGAACGGCCATGAAGCGGCTTTTACGATTTCTACACTACTCTCCAACAACCGCTGGATTTACCATCGTTGAGCTCATTATTGCCATGGTGGTAACCAGCATCATGATTACCCTGGCGGGTTATGGTCTCACAACCATGCTGCGGGCAAATCAACAATCAGGGTCAGAAATTTCACGGCGGGCCAACCTGAACCGCGCTCTTGACTTCATGGCTGATGAAGTACGCATGGCAAGAACCATTACCGTCCCAACCTCGACGGATGTACCCAGTCAGTCGTGCGGCCCAACGACTGGGGTGATGACCCTCGTAATGCCCGATAGTTCTCGTATTGTTTACTACGTTCATGAAATTAATGGGTGCTCTGGCAATTTATGGACCGCCACAACGATTCGCCGCCGAGTTGTAGGAGGCGCTGACACTCTGTTAGTGGATGCTCTAACGGCTCCCAGTGCAATGCCTAGCGGCTGTACGGCTACAACACAAACGCTCAGAGGTACGAATGGCTTTTATGCCTGCTTAGATAGTGCGAATACCCAATTAGTCACGTTGTTTTTATATGGCAGGCTGACGGATGCCCGAGGTAATACAACAGGTACCTACCCCGTCAGTGGCCAGGCTTCGGCTAGAAGTTTTTAGCGTGGATGGTTTGGATGCCGGCATCCAAACCATCATTTCGGTTGATTGATTTTCACTTCCCTGAACTTGATTGGAGCCCCACCGATGACGTCTTCATGGCCTACTGTGCTTGAACTCACTGATGCAGAACCTGAGTTTAATGGGATTTCGCAGGATCAGATGAGTCTGGCAAAATGGCTGATTTTTGCTATTGTAATGGCCGGTAGTAGCCTGGTGGCGATCGCCCCTACAATCCGCCCCAGCGCTGCTATTTATCTTCCTCCCACGACTGCTGAAGAATATGATTATTACCAACAACAAATTCGCCAGTACAGTGAAGCGGTTGCCCAACCCAACCATACCATTGCCGACCATCTCCGGTTAGCGGATGCGCTGGCCAATGCAGGGGAACGGGAATCCGCGAGCCGAGCCTATTTGGCTACGATGACTCACAGCCCAAAATCCCACACGCACTAATTTAAGTAGAGTGATGTTGACTGCGTGATACGCAGTCAACATCACTCTACTTTAGGGCTTACACAGTTTTTGTTGTGTGTGATGTGCGTCGTACTCTACACGCAGCAAAAATGCGTTGTATCAAATTAACGCATTCAACCTCTTATGGTTTATGTATTTAACAGGCGATCGATTAACTCTACGACGCCTGCTCCCCGCTCTGCATGAGTTACCCAGTCAACCTGAGACTGCACTTCGGGTAGCGCATTCGCGACCGCTACGGCATAGCCGCAAACGTTGAGAAAAGGCAAGTCATTCTCTGCATCCCCCACCCCCACGATCTCGGTCAATTCCACCTCTAATTCCTGCGCGGCGGCGGCCAATCCTGAGGCTTTATCGATGCCCGTTGGCAGCATCATGACAGCACCTTTGTTCAAAATAATTTGTAGATCTAATCCCATTTCCTCAATCAGCGATCGCGCTTCCACACTATGAGGCTCCCAGGTGGATACGATGATCCGGCCCTGCCCTACCAGAGGGTACGCCTTCTTGAGCCGCTGCATTTCTTCAGAGAGGGGGGCGGTGTTGGTACGAGCAGCTGTGTAGACGCGATCGCGCAACGCCTCCACAAACTCCTGTGGAGGGCCTTGGGTTAGAGGCTTTTCTGTCTGGGTAGCAGGATGATACAGCATCGCCCCATTTTCAGTGACTACCCAATCAAATGCATCAATGAATGAGCAAATCTGAAGGGTGTCTTCAAACTCACGCCCGGTGATTAGCACAAGCTTGCGACCGGCTTCACGCCATCGGTAGAGCGATCGCACAGTTGCCTCATCCACGGCCCCATGCAACGCCAGCGTTCCATCGTAATCCGAAGCCAGCACCGAGTAGGTCATGAGCTGCACCTGCACCCTTGCGACTCACCTATGTTAACCTCAGTTCGGGTTAAGGGCTTTTTCGAGTGCCGCGCTTCGCGCGGCACTCGAAAAAGCCCATTATTGCGTGCGCGTCGCGCACGCAATAATGGGCGGTTCGGCTTATCCCGAACTGACGTTATGTTACACGACATCCAATTTAAGAACATTATGCAACCACTGTAAAATCATTACGCGTTAACGCAGGTGCTTCCTGAAGGGTCGCAAACTGTCCTCCTGTGCCGAATCCTGCAGCGCTACCGTTAGCGTTGTAGAACAGGCGACCATTGGTGCGGTTATAGGCGATCGCTGCTCCCACCCGTCCTGCTGCAGCATCGCTGGTCACGCTGGCAAACTGGTTGCCATTGAGGCTGCGCCCCACCGAATTGCCGAGGAGCGTAAATGCGCGGGCTGAGAGCGTAATGCGATCCTGGCCCCGCAGGAAGTCGGTGATGCGATCCACGCCAAAATCGGCGCGGCGGAAACTGCGAGAAGAGGCGAATTGGAAGCTGTCGCGTCCGCCCCCGCCCGTCAGGGTGTCGTTGCCGGCACCGCCGTTGAGGGCATCTGCTCCCAAACCACCGAGGAGGCGATCGCTTCCCGCTCCACTCGTCAGGGTGTTATTCCCACGATTGCCTGTCATTCTGTTGTTACGAGTGTTGCCCAATCCGTTAATGTTGCCGCTTCCAGTCAGGACTAAGTTTTCTAGATGGTTGCCCAGGGTCCAGGTGATTGAGGAGCGCACGGTATCGATGCCCTGGTTGAGCCCTTCAGTGAGGCGATCGCCAACGTTATCGACGGTATACAGATCATTCCCCAGGCCACCATTGAGAGAGTCTGCCCCCAATCCGCCATTCAAAACATCATTGCCGCCCCCACCAGCCAAACTGTCGTCACCGCTGGCCCCAATTATGGTGTCATTGCCTGCACCCCCCAGCACAATATCCGCCAAGGCGCTGCCCTGTACTGTGAGCCGTCCTGCAAAGTTGCTTAAGTCGAACTGCTCAAAGTTCTGCACCGTCAGGCCATTGATGCCTTGCAACTGGTTGGTTGGTTGAGTCAGGTTAAGGGTGAGGGAATCGGTGGAGACCCCAGCGGAGAGGGTGAGGCGATCGCTGCCATCTCCACTATCCAGAACATCGTTCTGGCCGAGGTTCGCCACAGTTGCGGTGACGATATCTGCGCCTCCCCCGGCTAGAATGCGATCGAAGAGTGGGGATGCAACAAACGATTCAGCAGCGTCTGTCCCGCCCACGGACAAGTTAAACGGGGCGGTGAAGGTTAACGCTACATCCGTAGCATCGGTTGCCGTTACGGTCAGGGCAAGTTGTCCATTGGTTAGCTCGTTGTAGGTTAATGCCTGCCCATCCAGTAGTTTTAGTTGCAGTGTGTTGTTGGTGTTCACGACTTCGAAGCGGTTGTCGCTTACCGTCAACGTGTTGTTGCGGAAGGCGGCAAGGGCATCTGGATCTGTTACTGTTAGTGTGCCAATTACGGCTCCAGTTACATTCTGCGGAATGATAGTGTTGCTGAGGGCGATCGCCGTTACAGCTTCATTGGCATTGGTAACTGTAATCGTTTGAGGGATTTCAATACTGTTACCGGCTGCATCCGTTGCACGAATCCGAACGTTGTAGGTCGCTTGATCTTCAAAATCAGCGGGGACATTCAGATAAAGCTGGTTATTCTCAATCCGAAAGGCGTTGTTATTGTTGTCTCCGTCGCCATTGACAAAGCTAAACGATACGTTGCTAACATCTGTTGCCAATAGCGTTGCAACTGCTGTATTAGCTGAGCTATTTTCAAGAACGCTATTGCTACTCAGAGAGACATTCGCGGGTGCGACCGTATCAATATCAAACAGCGGAGAAACTGTAGGTGTTTCGGTTCCAGCCGCATTACGGGCGGTGATCGTAACACTCTTTCCAGTGCCCTGACCCAGGTTTGTTAAATCTGCACTGGTCAGGGTATACGTCCAGGTCGTGCCATTCACCTCGGCTGTGCGGGTTGTGCCTGCCACATTAAGGCTAACGGTGGTACCTGCATCGGTGGTGCCGCTGAAAACAATGCCAGCGCTGGCTTCTGTGGCATTAATAATATTGTCAGTGGCGATCGCCCCAATCGTGGGTGCCGCTGGCGGTTCTGTACTAATGGTGAATGATTGGGATTGGATGACAGCCGTATTGCCCGCTGCATCCGTAGCGGTGATACTGACGGTTTTTCCTGGCCCCTGTTCTAAATTTGAGAGATCAGCGTTGCTCAGCGTGTAGCTCCAGGTCGTGCCATTCACTGTAGCCGTGCGGCTTTCCCCAGCTACAATCAGCCTGATGGTCGTGCCTGTATCGGTGGTGCCACGAAGCACGACACCAGCGGTCGCTTCAGCCGCATTAATGATGTTGTCAGTGGCGATCGCCTCAACGGTGGGGGCTGACGGGGCAATTGTATCAATCGTAAAGGGTTGCGATACCTGGCTTCCGCTGACATTCCCAGCAGCATCGGTGGTGACGGCTGTAACGGTGCGACCTGACCCCTGGCCCAAATTGGCGATGTCCTGAGGGGTTAGCGTGTAGCTCCAGGTTGTACCGTTAGCGGGGACGAAATAGGTTTGGCCTGCAATGGTGAGGCTAACAGTGGCTCCGGGTTGCGTGGTGCCGCTAATGGTAGCCCCGGTCGTGGCTTCTGTGGCGTTGATAATGTTATCTGTGGCGATCGCCCCAATGGTGGGTGGCAGGGGGATGACAGAAATCGTCGCCGTTTCAAGGTTGCTGCTGTAAGCCGTATTCCCTCCGACCACCCCAAGATTAACGGTGCTGCCGTTGAGGCTACCATCGGTGCTATCCCACGCCCGGAAACCAATTGTAGCTTTACCACTAAATCCGGCGTTGGGTACAAACCGAAGGCGTGTTGCCGTCTGTACGGCCACATCTCCCAGTTCAAATTGACCACTGGCCGAGGTGGTGTTATCCCCAAAAAATACGAAGTTGGGAAAATTGTAGGGGTCGGGAATCAGGGGGTTGGAGGGTGTGAAATTGGAGTAGTCCCGCAGGGGACCCGTTAAAATTTGTGTGCCATTAGCAAACAACACATAGTTGCTGCCCACAACCTCCAGCCGATAGCTGGTTAAAACGTTTGTGTTGAAACTGACGCTTTCTGCCTGGGTAAAGAGGCCCTGAAGTTGCCCATTTGGGTTGACTGTTCTGTCATCTGACTGGGCAAAAATAAGGCCCGTATTTGGAGTGAGGGTCTGGAATGCTAACTCAATGGCTCGCGTCCCATCACTGCTGACGACAGTGACACTGAAGCCCGCGCGATTACTATTCACCAAGTTATTTAAGTTGATACGGGTCTCAAACGCCAGGCTATAGCCCTGCTGCCGATCGAGAGTAGGAAAACTGGAATTTTTGATTCCGGTTAGGCTGTAGTTGCTATAACCTGCGTATATAGCTGAATTGGCACTGGTGTCCAGGATGGTACCGTCTGTACCCGCTGTCTGCGTGGCTCCTGTAGGATTATTGTAGAACAGCCAGGATTGGGTACCGGGTGCTGGTGGCGTTCCACTCACCCCTGGCACATAAAGGGCTTGTGCCCCCAGAACCAGGGCGTTGTTACCGTTAATTCCTGTGGGAAAGTTCTGCCAATCGGTGCCACCGTTTGTGGAATACTGCCAGGTGCCGTTGGTGCTATCAGCTCCGGTGATAGCGATCGCCTCAAACCCATTATCGGCATCAGTAATCAAACTACCCGCCAGATCGAGAAGAGAGATACCGGTATTCGTTTCGCTGGAAATGTCTTGAAGAATGTTGGGTAGTGTCGGATTACCCGCTGTATTTAAAACTGGTGCCGTATTAGCCATCGCATCCAAATCAAAATTTAAGGGAACAGCACAAAATGAGTAACGACGACATGGGGAGGATTCAAAGAATGCGCCCAACCCCTTCGTGTACTGTTTGTCCTGCACTATAGCCTTGTTTTGAAATGATGACATCTAAAGAATTTATCTTTTAAATACTTCTCATAAAGGCTTTTCACAGAATTCATGTAGATCTCTTGATGCCCGTTTCTGGGGATATAGCATGGGGCGTAGAACAATGGGTTCCCGCCCTGGCACGACTGAGCCAATCGCGGGCATGAACTTATTACCCTGGCAACTTAAGAGAATACTCTGCGTGGGGCGCAACGCACCCCACGTAGAGTATTCTCTTAAATTCCTGAATTCCCTAACATTGCTGAGGCAATAGATAATAGAGTTGTCACCCAAAACTAGAGCTCCTTTTGGCATCGCACTGCGATGCCAAAAGGAGCTCTAGTTTTTCTGGCACAGCAATATAATATGTAACTTTTTCTAGAGTAAAGCCTTTTTTGAGTGCTTTAAGCTGAAGGCACTTTACATGAAGGATGCGACATTGTCGGCATGATAGAGGCTAAGTTGAAGCGGCATCTTCGTTCATTTTGGGCGGTTTCGAAAACATGGGTCATCAGCCACCGCGCTAGCTTGTTGCTTCTGCTCGTTGGTGTATTTCTGCCTCTTCAGGTGTTTGGCGAGTTGGCAGAGGATGTTTGGGAAAATGAAGGGGGCTTTTCCTGGGATGTTCCGATTCTGCTTGCCATTCATGCCAGAGCAAATCCTCAGCTTGATGCTGTGGTAACCATCTTGACCCGCTTCGGGGTGTTCTGGGGGGTCTTTCCTGCTGCCATCATTATTTCAATTTTTCTCCTGCTCCGACGCCGCTTGCACCGCTTAACCTATTTTTTGATTACCCTGCTGGGCGCTACTGTGCTCAACCGAGTTGCCAAAGCCATGCTGCATCGGGTACGGCCTCAACTATGGACATCCCCCGCTCCCGAATTGGATTATGGTTTTCCCAGCGGCCATGCCATGGCAAGTATGACGCTGGTGGTGGCTCTGATCGTTTTGACCTGGGGCAGTTATTGGTGCTGGGTTGTGGCTCTTGCTGGTGGTGCATTTGTCCTGATGATTGGATGGACCCGGCTGTATTTAGGGGTACATTACCCCAGTGATATTTTGGCGGGTTGGGCCGCTTCTATTGCCTGGGCGATCGGGGTCAAAATGCTGATTAGATTCCCGTCTCCACCGAAAATCCAGAATTAAATTTACAGCTGCTTTAGCCTATACAACAGAAAAGGGTGAGTGCTTTGCACTCACCCTTTTCTGTTGTATAGGCCTGTTGGTTAGATGGTGCCAATAACGCCTTCTACCAGGTAATTCATTTGCTCCAAAACTGGATCTTGTTGCTTCAGTTCTTGCCCGGCCGCAATGACGACATTCCCCTGGTTATCCTTAATCTCGCCCTTGTAGATCACCATGCTGCCATCCATGAACTTGGCCATGGCTTCATCCGCCTTAGCTTTCGTGTCAGAGCTAACCGCAGGGCCATAGGGGGAGAGTTTACAGAACCCTTCCTTCAGACCGCCTCGCACCAGATGGGGAATGCTTCCATCCATCAGCTTTTTGCCAGCCAACAGGTCTTCGGTAAAGCGGGAGTAAATATTCACCCAATCCCACTCGGCCCCCGTTAGATAGCCCTTAGACGCCAGGGCAGATTGGTTTGCATGATAACCCACGGAGTAAATATTGCGCTTCTCGGCAGTTTCCATCACGACTTTGGGGCTGTCTACGTGGCAGGTGACGACGTCGATGCCCTGGTCTGCCATGCTGTTGGTGGATTCCGCTTCTTTAACCGGTTCAGCCCAGTTCCCAGTAAACACGACCTGGGTCGTTACATCTGGGTTTACGCTGCGAGCCCCCATAGTGAAGCTGTTGATGTTGCGAAGTACCTGGGGAATAGGTTTGGCCGCTACAAAGCCCAGTTTGCCCGTCTTAGAAGTTAAGGCCGCTACAATTCCGGCAACATACTGTGCTTCGTCGATGTAGCCAAAGTAGCTGCCTACGTTTTTGGGGGTTTTCCCTTCTATGTATAGACCACCCGCGTGGAAGAACTGCACATCGGGGTACTCTGTCGCTATTTTGAGGATGTGGGGGTCAAAGTATCCGAAGGAGGTGGGGAAGAGGGCGATCGCACCATCAATGTCGATCATGCTTCGCATCGACTCGGTGACGGCTGTGGTTTCGGGGATGCTTGCTTCTTCCACAAGCTTGACATTGGAGAACTTGCTGGCCATTCCTGCAGCCCCCTCGGCATGGGCCTGGTTATAGCCATAGTCGTCCTTAGGCCCAACGTAAATAAAGCCAATTGTGATAGGCTCACCACTGGCCGCCGGTGATTCCCCGGCCGCAGTGACTTCTCCACCAGAACCCTTGCTAGCCGTACATCCGGTTCCCAATTTGGCCGTTACCCCAAAAGCGCTCGTTGCAAGCAGGGTACGGACAAATTGACGACGGGATAAACCAAAAATTCTGCGCTGACTCACGATGACATAGCTCCGATGATAAGAGGGGACACAGAAGGGAATGAAATACCGTAGAACTGCAAACTAAAATTTCTACTATGTGGCTTTAACGTACTCAGACCTCGTGTTTCGAGTGGTATCTATCACTACAAAACATCTTTCAAATCTCGGAGACGTATGCTCATACTCTCAAGAAGCTCACCGTTTCTTTCTGTATTAGGGGAAGGGGCGATCGCTGGAATCCTTTCTAAACCAGAATTAAGAACCGTTGTTTTCTCGTCGCTTTGCGACGGGAAAACAACGGTTCTTAATTCTGACGCAAGATACGAGTAAACCTAAAATGCTGTGTCGCCCACCTTGCGAGCAGCACAGCATTTCAGGTTTTATGTTGAACTACGCATCACCTATTTACCAACTGGAAAACCGGCTGAATTGAGCTTCATAAACCTGCAACGTGTGCTCATCAAAACAAACAAATCGTACAGTACCAATGGTGCTTCGGCTAAATAAGTAATGGCTAACTGTTTCAAATGCGATACGTGCAGCCAGTTCAACGGGAAACCCCAAAGCACCGATGCCAATGGCGGGAAAGGCGATCGAATAAATTCCTTGCCTGGATGCCAGGTCGAGGCAGGCACGATAACACTGGGCCAGCATAGCATCCTCCCGATGGTTGCCCCCGTGCCAGGGAGGACAGACGGTATGAATCACCCAGGGAGCCGCTAACTTGAATCCAGGGGTAATTTTTGCCGACCCTTCAGCACATCCATTTAATGCCTGACAAGCTTTGAGTAACTCAGGGCCAGCGGCACGATGAATTGCCCTGGCAATAGCTCCACTATCCGATAAATAACAATCTGTGGAATTGACGATCGCATCAGTCGTTTGCTGGGTAATGTCTCCCAACAGGGGACCTCGATCAAAGGCATAGAACAGGTTGCTGTGCCCTCGACTGCGTCGGCTGCCACGACTGTAGGATTGATGCGACGAGCGCTTTCGGTAGCTAGAGATCTTGCGGCTTTGAAGTTCCTGGTCCAGGTCTTCCAGAGCAGCTGCCTCGGGAACAGACATGGGGAGGTTGTAATCCAGCATTTGCTGCCGAGTCTTTTGCAAAATCTGGCTGGCTGTGTCGTAATCTCCTTTGTCTACCAGATTGACGGCCTCTTTTTTAGCACGGGCTGTCATCATCAACGCAACTTGCTGCTGCACGTCAGTATTAAGCGGAAACTCATTCAGTTGGTGATGAAGAACGACAGGAAGTTGCAACGGAATGGTGAGTTCCTGAAGTTGCTGTTCTGTATCCGTCCAGCTTAAATGAAAGACGCAGAGTGGCGCTTCCTGCGTTATGGCAGGAACCTTTAGCCGCACGACAAAATCTATGGGATTGCCAAACATCAAATTGGGCAGCTTATACTGTCCGTCGGCATCCTTATCCAGGTCATTCAGCACATCAGCAAGCACCACATCCCCCTGAGGTTTAACCGCCATGGTGACCGCTTTACCAATAGTGATGGCTAACCCCTGAAGTTCCTGCTCAAAGATGCTGGGGAGCTGTTCCGCAGCTTCGATGTAGTAGTAATTGCCATCGCCACTACGGGCCATGGCTTCTAACAAGTCTTCGTTATAGTCATCCCCCAAGCCCATAGTAGAGGTGCTAACGCCCCGTTGCGCGAGTCCATGAACATCCGTGGCGATCGCATCAGGGTTCGTCTCCCCGAGATTCGCTAACCCATCAGATAGCACAATGACGCGATTGAGTTCGGCTGTAAGCGACTGGCTCACCTGAATCCCGCCCTGTACCCATCCGGCATGGAGAGCTGTACTACCCCTCGGTTGGATCTGGTTGATCAGACGCTTAAAGCTGGTTTTGTTGTTTGCTGGAGTGTTGGGAATAAGGGTTTCCACATGGTTGTCGAAAATGGTGACGCTGAGGCGATCGCTCGGCAATAATTGCTCAATGGCGTAGCAGACTGCCTGACGAGAGTACTCAATTTTTTTGCGATGGCCCATAGAGCCTGAGCGATCGATTACAAACCCGACATTAAGGGTGGGGCGGCGGGCATCAATCGTTTCAGGCAGGTCGGGGGGGATAATGCGTACTACCAGATCAAGGGTCGTAGGGCGATCAGAGCAAA
This sequence comes from Leptolyngbya sp. PL-A3, assembly GCF_039962325.1. Classification (NCBI taxonomy): domain Bacteria; kingdom Bacillati; phylum Cyanobacteriota; class Cyanophyceae; order Leptolyngbyales; family Leptolyngbyaceae; genus Leptolyngbya; species Leptolyngbya sp. PL-A3. The sequence goes on from NZ_JAMPLB010000003.1 coordinate 84,339, forward strand.
CAGCAGCCCGCAGGGGGATGAGGTCAATATGCGGTTGGTTCATGAGCGGGAAGACCTCCGTTTTGAGGAAGCAAGAGATGTCAGAATGCGTAAGATATGCTGGAGCAGGTTTTGTTGCTCTTGGGATGTTGTCGGTAAAGTAAAGTCGCTGCGCACGTGCAACTCCAGGCCGGGTAAAACCTCCAGCCGAGTCCACTGTGTTGTGCTTGGGGATGGGGATGGAATGGGCGGCGGTGATACAATTGGGGGACTGAACGGGGCCTGGCGAGCTGCGTCTGGTTGCCGTTGTTGAATTTGTTGCAAAAAGGCCAGGGCCGGGTTTGCTGGAGTGACGGTGAGTTGAGCGCCGCCCTGAAGTAATGCCTCCAGGTCTGGGTCAGGTTTTGAACGCGCCAGGGTATCAATCACACTGGCTCCGTAACCTTCTGTTAGTAACCGTCGTACTAACAACACTTGCAGTAAGTGCCGGTAAGTATAACGAGCTTCTCGCCCCTCCTTCAGCGGTTCATCCAACATGCCCTGACTGGTGTAATGCCGTACAAGGCGAGGTGTGACCTCTTCCCGTACACGGGTATGAGCCTTTTCCTCCGGTAAAAACTGGGGTAGTAGTTCGTTTGCTATCTGCACCAATTCTTCCAGTGACCAGTGGGGATCTAGCTGGGCAACCTGCTGTAATGTTCTCATGCACCCATGCTAATTATGACAACTGAACTTGTCAATATCAACTCGCGCTGTAAGTTTGGATTGCTAGCAATTCTCATTATGAGCTTCAAAGCCGAGAGTTCGTGCCCTACAGGCACGAACTCTCGGCTTTGAAGCCCGAAAACCGCTCGCTTATGGCGAGCGGTTTTCGGGCTGGATTTCAAAATGAGAATTGCTGTTGGATTGCCGAATTATAGGAGTCATGAATGGGGTGTGAGAAGCTGCTTGAAAACTATTGAGAAGGTTGCTTCTTCGTGTGCGAAGGGCACGAAAAATCAACCTTCTCAAACCGGTTCTAAAAATTCGAGTCAATTCCGTCCAAGAGCCTGCTTGAAAAGTTGCGGTACGAATGTCTGACCTAAGCTGGAGGATCTCCGCTGTCCATGCTTCAATTGGAGTTCAGATGTAGCTCGCTGTGCTCTTTAACACGCGAAAGTCTCTCGAGGTGTCATTGAAACATAAACGGTTGCTTTGGATAATTCTGAATTTGTCCATTCATCTTGGGTTGATAGCCTTTGCTCAGTCGGCTACTGCGAAACCGTGGGTGCAGTCGACTGAACGTTCATCTTCAGGGAGCTCATTTCAAGAAATTATGTTGGGTGCTTTCACCCCGGCTTGTCCATTGCCACCAATACCGGTCTCGGAAGCCACCCTGAACGATTTAATGGGGTTGTCTTCTACCGTGCTGCTAGCGTTGTTAGATAGCGCGGGGGAAAGCGATCGCTCTAACATTCAAGGAAATGGTTCTGATCCTGGGTTGCATCCAGGAGTCAACGAATTATTAGCACAGGGTAATTTAGCGGCAGCGGTTGAATTTGCCAGGACTTTAGAAGATGCCTCACAACGCAACGAAAATCTCTTTGCGGTTAGTCGGGCCTTTTCCATTCAGAATCGTACAGATGAAGCTCGGGAAGTCGCGTTGACCCTGACAGAAACACCTCCAGAAAAGCCCTATGCTGCGTTTAGTGGTGCACGTTCTATCCGGGATCAGGCATTGTTTTATGTTGCTCAGGGCTACTGGAATGAGGGACAGCTAGAAACTGCATTAGAACTGGTTGGCCTAATGAATGAGGAGGCTCAGTTATCACCCCTCTTGCGAATTGCAGAGAAGTATTGGGATCAGGGACAACAGGCCGCTGCTTCGGCCACTTTGGAGCGGGCTACCGCTGTGTACAAAAATTTGGCAACCAGATCTGAGGCGGAGTATGTCTTACAGTTCTGGGCTTTGGCCAGATTAGTGGGAGTTTATATCCGGTTTGATCAGGAAGAGGGGCGATCGCAAGCCGCTGATTTAACGTCAGAATTGTTTGAGTTAGCGCAAACTTTCCCCACTCAGGAATACGGAACGCTCAGTCTTCTAACGGGTGCTGTTATTACCTATGTACGCGCCGGGCAAACAGAATCTGCCACTACAGCACTTTCTTACATCCTGAACAATGTTGACGTCGTGACAGAGCCCTATCTCAAAGCCATGATAGTGGCAGGGGCCGCAAATCAATATGCTGCTTTAGCAGAGGGTACTTCTTCGGGGGACGCATTTCACGAACGCGCTGCCGATCTCATGGCGCAAGCCGAAGATTTAGCAAACACAGAAGATGACAGTGCTCAACGTAATGTCATTGCTGCTGCCTTTTCCCTGGTGTACTACGAAATGGGCCAAGCTGACAATGCCTTACGAGTAACGAATGTAGTAGAACCTCCTGCTCTACGCGACCAGATTCAACAGGCGTTAGCCTGCGCCAACAGCTCTCAACAAAGACAGAATTAGAGAGGATAGATTTAGATTTGCTCAGATCCACTCCGATTAAAACATCCCAATTTGAAACGTAATCTCAAATTCACCCTGATTCGTAACTGACATCAAATCCGATTAAAGAATCATAGTATGCAGTGGTGCGGCGCACTATACGCCGCACCACTGCATACTAGGGTTCTTTAACTGGGCATACAGCACTATGTGCGTTGATTAAGTACAGAAGATAGTGTGTGGCGTGACGTGCCACACACTATCTTCTGTACTTAATCAACTTGGATACCGCTATATGAGTAGGATATTCTCATCAAAGAATTAAAGCCTCTAAAAATTGGGAACACTAAACCTGAATACCTCGAAGGGTTATGTGCCGCCATCTTAGGATGGCGGTTTTTTACTACGGTTCAAGACGAAAAGCGTTTTCTGTAAATATCCCAAAAGGGTTCACTACCAAAGAGAGTCCAATTTGATCCAATGGACCTTATTCCAACGGGAGCGACTTCGTTTTAAGGCTCCTGGCATGGACTTCAGTTTTTGAAAATCTGCTCAATTAAACATCAAATTGCAAAGCTATGCTGCCTACAGAATGGGTAGAGCCGCTCTTGGAGTTCGGTTAATTTTGTTCGTCTGCTTGTCAGATTTGTATACCAAGAGCAAACGTCTCAGTACAGGGTGGAACCGTAACACCCGCAAAAGAAATGTGTGCAATTCCAAAGGCTGCGCGGATTTCTAGCCAGTTACTGAGTGAATCTCATACCTAAGATACTAGACAAATTTATATTTATATTCTCCAAGTTTATATCCCCTTTATAGTTTCTATGCAAATATACTCTCCATACGTAACGAAACGATCGCCCCCACCCTTGGAACCATCAATTCCCTCAGGCCCTCTACTCAATAGAGGTTTAGAGAGAACTCATGATTCTAACGTCATAGCTGTTGCTAGATTACTGATCCAAAATACTGAAAGTACTCCTAATAAAGACAAACACCAAAGTTATGCATAGCCATAATCGGCCTACCCTGGCTTTAATACCCAACTTTAAGATCAAACTTTTACCTAATGATCAAATTATTATTACACGTAAGTTTATTGAAGCCGTTTTGATGTATGAAAGCCTGTGGAATGGGCGAGTCAAGGTTCTGATTGAAGAAGAGAAAAACGGAGTTGACGAAGTTGATCAAAAGGTCATGAACCGTCATGATTTACCTTTTGAAATGGAGTTTGTCCCCTATGATTCGCCAAACTTAATTGAGTATCTAAAAGGTTGTGTTGTTATCGGTAGCGTTGACTATCACCAAAATCACCTCAGCCAACTGTGCCGGGAGCATGGAATTCCCTGCATTTACACGGCTGAATACACCCTCAAGACTCGACAGCAAATCATTGCAGTGAGCACTACAAATCCGCTGAAACGGTTGCGGCAGAATTTATGGGCACAGCAGCAGGAAAAACGCCAACGACGGGCGATCGCCTTAGCCGACGGGCTGCAATGTAACGGTTTTCCAATTTTTGAGGAATATCGGTCTATCAATTCCCATCCTATGCTTTATCTGGATACCCGGATTACCGAGGATATGATGGCAACGCAGGATGATGTTGAGAAGCGGGCATTCTATCGATCTGACACAGAACCCCTACAACTGGTATTTTCCGGGCGCTTAAATCACATGAAGGGGGCTGATCACCTCATCGAAGTTGCCCAGCAACTGAAGCGCCTGCATGTGCCATACCATCTTTACATCAGCGGGGCCGGGGTTTTAGAAGAACCGATGAAACAACGGATCCAGCAGGAGTCGTTGGGTAATGAGATTACCATGCTAGGGGTTCCAGATTTTAAGTCTGAGTTCTTCCCCTTTGTCAAATCCAAAATGGATTTATTTATTTGTTGCCATCGGCAGGGAGACCCGTCCTGTACCTATATCGAAACCATGTCAGCCGGTGTTCCAATTGTCGGTTACGGTAATGAGGCATTCGAAAAACTGAGCAACAATTCGCATGCCGGTTGGGTTGTACCCTTAAACCGCCCCGACCTGTTGGCTCGGCAGGTTGCTAACTTGAATAAAAATCGAGAAGAAATCACCACGAAGGCAATGACTGCACAGAAATTTGCCCAGGAACACACATTTTTAGAAACCTTTCGGCGGCGGGTAGAACACGCAGAAGCCGTGTATACAGATGTAGCAGCCCGCCAAAACTAAAACTTACTGGAGGGGTTGTTTTTCGTGCACTTCGCGCATGAAAAACAACCCTTTAAAAGGCTCTCACGTTACAGCGCTTGCACCAGGATAGAGACAGGGTTGCCCTCACCTCTATCCTGGTGCAACAGACTTCCTGGGTATGATTTCACGCCATTATTTGCAAAAGAGCTGTTCGGATTCAAACAGGAACTTCGAGCCAAAGGCTTCAAGAAATCTTAACCTCATGCACGGTAGTGAATGCCACGGTATTTGAGTGACACGGGGGTGTAGTGTTGGGTAACTTTACCCTGCTGGATTTTGTAAGCTCTACCCAGGAAACGACCTTCATAGCCACTATCTATCATTTCCACCTCAGGATTCACTGATTCATGGGGGGCGCCACGATAAAACAGTTCCATTTTTGACTCCTTTAGAAAATGGGGGTTTTCTTTCAGGTCTTGGGCCAACCCCCTTTGGGGGCCTTGGCTTCCTTTGACCTTGACCTCAGTTTGCGGTTTGGCTCGCAGTTAAACCACCGATGTTTAGGGTATTAGGAGGAAGATAAGGCGCAAGGGAAGCGGAAAATGGAAGCACGGCACTCCTGCCGCCCCAGGTAAAATCTACAAAAACTAACGATTTTGAGGGTTTTTTAGCCTGATATAGGAAGCGATCGCCCTCAACCTTAGCAATAAGAAGTCAGATGAACATAGCGTTGTTTGCAATACCAAAGTAAGATTTCTCTAAGCTGAAAAAAAGTTCGGAGTTGCGGATTTTGTCCTTTTTGTAGCGGACTTGGGTGATGCCTTCGCCATAACAAACAGTTCCGGCAAGCCCTGCCATACTGTTTCTAAGGTATCCGGTGGCTTCTACCAATACATTTCCGTCGTTAGCAACCCTATTTTGCTTAGGACTGCGCCCCCATGTCTTTTTCGTCTAATCAGTTTACGACCTCGACCCAGGCCCCAAAACGACGGCGGCGGCGTGGGGTGGTTCTGACCCCACAGGGGTTTCAAAAAGTGCAGCAGGCTAAAACCGATGCCGAATTTGCTGATAACTTTGGCAATCGTTACACCCTGGAGGCATTGAGTGAACGGACAGGACTCGCAGTAGACACCTTAATGAAGGTCATGGCCTGTGAATCGGGTGTCGATAAGCAGACCTTAAAGATTTTGTTTCGGGCGTTTAACTTAACCCTGGAACCCGTTGACTTCACTCTGCCTCAAGTTTCTGTCGAAGAGATGAATGATGGGGGTGAGCCCGATGATGCTCCAGAGTTGCCGGGAGGGCAGGTACCTCTCGATTCAAGCTTCTACATCCAGCGGGCCACGACAGAAACAGAATGCTACAAAGTGGTGCTACAACCCGGTGGGTTGATTCGTATTAAGGCCCCCCGACGGATGGGCAAAACCTCGCTCATGAGCCGCATTCTGGCCCAGGTATCGCAGCGGGGTTGTCAGACCGTATCTCTGAGTTTCCAACTTGCAGACAAAGCCATCTTTCAAAACCTGGATCAATTTCTACAATGGTTCTGCGCCAATGTAGGCCTCGGGTTACAACTGCCTCGACGCATTGATGATTACTGGGATGATCTGTTTGGTAGCAAAATCAGTTGCAAAATTTACTTTGAACAGTATCTTCTGCCCGGTGCAGAGAAGCCTCTGGTGCTGGCTCTGGATGATGTCGATCGCCTATTTGACTATCCAGATCTAGCGGATGAATTTTTTGGGTTACTGCGCACCTGGCATGAAGAGGCCAAAAACCGTGACATCTGGAAACAGTTACGGATGATTGTGGCCCATTCTACAGAGGTTTACATTCCTCTCAATGTGAACCAGTCTCCCTTTAACGTGGGCTTGCCTGTTGAACTGAAGGCGTTTACTCTGGAGCAAATTCAAGATCTGGTGCAGCGCCACGGCCTCGATTGGCCCCTGGAGCAAACACAGCAATTAATGAACCTGGTGGGGGGATCACCCTATCTGATACAGACGGCGCTCTATCACATCTGGCATCAGGATGTGACGTTGGCAGAGCTTCTCGATCCGAAAACGATCCCGGTTGGCATTTACAGCGAACACCTGCAACGTCAGCATTGGGCACTACAGCAGAACCCAGATCTGGCGGCGGTATTTTCTAAAGTGGTCACGGCCTCTGAGCCGATCCCCATAGAGTTAGTGCAGGGATTCAAACTTCAGAGCTTGGGTCTGGTGCAGATGCAGGGGAATTTAGCTCGTAGCAGTTGCAATTTGTACGCTCAGTACTTCCGCGATCGCCTCCAAGGATCCACCCTATGAAGCTGCCCTCAGCCCTAAATAAGCCGTTGCGCGATCGCCTCCACCGCACGTCCCTGCGACAGGTGTTGATCATTCCCTTCGTGCTGCAACTGGCAGGGGTGGTAGGGTTAATCAGTTACCTGGCCTTTCGTAATGGTCAGGCGGCTGTCAGGGATTTGTCTTCGCAATTGCGCAATGAGGTTACTGCTCGCATTCGGCAGCAACTGGAAACCTACGTTGAAATTCCCCATGCGATTAATCGTATCAACGCCAATGGTGTATTGAGTGGGGATATTGATATTGTCAATGCTCAAGGATTTGGTCAGCTCTGGGAGCAGGCCAAAATTTATCCCAACACCAACCTGATCTATTGTGGGAGTGAGCAGGATGGCTCCCTATTGGGAGTGGGGCCACGGGAGGGCGATCACGCCCTGCAACTGGTGGTTTACAACAGAGCATCGAACTGGGTCGCCAACTACTTCACCATTGATGAAGCCGGACGTCCCGGTCCCCGGTTCAACGTGGGCAAAAACAAGTATGACGCTCGCGTACGCCCCTGGTATAGAGCAGCGAAAGCCCGCATGGGGCCTGCCTGGAGCGAGATTTACCTGGATTTTGATACCGACCTGCCAACCATTACGGCGAGCAAACCTGTTTATAACCTGAGTAACGGGAAACTGCTGGGGGTCTGTGGCACCGATTTTATTCTGCCTGCTGAGATGAGTACCTTTCTGCGCACTCTGAATGTAGGTACGCACGGCCAAACCTTTATTATGGACCGCGAAGGTACGTTGGTCGCTACGTCAACGGGGGAGACCGTTGTTTCGGGGAGTGGAGAGCGAATTAACTATCGTAAAGCCATTGAGAGTGAGGCTCCGCTGGTTCAAGGTACTGCCGTCTTTTTACAGAAATACTTCGGCAACTTTCGCAGCATTCAACGCGAGCAACAGTTGGCCTATAAAGATGGGGAGGGCGATCGCCAACTCGTCCAGGTGCTCCCCTTCCGGGATGGGCGGGGAATTGATTGGTTAATTGTGGTCGTTGTGCCCGAAGCCGACTTTATGGGCCAGATTCAGGCCAGCACCGAACAAACTCTGTTCCTGTCTCTGTTATCTTTAGCGGTTGCTGTTGGAGTGGGCGTTCTCACCGTTCGTTGGATTACTCGACCCATTCTGCGACTCAACCAGGCGGCTCGGGAACTAGCCCAGGGGTACTGGCAGGAACCTGTAGATGTAAATCGTCCGGATGAGGTGGGTGAGCTGGCCCAATCGTTCAACCAGATGGCTCGTCAGTTGCAAGACTCGATCGCAGCTCTAGAAGCGCGTAACGCCGACCTGCAAGCGACCAAAGACGATCTAGCGAAGGCAAATGAACAACTCGCTGCGGTGCTGGATGCCGTCCCTGGTCCCATTTCCTGGATTGCCGCTAATGGCACCTATTTGGGGATCAATTCCTATCTGGCTCAGAATATGCGCATTGCCCCTGAGTCTGTTGTGGGTCGTGCTGTCGGGGTGGTTGGAAATAGCCCTGACTTTGTAAGTTTCATGGTGTCGTTCTTAGCCAGTTCTATGACCTCCACATCTCAGGAGGTTTCCATTCAGGTAAATGGGCAAGAACGCAGCTACTTGATGGCGGCGCAGAAGTATCAGCAGAGCCGTGCCACCGTTGTTGTGGGGATCGATATTACAGAATGGCGCAAAACCCAATCGGCTTTGCGGAAGGCAGAAGTTGCCAACCAGGCCATTGTGAGTGCGATTCCGGATCTACTGATGCGGTTACGGCGGGACGGCACTTACCTCAGCTTCAATGCCACTAAGGCCATGAAAGTGCTGAACCAGACCATTATGCAAGCGGGTACCCACATCAGTGACTCCATGCCGCTCGATAAAGCTGCGGAGCGGATGCATTACGTGCAGCGAACCCTGGAAACTGGGGAACTGACCGTTTACGAATATGAGCTGGAAATTGAGGGGGAAGTGCATTACGAAGAGGCCCGATTGGTTCCCCTGAATAAGGACGAAGTGCTGGTGATGGTGCGCGACATGACCCAGCGGCGCCAGGCAGAGGAAGCCCTGCGGCAGAGTGAGGCCAATAATCGTGCCCTGATTGCGGCGATTCCTGACTTACTCATCCGGGTGAGCCCGAATGGTACTTACCGCGAAATTCAAGGCCGTAGCCGTGTTGCGCTCTACGATGGAGATGATTTTTTGGTAGGCACCAATGTCTACGATTCGCTGCCTCCCCTGGAAGCCCAACGGCGAATGCAGTATATCCAGAAGACTCTGCAAACGGGAGTAATGCAGGTGTATGAGCAACAACTCAACATTGATGGGCAGATGCACCACGAAGAAGTTCGCATGGTTGTGACTGGCCCCGATGAGGTGTTGATGATCATTCGGAACATCACCGAGCAGAAGCGGGCAGAGGCTGCCCTGCGCATTGCCGAAGAGAATTACCGGGGCATTTTTGAAAACGCTCTGGAGGGTATTTTCCAATCCACCCCGGCAGGCACGCTGATTCGCATTAACCCGGCAATGGCGCGAATTTATGGTTATGAATCTCCACAAGAGATGGTGGCCAACATTCAAGACCTGGCCCATCAAGTGTATGTGGACCCGAGCGATCGCCTCGAATTCCGTCGTCGTATGGACGAAGATGGCGAAGTGAAAAACTTGATTTACCAGAGTTACCGCAGAGATGGCAGCATCATCTGGGTGGAGGAAAACACCCGCGCCGTAACGGATGAGGCCGGTAATCTGCTCTACTACGAAGGCATTATTGAGGACATCACCGACCAGAAACGCCAGAAGGAAATTCTGGAGGAAAAGGTAAAAGAACGCACCCAGGAGCTTTCAGACACGCTGCAAATTCTGAAGGCAACCCAGGCAGAATTGATGATTGAAAATGCCCTGTTGCGCACCGAGGAGTCTGCCGAATCTTATGACTACCAGGTTGGGGGGAGTTTGCCGTTAGATGCGCCGACCTATGTGGTGCGGCAAGCCGATCGCCATCTCTACGCCAGCCTTAAACGGGGCGAGTTCTGCTACATTTTCAACTCCCGGCAGATGGGTAAATCCAGTTTGCGCGTGCAAATTATGCGGCGGCTTCAGGCTGAAGGGTTGGCCTGTGCTGCCATCGATATTTCTGAAATTGGTAGCCGTCGCCTCACCCCTGATCAGTGGTATGCCGGGTTTCTCTACACGCTTGCCAGCAGCTTTAATCTCGTCGATCGGGTCGACATTCGGACGTGGTGGCGCGATCGCCAACTTCTCTCCCCCGTTCAGCGGCTCAGCGAATTTTTCCAGGACGTGTTGTTGAAGGAGATCCCCGAGCGGATTATTGTTTTCATTGACGAAATCGACAGTGTTATCAACCTGGATTTTGAAATTGACGACTTCTTTGTCCTGCTACGGGCCTGCTACAACAAACGGGCCGATAATCCTGATTATCAACGTCTGACGTTTGCCCTGTTTGGTGTTGCGACTCCTTCTCAACTAATTCAGGACAAAAAACGCACGCCATTTAACATTGGTCAGGCTATCCAACTTCGCGATTTCCAACTCCACGAAGCCCAGCCCCTACTTTATGGTCTAGCGGAGCAAGTCGGTAATCCCCAGGCGGTGCTGCGGGAGGTGCTGGCCTGGACAAATGGACAACCATTCTTGACTCAAAAGGTGTGCAAACTCATTCGCAACCGTTCCGAAAGCATCCCCTTTCAACAGGAGGAGGCATGGATTACCGACCTGGTGCACACGCAAATTCTGGAGAATTGGGAGTTTAACGACGAACCAGAACATTTGCGAACCATTCGCGATCGCCTTTGCCAGGATGAGCAGCAAGCGACTCGATTGCTCGACCTCTATCATCGGGTGTGGCAACAGGAAGAAATTGTGGTGGCGGATAGCCCCGACCAGGCAGAGTTGTTGCTGTCTGGGTTAGTGATTGAGGAGGGCGATCGCCTTCGAGTGCATAACCGTATTTACGAGAAAATTTTTAATGACACCTGGATTCAACGTACACAGATGACCCTCAACGGCCAGAGATAATTTTAAGTATGGTAACTTCTCCATGCTCAAAATTCATTAAAATGCAGCAACGTTAGAGATACCGTTGTGAAACCCCTTGCTCAATGGATGGCCGCGAGTTCTATTCCAGTTTGATCCGTCTGCATGTGCTACACCATGCCGTACAGGAACCCATTTTTGGGCTTGGCATCATGGAAGAACTGGCCCGTCATGGCTACAAAATTAGCGCCGGAACCCTTTACCCCATGCTGCATGACATGGAACGTAAGGGCTATCTCTCCTCAACGGAAGAGCGCCTGGGTCGCCAAAACCGCCGGCTCTACCGTGCTACCGATCTGGGCAAAGCTACCCTGGAGGATGCCAAAGAAAAAGTTCGCGAATTATTTGGTGAACTATTCGAGGACTCGTAAATGAACTCCACCCTTACGATGGGGCGATCGCCGAAAGGGTGATTGTGTGGAAAGGGCGGGTTTAGCAAAGACGCGTTACTCAGACACAAGCATAACGACAAAACCCGCTCTAGCGATCGCCAGCATCCGTCAACGTTTGCAAGGGCGGGTTTGAGTACTATTCGCGGTTGTGTGGTTAGGATAGCGGCAAAACCTGCCCCTACAGACGATCGCCCCATCCTCTCACCACATGGCGTTTAGCTTCGTAACCGAGCCAGCATGGCTCCCGGATAGTAGTTCGCCAGAATTTGCTGATAATTGTGCCCCTGGCGGGCGAGCTCTTCTGCACCGTACTGACTCATGCCGAAACCGTCGTGGGCTTCGTCTGTGATCGCCTGGGTGGATGCATACAGTGCTTCTAAAATCTGCCCATCATAGGTTAGCACCTGGGCTGAGGTGTCTGAGACCGCTGCGTAGGTGCTGTTTGCTTCGGATTCAACGCCGTTGTATGCTTGCCAGCGCTCATTATTACCCAGGTCAAACCAGGTACTGGCGGGGCGGGAGATGTGAATCAGGGCGTAAGAACGGGCGGCGATCGCCTGAGCCCGTAGAGCATCGGGGTGCCAACTGGCAGGCATCTCTGAGCCAACAACGCTGTACAGGTATTGTTCCAGGTCAATCAGATTAACGGCTAAGAGTTCACCGTCGGCATATACCAGGCTCAAGCGGCCTCGATACCAGAGTCCGTTAACAAAAACGAACCCATCCGCGCCCGGGTCAATCATGACCCCATTTTGAAGCTGCATGGGGCCCAGTTGAATGCCTTGTGTATTCACCTGGGCTACATAACGCGACATGGGCTGCATTGTCCCTTCCTGGGAGCCGTTGAAGGTGCTGACCGTTGCCGCAGTTGAGGTCGCAATTTCGAACTGACTGGGATGATGAGCGATGCGGACACGAATTTGCATCGCTGGAGCCGGCTGCGGGTTAGCGGAATGTCGGGTGGAAGCCGTTTTCTTATCGCTCTTGGCTTGCGACAAACGCCCCGGTAATTGTTGAGTTTTGGAATCGCTAGCGTGCAAATCACCTGTGGAATTGCCAACAGTAACGGATGAAGTAGCTTGCAGTGGAAAAGAGAGGGCGTCTGCCTGCACCGAAAAGATGGGTTGCATGGCGACCGCTCCGGCAAGTCCCAGGCTAAATGCGCACAGTTGTTGGCCCAGATTATTTTTTAGGATTCTCTGAATAGAAGTCATCAACAATACAGCTCAGAACGGTGGGATACCTTTCCTATTCCAAAAGAAGTATTTCTTTAGAGATAGGTCACGAGTTCAGAGTTCCCGCTCTGATCTATTGAGAAACTATTTGTAGTGGGAGAAACACAAATTGCGCTTAATGCGGAAAAGCCATGTTTAAAAAGTTGCTTTCTTATGGGTGATATCTGTGAAAAAACAACTGCTTAACCATCGCTACTCTGCTCAATCTCCTTGAAACTATTGACTCTCTAGATGCTTTAGATAACCTGAGTTCGGTTAAGAGTATTTTTGAGTGCCATGGGTTGTGCGGTACGCGAAAACAATCCATATTTGCGTGCGAAGCACACGCAAATACGAGCACTTCAGCTTTCCCAGGCTGAGGTACACGCATAAATCAGTTCTGTCTCAAACTTGTAATGGGGTGTAGAGGAAAGGAGCCCCTTTCCTCTACACCCCATTAAGGGTTTAGAACATGACTAACTTTTTGGGATGATGCCGTGTATAAAGTACACGGCACTAACTCCTTAGGAGGTTTCTGCATAAGAATTTACCCAGAATGTTGGTGCTTTGCCCGCGAAGCGGGCAAAGCACCAACATTCTGGGGGTAATTTCATTACTGGAAATCTCCTTAAAGTTCCCTTATACAATTTCACTATCGAAATCCGATATATTGATTTGCGTAACACCCCTAAGTCAGGAGTGCGGTTGTGATGCCGAAAGCTGAAGATGACCAGCAGAATCAGGAGGCGATCGCCTATGCAGAGTTGCCCCCATACCAGCAGAAACAGCGGTTGGTAGAATTAGCGACTACATTTTTGCGGTTGGGAGCAATCGCCTTTGGCGGCCCAGCCGCCCACATTGCCATGATGGACGATGAAGTGGTGAATCGTCGTCACTGGATGAGCCGTGAAAAACTGCTGGATCTGCTGGGCGTCACGAATTTGATTCCTGGCCCTAATTCGACAGAATTGGCAATTCACATTGGCTATGAGCGGGCTGGATGGCGTGGTCTGGTTGTTGCGGGTACTTGCTTTATCCTGCCTGCCATGGCGATTGTCTGGGTACTGGCCGCGATTTATGTTCGTTATCAAACCGTTCCTCAGGTCGGTTGGTTGCTTTATGGCATCAAGCCTGTAATTATCGCGATCGTGCTGCAGGCCGTCTGGAAGCTAGGGCAAAAGTCTATCAAAGATACGCCGACTGCAGTGGCGGTGGGGGCCGCGATCGTAGGCTACTTTGCAGGCTTCAACGAAATCGTGCTGCTGGTGCTGCTGGGTGCAGTGGTCATGCTCGTTAAGAATCGCCGAACCAGTGGCAACATTGCAGGTGCTTTTCTGCTGCCTTTAACGGGGACGATAGCCCAGGTCGGGAGCACAACGGTGGCATCGGCTAGTTGGGGCAGTGTTTTCCTGTTTTTTCTAAAAATTGGATGCGTCCTGTATGGCAGCGGGTATGTGCTGCTGGCATTTTTGCAACGGGGGCTGGTGGAGCAAAACCAATGGCTGACCTCTCAGCAGCTTTTAGATGCCGTTGCGATCGGCCAATTTACCCCTGGCCCTGTCTTTACGACGGCTACCTTTGTTGGTTATTTGATTGCGGGAAATGCAGGTGCGATCGCTGGAACCCTTGGTATTTTTCTCCCTGCTTTTGTATTCGTATGGGTTGTTAATCCCTGGGTGCCAAAACTGCGCCAGTCTTCCTGGACGAGCGGTTTTCTAGATGGTATAAATGCTGCTTCTCTGGGGCTAATGGCTGGAGTGACCTACACTCTGGGAGCGGCAGCGTTAGTTGATTGGCTAACGATTACTCTGGCGGTGTTGAGTGCGATCGCTGTTTTTCGATTAAAAATTAATTCTGCCTGGCTGGTGTTAGCGGGTGGGCTAATGGGTCTAGCTGCTCACCTTCTATAGCGCTACACAGGAGTTGATTGGATGATTCACCTTTCAGAAAAATAGACACCCTTACACTGTTGCGGAGAACAGTGTAAGGGATAAGAAACGGGAAAGTGATAGTGCGAGGCACTAAAGACTGCCCAGCTTATGGCTTATTCGTGAACGTGGTAGCCCATGCGGGAAACAGCACTACGGGTAAATGTAATGCGATCTTCCAGACTCAATTTTTTGATTTGATCGGCAAACTCGCGCGTATTCTCAGGTAACTGATAGTTCTCGGGAACACCAATTACAGTACCCTCTTCGATGGCCCGAGCTAATAACAACCAAAAGTCGAGTCGGACACTGCTGAAGAAGGTGCCATAGCTGCGGCTAATGGGAGTATCAACCCCATTCACGACATCTCGCTGAGCCTGTAACTGCTCCTCGCGAGGAAGGGCTAATACTTGATCAACCAGCGCTTGAGTCAGTGTTTCAGTCTGATAAGTGGGGTCAGGATTCAATTCATTTTTGATATCCAACCATCCATACCAAAGCAGAGCCAGCTTGGTATCGGCATCGAAACTCTGAAACATTTCGAGGGGGCGGTTGATCGTTGGATTATCTGTTGTAAAAGTCATGGAGGATTCCTGAATTCAACAAGTAATCGCATGAACTAGCATGCGAGAGGATTCAATCTTTACGTAGCTTAAAGAAGCACGTTTTATATCTGAACTGTCGAATGAAATACTTTTATTTCAATATTAGCGATCGTATTTCTACCTACTGACAGTATTAGCTACGACCACTAAATTCAATTCCTATTGATGAGGTTGGATTATTGATTGAAAGCTGTTTTTAATGCCAACCAGATTTAAAGAATTCAAATATGAAAATATGGACTGTGCGAGATACCCTATGCACAGTCCATGTTGAGATTGCTTGAGAGGAAAACTTCAGTTGTCAGGTACAATGGAGCTTACCGCGCCATGAGTTCAACCTTCTAAGAGTCTTGATTCTGTGTACACATTATGTAGGCAAAATCAACACGTTCAGAAGAAGTATCCAGACTACTGTCATGCCGTTACTGGGGCATCAATGGATGCTTCTTGCAATGTGTGTAGCCGATGATAAACACCTTGCCTATTAAATAATTCATCGTGTCGGCCAACCTCGGCAATGGTACCTTGATCCAGCACCACGATCTTGTCAGCATCGCGAATGGTACTCAGCCGATGGGCAATGATGATAGTCGTACGGGTTCCTAAAATAGACTGCATCGCTTGCTGAATTGCTCGCTCTGATTCGTAATCCAGGCTAGAGGTGGCTTCGTCAAACACTAGCACGTCAGGATCAACCAGCAGTGCACGAGCGATACCCAGCCGCTGTCGTTGTCCACCTGACAGCCGTACCCCACGCTCACCAACCGTTGTGTGATAGCCTTCGGGCAATTGTTCAATGAAATCTTCAGCCTGGGCGATACGACACGCTTCCCGCACCTGTTCCATTGTTGCTGTGGGATTGCCATAGAGAAGGTTTTCTAACAGCGTTCCGTTAAATAAATCTACGTCTTGATGAACGATAGCCAAGCGGCGACGGAATGAGGCAACATCTAGCTTGCGGATGTCCTCTCCGTCAATCAGGATGCGACCGTACTCAGGCTCAAAGTAGCGGAACAGCAGTTTCACTAGCGTCGATTTACCGGAACCGGAACGGCCAACGAGTGCGACCGTTTGGCAGGGTTCAATCAGCAAATTAATGTTGTGCAGTACCCCACGTTCAGGGTTGTAACCGAAGGATAGGTTTGAAAAGTGGACTTTTCCCGTGAAACGATATTGCTGGCGATCGCACGGCAATGTTGCAATTTCCGTCGGAGCGTCACTTCCAGCAGGCTGCTGCATCAACTCATGGAATCGCAGCATGGGAATGTAACGTTTCGCCAGGGTTTCAGTGAGGTTATGAATGGGAGTTAATTCTGCATAGGCCATGTTGGCGATCGTGAAGGTGGTGATGAAGTGCCCTAAAGAAATCCGATGCTGAGCCGCTGCGAGCAGCGTAAAAGACAACACTGAGAAGACGCAACATTGCACCAGTGTATTTTGCCGACAGGTAAGCTTGACATAACCTGTATGTATGCGATGATGCAGAACTTTGTATTCGCGCTCCAGCCGCTCTGCCTGGCGTTTTAGCTCGGTAGCTTCGGTAGCAAATGCCTTGACTGTCTTGATGTTGTTGACAATTTCAGCAGTACGGCTATCGGTATCCTCGCGGTAACGTTCAACACGTTTTTCCTGTTGCACCAATTGTCGCAATCCCTTCAAGTTAATACTCAGGATCAATACAAAGGAAACTAGCAAGACAACAGCGATTCGCCACTCGATAAAGCTGACAATAATGAAAATGCCAAACAACCGACAGAGTTTTGGAATGAGTTGTCCAGCGACTTCGCCAAAGGCCCAGGTATGGTGAGTGATTCCACTCGTAATACGCCCTGATATACGCCCCGAATTATTCTCGTCGTAAAAGGCAACAGGTAACGTTAATAGTTTTTCTAGAGACTTTCGAAAGTTATCTCGTCGCGCCCGCAATGCTGTACTCCAACTGAGCCAGGAACTAATCCAGGGCTGGATAGGCGCGCGGACTACGGTTGTCATGAAAATAATACCGAGCAGCACGCTGAGGGTGAGGGTGCGATCGCTCGGCTTCTGTGTGAACCGCGCCACCGTGTTGACCAGTCTCTGCACAATTTCATCAACAGGTTGGTCGGATAGGGCATTGAGTAATTGCCCCATCGTGTAGGGAGCGACCAAATCAATAAGTTGAAAGGTGCTGATTCCTACAGTACTGAGCAACGCTACCGCCCAGTAAGGGCGATAGTACCCTGCAATATCTCGAATACTTGCCATCTCAATCTTTGCGTTACATCTATAGCAAAGTCTCAGCTAGCAAGGAACCCCCGGTCATCCGCGTATCCTCTACCTTTGGACAGATAGATAAATGAGGAAAGTGTGTTTTATTTTGTCTCTACCAGTTATCTGTTTATAAGCTTAGGCTACCCAAAAATAGCTCTAATCCTTGCCAAGAACACGATTACAACGTTCTAAGATGTGGCATGGCTACTTGTTCGCTCGATCGTAACACTTACGTTTGAGCCAAATATAGGAGTAGATTTTATAACTCTATACGTTTCATTGATACTTGCATGTCTACGTGTTCTCTTCAAATGTTTTTCTACCTTTGAAAGGTGAGTTAAATAAACTGTAATTCTTGTATAACGGTTATTGTACTTATTTAATTCGATATTCCTGCTCAATTCACAACTTATCCAATTTATAATTCCTGCTTACCTTTCATGATAAAGGTTGTTTATTCCTCGGCCAGCATGATGTATCAAAAGTAACTTGTAGTGTACGTGTAATTATTGTTGTTTTATATCTGTTTGCTGATCAATGTAGTTTCACGTAAAAGAGAATAAATTTTGGTGTTGGTTTCTAATTCGTTTAGCTTATGTAATGCGTCAATAATACTTGAGTTGCTTATATATTAGTATTGCTGCAATCTCTGTCGCAGTAATTGTGCCCGTTTATTCACTTGCTCCAGGTAATAAATGACATCTAGACTGATTAAGAAAAAGCACATATTTGTTTTTAATGTCAACTATCTAATCTTCACAATATTTTTTGGATGACCTCTTGATTTGCGATCGCAGTCGTAACCTCGTATTAAATCTGTGACCTCGCGTCAAATAAATATTTCTTCAGATGGAATATACTGCCTTTGTGAATAGATGGCCTATGCCATAGGCGGTAGATTTTACCGTATATTCGTGTCACCCATGCTCAAGGGACTGTGAAATAGGTTCCCGTATTTTTGCGGAAGTAATAGGGGTTTATATTCCAAGAAAGCTTGAAATTTGCCTGGTGAATTAAATCGCTATTCCAGGAACTTTTTGCAAACGCGAGGATTTACGGGCATTTCACTGAAATTCTGCAATACAAGTTTCCGTAATCTCACGAAACACGAATCATCACTGGGGCGGTTATCACTAGGCTGTAGAGGCGTGCTCTTACCGCGGATGAGGTCTGACTTTGGCTCATGGCAGCCAAAGGCTGACTTCGATTTTTAGCGTCTAAAACGCTTCCTGGATGTTCCTGTCGATCTCACTTCCCTGTTTTGTGCTCACCCTTCGGCCGTAGACGACTTCGAACGTTGCGTGCCGTTCGCTGAAAGGGTGCGGCTGAGTCTGCACATTCATCGTCAAACGTGTTCAAATGCTTTTCCGCAGGCAGATCGTCTCTATCTGCTTCTACGGAACTGAGCATCCTGGGCATCGACATTGCATCGCCGCCCTAGAGAGGGGCTGCAATTGCATTCCTGTTCGTCACTTTGCACGACCAACCTATTCACACTATTTCAGAGGAATTGGATTATGGCTAACCTGACTGCTGGATCTACCGGGCGGGCGATCGCCTTCATTGATGCTTCTCTGACCGATAAGAGTGGGCTTATCAGCGGCTTGAAACCTGGTACAGAAGTTATTCTGCTCAATTCTGAGCAGGATGGGCTGATGCAGATTTCTCAGGCTTTGGCTGGGCGATCGGGGGTTGGGAGCATCGAAATCTTCTCCCATGGCAGCGCGGGATTGCTGCAATTGGGGGGAAGCCAGGTCACTGTGGGCCATTTGAATGATTCGGCAGGCCAGATTAGCCAATGGGCCAATGCCCTCACAGAAACGGCTGATATTCTGCTCTATGGCTGCGATGTGGCGGCTGAAGGTAACGCCTTCATTCAACGGCTCAGCGAGCTAACTGGAGCTGACGTAGCGGCCTCCAATGACCTGACCGGAGCTGGGGGCGACTGGGATTTGGAAGTTGTAACCGGAAAAATTGAAACCCAGGTTACTCAAGTTGCGGGTTACACAGGTACGCTCAACGTTATTACAGTTACCAATACGGCTAATAGCGGGGCCGGGTCGTTGCGGGATGCGGTCTCCCGTGCCGTCTCTGGCACTGTGATTAACTTTGACCCAAGCCTTGCAAATCAGGTCATTACCCTCAGTAGCGAAATCACCATCCCGGCGGGCCGCAATATCACCATTGATGGCACTGGCGTTACTAATGTCGGCATCAGTGGCAACCGCGTCACCCGCATCTTCCACGTCCAATCCAATCAGAGCCTTCCCACCACCTTTACCATCAAGAACCTTTCCCTGGTGGATGGGTTCACCGCTGAGAACGGCGGCGCTATTCGGGGAGAACATCGAGCTTCTATCATTGTGCAAAGTGTCAGCTTCTTGCGAAACGTGGCTAACGAAGCAGGTGGAGCGATTTACAGCCCCTGGGAAAATAATCTTCGGGTATCGGGTAGCCGTTTTGAAAATAACCGGGCCGTCGCGGGAAATAATGAGCGGGGAGCGGGAGCGATCGCCTTTGCTAGCCCTGGCGCTCTCACCATTGAAAACACCTCCTTCACCGGCAACACAGGGATCAATGGTGGTGCAGTGAATAGCCTGAACGGTAAACTCACCATTACCAACAGTCGCTTTGTCAATAACAACACCCTCTCGGGCCGATTTGACTCGGGTCAGCCCAATGATTTCCTGCGAGGGTATGGCGGTGCTCTATATGTAGATCGAGCCAGTTCTACGACCCAGACCTCCGGCTTTGTGAACATTAACGGCACCGTTTTTCAAGGAAACCAGGGCCAGGGAGAAGGGGGAGCTGCCTACATCTACACGGCTGGACAGGATCGCGTAGATATTGGTACAACGTTGTTCCAGAACAACTCGGTGCGGGCTTTGACGGGCGGTGGCAGTGCTGGCAATGGGGGCGCTTTAGTGCTGATGAGCAACGAGGTGAACCGAGGGTTAAATCTCAACCGCACTTCCTTTGTCAGCAATATTGCTTCAAACCAGGGGGGTGGCCTGTGGATGATGAATGCACCAACAGCTATCACAAACAGCACCTTTTCGGCAAACCGAGCCAATGGTAACGACTACAATCGCCTGGGGGGCGGGATGGTGTTGCGTGGCAATACCACCATTGTGAATAGCACCATTGCCAACAACTATGCTGGCTGGGTAGGTGGGGGCATTCTTGCTGCAAGCGGCTATACCGTGACCGCACGCAACACCATCTTCTACCGCAATACTGCTGGCAATGGAGGCAATACCTGGAATATTCAGCAACACACAAACCGACCCCTGACTAACGGTGGTGGCAATATTCAGACAGGACGGGCTAATGATGATGTGGCTGTACAAAACATCCGTTTTGTAGATGCGAAGCTGGCGGCATTGGCGACCAATGGCCATACTTTCTTGCTGAGCCATGCACTCCTCTCTGGTAGTGCCGCCATCAACACCGGGGTTCTTACTGGTGCCCCTAATATCGACCAAAGCGGTACCACCCGTGATGCTCAGATTGATGTCGGTGCTGAAGAGTTTATTGCTAGTCCTAGCTCTAGCCCTAGCCCTAGCCCCAGCACCTCCAATGTTATTCAGGGCACCGCGGGAGCCGATCGCCTGAATGGGACCGATGGTGCTGATGTCATTTCCGGTGGGGATGGCATTGATGTGCTGCTAGGTGGTAAGGGTGGCGATACCCTAACAGGAGGGCTAGGAAGCGATCGCTTCATCTACTCAAGTACATCCTTAGCGGGGGCGTTGCAACAATCTCTGGTCGCTGCCCCCGATCGAATCACGGATTTTGCGCCGACAGCAGCCGATCGCATTCGCCTTGACTACGATAACAATCTGGGAACTCCTAATGTGCCCCAGGCCATGTTTAATCTCGGAACTGTCAGCGGTACCACACTTGCAGCCGCATCTCAGGTGGCTTTTGCCGATAAAGATTTAGCTTTAGCGGGGAGTCAGACCCTGGGGGCCTCAGAGGCCGTGATGTTTATCTGGCAGCAACGTCAGTACATCGGGGTGAACGATACGCAGGCAGGATTCCAGGCCGCTACAGATTTGATTGTAGATGTGACAGGAATTAAGATGCCCTTGGCTGATACAACAGCCTCCACGCTACCTGTATTGAATTACTTTGGTTAGAAGCTGAAATGTAATTGAGAGAACTCAAAAGATGCTTGGCGCTTAGCGCCAAGCATCTTTTTCTATCATCTATAGCCTTGGTCACGTTCATTAACCTTAATTTGGGGTAAACCAAAATGGAAATTTTTGAGTGCCGCATGCTGCGTGGCACTCGAAAATTTCCTTAACCCGAACCCAGATTAGTTGGGTGCATCCCACTTTTGTAGGTGAAGCGGACGAAGCCCGCTTCACCTACAAAAGTGGATTTCCAAATTTGCAAAAGTGGGATACACCCGATTAGTTCGAGTATCAGGAGCGACACTCAAAATAGTGGGAGTGGCGGAAATTAGCGTAATTCCTGTGGTGTCCAGGTGGGGCCGGGACAGCGGGGGCCTTCCGCTGTCCATTGCAACGGGTCAATGCACATGCGGCGGGCTTCCATGTTGACATCCCAGGCATGATAGATGATGTACTCGGTTTGACGATCGGGGCCAAGGGTAATGGAGTTGTGGCCGGGGCCGAGAACATAGCCGGGATGCGATCGCAACACCCGTGGCCCCTCCTCATTGCCTGCATCGGAATATGGCCCCATAACGTGATCTGCTACTCCATAATCAACACCGTAGCTGTCGGTTTCCCACCGTCCACCACTGTAAAAGCAGTAATAGCGCCCCTCATGTTTGCGAACGCAGGGGCCTTCTAACGTGTGCCAATCGTAGATGCCGCCATACATGGGGCGATCGCGCAGAAACCGCTGCCAGTCAGAACGTGCCCGCAGTACAACCCTACCCTCACCTGCCAATTTGGTCATGCTTTCCAGGCGATCGACCATTAACGCTGTGCCTGCCCGAATGCCGCCTTCAGCATCCAGAAAATCCTGGGCATAGAACAAATACCACTGCCCGTCATCATCCTGAAAAGCGTGGGGGTCGATGGCAAAAGGTGTGGTTTTGGGATCGACCAGGGTTACACCGCAGTCTTTGTAGGGGCCAAGGGGGCGATCGCTCGTTGCCACCCGTAACTGATGGTTCTTATCCTCATGCCCAACGGAATAGTAGAGGTAGAAACGCCCATCGCAGTAGGCCATCTCCGGAGCCCAAAAGTTGTCTCCTAGAGCTGGATCAGGCCGCTGAAGTGCCTTTCCGGCCTCATGCCAGTTGATCAAATCTTCCGATTGCAGTAGTGGGAAAACATATCGCTGACCAACTTCATCCACCTCTCCGGCGGCTTCCGCTGGCCCTGTACCGATTGCGTAATAAATCCCTTCATGCTGCCAAACGAAAGGGTCTGCGAAGTACTGGCTGTAGACGGGGTTGGTGTACGTCGTTTTCATTTGCATAGATTTGACCTGATAACCAGAAGGGGCGATCAAGGGTTGGCAGGTTCCTATGCTGGAGGAGTTCTGCGCTGAGTGGTGCGATCGCCTTCACTCACATTCCACCCTTTGACACTCCCCATTCTGAGAAGTTATTGCCCTAATCACCTCATCCAATTTCAGGATTTTGGCGTGGGTGGTTCTGCGGCTTCTCCTGCAATGCCTTAAGGATGTGAAAGCACAGCTTGAGTAGAAAGATCAGAAAGCCAGCACTGGGATTGAGCCAGGTAGCACCACTCACGACCACGAATCCGATTAATTTAATCCACTGTTTCTTGTTCATAGGAGCCTCTGCAAATCGACTCCACTAGCATCGTCAGTGTGTGCGTGAGATCTGATGCGTGAGTTGTATGAGTTGCATGAGCTAAAACTAGAACAGCAAAATTTTTGAAATTTTTGGTTTTCTATGACTGGGCGATCGCTTCGAGCATCCGCAGAGGGCATTCAAATCATCCGCAAGGCAATCAAGCGGGATGGTTGGAAGCAGGATGAGCTGAAAGACGAGCTTGGTTTGAAAACCCGTCAGCCAATTACCCGGTTGCTTCGGGGAGAAGCGATTGAGCGGGTTACGTTTGAGGAGCTTTGTCAGCTATTGGGGGTGAGGGTTGAGGATGTGGCGGTTTTAGAGGTTGAGCCATCCTCAGAAAAGCCTGATATGGATGAGATGGTGCGGGAGATGCGCGATCGCATTCGCCCTCTTATTCAAGAACGGTGTGGGACGATGCGCGTGTTGGATATGGCGCAACCGATCGGTCTGGGCGAGATCTATACCCACGCCAACATTTTGGAAAAAATCACCGCGCGTAGAGGGTTGAATCTAGAGCAATTGTTGGCACAAGTCTCACCAGAAGACTTTGAGCGGTTTAGCCTGGGAGGGGTCGCAGAAAAGCGGGTTCCGGGATTGGAAGCTGTCGAGCAGCACAACAAGCTGATGATTTTGGGTAAGCCGGGAGCCGGGAAAACCACGTTTCTAAAGCACCTGGCGATCCAGTGTATCGGAGGCCAGTTTCAGGCCGATCGCGTGCCCCTGTTTGTGACCCTCAAGGATTTTGCAGAAGCAGAGGAGCAACCAAATGTGTTGGCCTACTTGAGTACCTTGATTTCAGCAGCGGGAGAGGGGCAACCAGCCCTGTCCAAAACGGTTGTAGGTGTTGAATCTTTACAGACACTTCTGAGAGAAGGACGCGCCCTCATTCTCCTGGATGGATTGGATGAAGTGCGCGAAACGGATGCCTCGCGAGTGTTGCGCCAAATCCAACAGTTTTCTGAATATTATGCCCGTAATGCCTTTGTTATCACCTGCCGGATTGCTGCCCATGAGTACATCTTTGAACGATTTACGGAGGTGGAAGTCGCAGATTTTGATAATGACCAGATTGCGGATATTGCTGGAAAATGGTTTCGCTGTAAACAGGATGAGGTCAGAGCAGAACGGTTTTTGGCGGCGCTAAAAGCTCATCCGCCGATTCGCGAATTAGCCAGTAGCCCCTTGTTGTTGATGCTGCTTTGCCTAGCATTTGAAGACTCCAGTGAGTTTCCGGTAAACCGCGCTGAATTCTACAAGAGGGGCGTGGATGTGCTGCTAAAAAAGTGGGATGTGAAGCGCAATATTGAGCGTGATCAGGTTTACAAAAAGCTGTCTCTGCCAGGCAAGGAAAACCTACTCAGTCACATTGCCTATCACACTTTTGAAGCTGGCAGTTACTTTTTTAAGCAAAAAGACCTGGAACAGCAAATTCGGGAGTTTATTGCGCATCTGCCCGAAGCCAGCAGGGACGGGCAAACCTTGGAACTAGACAGCGAAGCTGTGTTGAAATCCATCGAAGCTCAGCATGGTTTGTTTGTAGAATGTGCCCGTGGCATTTATTCCTTTTCTCATCTCACTTTTCATGAGTACTTTGCGGCGCGAGACATCAAAGAAAAGGCAAACTTTCAGCCCTTGACCCAAAATTTGACTGAGAAACGATGGCGGGAAGTCGTCTTACTGACGGTGGGAATGGTACTCCCAGCAGACGAGTTGTTGCGACAACTCAAACAGGCTACGGATGATTTGTTAGCTAAAGATCTAGGCCTTCAAGGATTTTTAAGCTGGGTTTTTGAAAAATCATTGTCTACCCATACTTCTTACAAATCTGCGGCTGTTCGTGCCTTCTATTTCACCCTCAGTTTTGAACGTGACTACAATTACAATCTGCGTGGCTATGACTGTGCCCTTGATAATGCCCTTGACTGTGCCCTCACTCGTGATCTTACCCTCAGCTATACCCTTGTTCTCAATTTTGATATTGATTTTGACCGTGCTCTTAACCGTGCTCTTTCCGTTGCCCTTGCCTATGACAAGATTAACGAATCTACCGAAGTTGCCTATACCTATGCTATTGTCCGCACTATCGTTTGTAATTACGACTTTTCTCGTGCCTGTTATTTCCTACGCCAGTTAAACAGTAAGCAGGAGTACGTACTCCTAACTCATCTAGAAAACCTACTTGCTCAGCTACCAGATCCTAAACAGATAAGTGATATTACAGTGGAGTGGTGTCTACAGAATATACAAGCATGGGCCAGTCAACTACAAGCCGTAATGATTGAACACCGCAATATTGGCTATGACTGGCATTTTAGTGATGCTCAGAAGCAACAACTGAAGCAGTATTACGAGGCCAACAAACTGTTAGTGGCTTGCCTCAATAGCGATTGTTATGTCAGCCGGGGTGTGCGGGAAGAGATCGAGGAAACCTTATTGCTGCCGATCGCTGAAATTAAGAAACGTACCCATTGAAATCTGGGTAGTTATTTCAATGGCGATCGCCCTCCCCACAACCTTACTTCCTAAATCAGCCCAGATTTATGCAGCGGTGTTTGCGATCGCCTCTCCCAACCGCTTCAACACTTGAAATGCTGCTTGCAATTCACTTGCGACTGTATAGATCGAAAAAGCCCGCGACAAAGCGTACTGAGGTGTTGGTCGCGTCACAAGTTTGATGAACACAATGTCATCACCATTTGTGAGCACACCAAATCTAGGTTTCTCAGCATTAGGGTTTGCCATCATATAAACCAGTGCTTGCGGCAGAGCTGAGCGCGTTGAAATCATAGTCTTCTTCGATTCCAGCACCATCACCCAAAGTTGCTGCTGCAAAATCAAAATGTCAATCCGTCCCCGTAGAATTTCTTCTCCATCGCTGAGGGCAATTTCAATCGCAGCTTCCGCCTTCATCTTGAATGGCGGGTCATAAAAACCTGCTAGCTCCAAAAGCGGTGATGCAACCAGTAGAGTTACAGCCCCCTCCAACAGTTCTCCATCGGCTCTGTGATATAGCAATCGGCGGCGTATGGTGTCTAAGGCAGTCTGCTCAGTTGCGCTGATAGGCGGTAAGGCTGAACACCACTCCTCGAAAAACGATTCTTCCGCACGACTCAAGTTGAGCTTGGCTTCAGCCTCCGCAAGACTTTTGACCGCATCCGTAACAGCAAACACCTGAGCCATAGGTTCCTCATGCATCCCTGCTTTTGGGGCATCAGCAGGTATTGATTCCATTTTAGGGAAGCTACAAACCGAATCCCAGCCCAATCGCTAAATTTCCCGAAAGTCTGGAAGCTTTGCGAAAGCCCTGTGATACGCTTTGCGTTGGTTATCTATCGCACCGTTGATGGGGCCGTTGCCTGCGACAATTTGCGGTTGGTTGCCAAACAACCCGCTTAAGACTTGACGGAAGGGAGATTGACGATGAGCTATCGCATGGATCGACGCGCCTATGCCGACACCTTTGGCCCTACGGTGGGCGATCGCATCCGCCTGGCTGACACGGCTCTAATCATTGAGGTAGAGCAGGACTACACCACCTACGGGGATGAGGTAAAGTTTGGCGGCGGCAAGGTGATCCGTGATGGCATGGGGCAGTCACCCATTTCCCGTGAAGATGGTGCGGTGGATCTGGTCATTACCAATGCGCTGATTCTGGATTGGTGGGGCATCGTTAAAGCGGATGTGGGGATTAAGGACGGTAAGATTGCAGCGATCGGTAAAGCCGGAAATCCCCAGATTCAAGACAACGTAAATATTATTATTGGGCCGAGTACCGAGGCGATCGCCGGGGAAGGCATGATCCTCACGGCGGGTGGCCTGGATACCCACATTCACTTCATTTGCCCGCAGCAGATTGAGGTGGCGATCGCCTCCGGTATTACCACCATGATCGGCGGCGGCACCGGGCCAGCGGCAGGTACCAACGCAACGACCTGTACCCCCGGAGCCTGGAACATTTATCGCATGCTGGAAGCGGCGGAAGCCTTCCCGATGAACATTGGCTTTTTGGGTAAGGGCAACAGCAGCCAGGAGAAAGGACTGAACGAGCAGGTGGAAGCGGGGGCGATCGGCCTCAAGCTCCACGAAGACTGGGGGACAACTCCAGCAGCGATCGATACCTGTCTCACCGTTGCGGATCAATACGATGTGCAGGTTGCAATTCACACTGATACCCTGAACGAAGCAGGGTTTGTGGAGGATACCATCGCTGCATTCAAAGGCCGTTGTATCCACACTTACCATACGGAAGGGGCAGGTGGTGGTCACGCTCCGGACATTATCAAAGTCTGCGGTGAACTAAACGTCTTGCCTTCCTCTACCAACCCCACTCGCCCCTACACTATCAACACCCTGGAAGAACACCTGGATATGCTGATGGTCTGCCACCACCTCGATCGCAGCATCCCGGAAGATGTGGCCTTCGCAGAGTCGCGGATTCGGAGGGAGACAATCGCCGCTGAGGATATCCTGCATGACCTGGGAGCCTTTAGTATTATCTCTTCGGACTCTCAGGCCATGGGACGAATTGGGGAAGTGATTATTCGTACCTGGCAGACGGGGCACAAGATGAAGGTGCAGCGGGGAGCGCTGGCAGGGGATAGCGATCGCAACGATAACACCCGTGCCAAACGTTACGTCGCCAAGTACACCATCAACCCCGCTATTACTCACGGTATCTCTCAGTATGTTGGCTCTGTAGAAGTGGGCAAATTTGCAGATCTCTGCCTCTGGCGGCCGGCCTTCTTTGGGGTCAAACCGGAACTGGTGTTGAAGGGCGGTTTGATTGCCTGGGCGCAGATGGGAGATGCAAACGCGAGTATTCCAACTCCGCAGCCCGTACACATGCGGCCTATGTTTGCTAGCTATGGCAGTGCTATTCATCACACCTCGTTCACCTTCCTCTCCAAAGCGGCCATGGAAAACGATGTGCCCCAACAGCTCAAGCTCAAACGGCAAGCGCTTCCAGTTTCTAACATCCGGCAGCTTACAAAGAAGGACATGAAGCTGAACGATGCAACTCCCCACATCGAAGTAGATCCCGAAACTTACGAGGTTCGTGCCGATGGGGAACTGCTTACCTGTGAGCCTGCTAGCGTCCTACCCATGGCCCAGCGTTATTTCCTGTTCTAGAAAATAGGCCCGATACTGTCACGGTTTAGCCAGTAGAGCGCAAACGAGCCTTTGTGCTCTACTCATACTGTTTATTGCCATCGCCTGGTGAGTCAGAACGGAAGCTATTGAAAGCGGTGCCTATTGGGTGCGATGCATGGCTTGGAACGTAGGTTAAGCATGATCTATGGCTTGCAGTATTTAATTTGGTGAGGTACGAGAGACAGATATGGAACCCTGTCCCACATCTATCTCTCGTACCTCGCCAGATCGAAAGGGCTTATATGCTTAGCAATCTGCGAAGACTGAGATGCCCATGCTTGACAATCTGCAAACGTAGTTTTCTGCGTCCATGCTTCTAAGATGGGTTTATCGCCTATTTGATTGATCAATCGTCTCGTTGTTTCCTGATCTCCGGCTAAACATGCAAATCTAGCAAAATTATTGATATTCCATGCGCTAGGATAGCGGGCAATAATATCCTCAAAACCCAGCTTCATCTTTTCCCAACTCACACGCGAACTTCCGAATGGATTGTCTATAAAATCAGTGTTGGAATCAATCGCTCTCCAGTAAATGCGCGTATACATTCCTTGTCCTTCGCATTGACTGGTTATAGTCACAGCATCATCTGCGAAAGTTTCAGCTTCCTGATAGCTGCCACCCCACTTAGGGGATAGATTATCAAATACTGCTTGATAGGTTTCCTGATAATAAGGCTCTTTAGATAATGCCTCTCGTAATAGCTTTTTGACTTCTAGTCGGCTCCAAGACTCGGCTTGAGCGACTTTGAACATACTGACATACCATTGGGGATCGGCACTTGCAAACTCTCTAGTTTGCTGTAGATGAACTCTCGCCAATTCAACATTTTTATAAAAAGGAGCCCACGCTTCACGAGGAACTTCACGAGCATATCCGCCCCCTCTAAACTGCCAGGCGCGATCTAGTAGAAACCGACTATAAGCAATATGGGAAGCAGGCGACTGAGGATATGCCTGCATCCACTGCAATAACTGTGCTTCAAACGCTGCGATATCTTTTTTGTTGTCAGGGTGATCAAAGTCCGTACCTGCATAAAACATCTGTAGTTTCCATCGCCCCCCTGGGGTTCGGCTTGTCCTTTGTCTGTATAAGCTGTAATAATCCTCTAAAGTCTTAAAGTCGCCTGCTGCGAGAGCATTCGCTACTTCCGAGGCAATCTCTAAGCGAATAGTCATTTCCAATTGGTTAGAACTTGGAACTTCAACACAGGGTATGGTTGCAGCTGGAATACCCGATGCAATACCCGTTCTGACAATAGACACCTCATTCATGTAGTGTACGACAGAGCATCCGGGAAGAAATAATAGTAATGCTAAGAAAATAGTCCTTTGTATCTTGAACATCATGATGCAAGTACGAGTCGTTTGTATTTTTCAGTTATGAAGCAGCAAGAAGGGGCTCAACAGGTAATTTTCGCTGGGGTCTGTTCTAAAGCTTTTTTGTACGTTTCGAGCCTGAAAGAACAACTATTTTAATCAGTTCTAAAACACATCCTAGCTATAAGAAAAAGCTTCTTTAAAATGTCATAACACATGCTTAGTTGTTGTAATGCGATCGTATACAAATCTCATATAAAAAACAAAATGCTGTGCCTTCTTGAATTGCCAGGTTAATATAGGCTCGACGCAATTAGGGCACTTGAGAACCCTTTCAGGGCAGCCATGAAACTCACAATTCAATCAATGCCCATAGTGGGTTTGATGGTGGCAGAATTCCTGTCCCTGTTGGGGAATCAAATTGCAGCGGTAGCCATTCCTATTCTGGTGCTGCAATTCACCCATTCCCCTTGGGTGACGGGTATTGCCAGCACTGCCAGTATTATTCCAATCATCCTGGCGGCCGTGGTAGGAGGACGATTCATTGACCGCTTGGGAGCATGGCGAATGAGTGTTGTAGCCGATTTGCTCAGTTTCGTTTCAACGCTGGCATTGCCATTCGTATTTACGACGTTTGATCGCGTTTCTCCCGCCTTAATTTTTCTGCTAGTCCTGTTGGGAGCGCTGTTTGATCCGACGGGAGTGGCAGCACGACAAACATTAGTGGTCAACGTAGCAGCGATATCTGAACGCTCTCTCGAACGGGTTAATGCTTGGCGTGGCACCCTAGAAAATGCAGCAGATTTCATCGGGCCTATCCTTGGCGTTGGTGTTATCAGCCTGACAGGAATTGTTCCTGCATTCCTTGTGAATGCTGTTACCTTTCTCGGGTGTGCAGCTATATTTGCGATCGCAGTCCCCCACATCCGCACGACATCTCAAAAACACCCGGAAGTATCTCCCTGGCCCGGTATTGCATTTATTTTCGGGCATCCTCAACTTAAGTCTCTTGCCATTGTAGGCATCGTCACAAATGCTGCGCTTTTACCTTTTCTGAGTCTATTGCTACCCGTTTTGGCCACTCAAAAACTCAACAATATTCCCTTATTAGGTATTGCTCTATCCGTTTTTGGATTAACCGCAACCCTAAGTGCTATGGCGTTCTCCTGGCTTTCTCGGCGATGCTCCTATTCCGTTATCTATTATGGTGGTTGGCTACTGACGGGCAGTTCTATTCTTCTGTGTGCTTTTGCAACCCACCCCTATCAGGTAGTTCTTCTCACGGCATTAGCAGGATTGTTGCTGGGGGTAGGTAATCCTTTGGAGCAAACGGTTTTACAAATAGAAACGCCAGCGGCGATCGCAGGACAAGTCTTCACAGCTATGAGTGCGATCCACTTCGCCGCTGGGCCAGTTGGATTGCTGCTTATGGGAATGCTCACTGAATTGCTGTCAATCGAGACCGCACTTTTGCTAACAGGAAGTCTGCTCGTTACTGTTGCCCTGCTGAGTTGGTACCGATCGCCTTTAAGTTAGGAGGTTTCTGCATAAGAATTTACCCAGAATGTTGGTGCTTTGCCCGCTTCGCGGGCAAAGCACCAACATTCTGGGGGTATTTCATTACTGGAAATCTCCTTAATCCTCGAAGAAACACATTAGTCACCCGACTCAACTAAACAGGTTGGAATGCCTGATGTCAAACAAAATCTTGTGGAGGGGGAGGTGAGATTCGCCTGTACTCCCCTTCTCAGGATTTTAGTTCTTGGCTCAGTCCATACCTTACCTGCAAAACTCTGGAATGTTCAGGAACGGTTCGGGAACGGTTTAGGAACGGGGCGATCGCTAACTTAAGGACAGATACCAGAAAACCAACCAGGATCTACGACTTAGGAGAAGCCATGACAGCTCAAATGATTAACCCAACTGAATTCGACTCTAGTAAAGCTGAGGCATTTGCTGAACAAATGCTGAGCATTCTCAACAGTGGTGCGCTTGCCCTGATGGTCTCCATCGGACACCGCACCGAGCTATTCGACACGATGGCAGAGCTGCCACCCTCGACCAGCCAGCAAATCGCTGATGCTGCCGGGCTGAACGAACGCTACGTGCGGGAGTGGCTTGGTGCCATGGTGACCGGTCGGATGGTGGAATATGATGCGATCGCTAAAACCTACAGCCTACCCGCCGAACATGCCGCTTTCCTGACCCGTGCAGTCGCCTCTGACAATGTGGCGGTTTTTGCCCAGTACATCCCCCTGTTAGGAGGCGTAGAAGAACAAATTATTGACTGTTTCTACAAAGGTGGTGGTGTTCCCTACTCGGAGTACAAGCGCTTCCATGCAGTCATGGCAGAGGACAGTGGACAAAGCGTCGTATCTGCTCTCTTTGATCATGTATTACCGCTGATTCCCGGCCTTACTGAAGCGTTGCATCGGGGCATTGATGTGCTCGATCTGGGTTGCGGTTGCGGACGGGCATTAAACAAACTTGCGGAAGTATTTCCCAATAGCCGCTTCACGGGTTACGACTTTTCAGGGGAAGCGATCGCCACGGCCAATGCCGAAGCACGAATGCGGAAGCTGAACAATATTCAGTTTCAAGTCAAAGATGCAGCAGCCCTGGAGGAGTGCGATCGCTACGATTGGATCACGACGTTCGATGCTATTCATGACCAGGCAAAACCTGATGTGGTACTGCAAAACATCTGCAAAGCCCTGCGTCCCGATGGCGTTTACCTGATGCAGGATATTCACGCATCTACAGATGTTGCCGGGAATCTGGAACATCCGATCGCTCCCCTGCTTTATACCATTTCTTGTATGCATTGTATGACGGTTTCTCTAGCCTATGGAGGTATGGGCTTAGGGACGATGTGGGGTACAGAAAAAGCCCTGCAAATGTTGGCAGATGCTGGTTTTAAGCACGTTGAAATTAAACAGCTTGCTCATGACTTTCAGAACGATTACTACATCATTCGGAAATCCTAAACGAAGGTAAAAAGATGACCGTTGTAATGAAAGTGGTATTTCGTCCAGCAGCGCTTGGCGATGATTATGCGATCGCTCATTAACAAGTTGTAGAAAGTGATTTCTCAAAACTGAGTTGATTGTGTTTTGGCAAAATACAAGGGCACTTAACTTATATCTCCGTCATGGATTTATCGTGATGGATCGGCTCAGGTTGTTCCCCATCCACTCATTCATTACACAGGCGATATTTTACTGATGGAAGCTCCAACTCAAGCTTAATCCCAGGCATAAACTCATGTGTACGTTATGTTCGCTTGCAGCACGATTACAGCGTGCTGACAGAGATTCCTTGTCTCTCTTCTCAACTCAAAAATTTTCTGCTCGGGTACAGGATCAAGCTCAGGCTTCATCTGCATCAACGCCTACTGTCATCGGTTCCGATTTCTTGACTGGTTCCCAATCCAAAAGCAGGCTTTTGTAATATGCCCAGCTTCATTGCCCAACTTCATTTGTTGAAGCACAAGTCCAGAAACCCAGTGTTTCTGAAAAACCGGGTTCCTAAGCTTCAGCAATTTAGCCGCTCTTGTTGTGACAAAACGATGGTGATTCTTCACGGATGATGTTTTGCCATCCCATCCCCGACAAACTTTTCCATTTTCCCAGGAGATTCATCATGAAACTGCACTATGTTGCTACCCATTTTCTTGTTCTTACCCTTCTGTTAGCGGGTTGCTCCGGAAGTCTGTCCTCTACTGATGGAGGCTTGGGTTCAAGTGCGACAGCCGAAGCCAGAACCACAATCCAGACCAGTAAGGATGGAGTTGTGAAACTCACCGTACCTGATGGCTGGCAAGATATTTGGACAGAGGCAGACAAGGAACAGTGGTCGCTGCTGGTCGGCAAACGTTCGGAGCTTTTGCAACTGGGCGTGCGATCGATCGCCAAAGCCGATTTCCCCGCCATTACCCCTGAAGCCCATGCACAAGCAGCCCTGACCGCAGGCACAGCCCCCTTCTCGGAACCCGAAATTCTTGAGAATGGTAAGCAAATTACCGTGAATGGTCATCCGGCTGTTCTTTACCGCACTGTCGGTACAGTCTCGGGGCAACGCTTAGCAACCTATTCGTTATCCGTGGAAACGCCTGGCTATTACCATGGCATTTTTGTAGCGGGTCCCGAACAGACCTTTGTCGAGCATGAAGCTGAAGTAGAGCACATTATTCAAAGCTTACAGGAAGCACAAGAAACGGTATCAACCCAGTAATTCAGACCAACTTATCATGAAGTTCCATCGATTTCTGGGGCTTCTGGCTATTACTCTGACGCTCATAATCATGCTTGCCAATGCCGATCGCTCGCGGGCTGTTCCAGAGGCAGGAATACGCCCTACGACTTTTGAACAATGGTGCCTTCGCAAAGACATCCTCTCCCCGCCAGCAAGACATACTGTTGAGTTGCTATTAGATATTGGGGCTAGAACTTCAAATTGCACTCAAGCTAACGATATTCTGGTCCATCTAACAGAACTGGATCTCAGCAATCGTGACGTAGAGGATATCCAGCCACTCTCCACCTTGCCCAACCTGGTTGTTCTTAATTTAAACGGCAATCTGATTGAAAATTTGCGTCCACTGGCAGCCTTAACCCAGCTCGAAACGCTCTTTCTCAGCTACAACCGCATTTGTGACATTCGCCCTCTGGCAGGGCTATCTCATCTAAAGCTTTTAGCTTTGAGTGAACAACCCATCGCTGACCTGCGTCCCCTGGCCTCCTTAACCCAGTTAGAAACCCTCAGCCTGTATAGCGCTCGTGTGAGTGCGATCGCTCCCCTCACAGCGTTGCCCCACCTGACCCGTCTCGACTTAGCCGATAACCCCCTGCGCGATCTTCGGCCCCTGGCAACTCTTACCGGTTTGACGTACCTCGATCTGTCACAGCTACACCTGCGTCATATCCTGTTTCTATCCGCACTGACAAATCTGGCCTATCTGCGCTTAGACGATAACCAGATTCAGGATGTGAAAGGATTATCTTCTCTAACGCACCTGATTGATCTGGGTCTCAATCGCAATCGCATTGTAGATGTGCGTCCCCTAACGACCTTAATCAATCTAAAAGGGCTCAATCTTGAAGCGAATCAAATTCGTGATGCCAGCGCCCTCGCCGCATTACGCAATCTGGTTCAACTAAACCTGGCATCGAATCCGCTACGCGATCGCACGTGCCCCCTACAGCCCCCATCTATTTGCACCTTTTGATGCTGAGCCCCCGCTCATTCGTCCTGTAAGGGCTTTCCTTCCCATGTCTTCCCACTTACGGCATCGTGCCCTGCGCACAGTCTTTGTACAAGCGTGCCTTTCGGATGTATCTGACCGCAGAGGCTGCTTTAACAATAGTTTTCTCGTGCCTTTTCCACGGGCTTATCACTTTACTATTCACAACTCCAGGAGAAATTGAATCATGGCCAATGCAATTCTTGATGCACTGCTGAATCCCCAAACCACAGTTCGTGAACGGGAACAAAACAATGTTCTATCAACTCGCAATGGTTCTTTGAGAACCGCAGAAGCATTACTTGGTAATAACCCTAATGGCAATGTTGGTATTGTCGGCAGAGTTAACGGTACGAACAACATCAACCCAAATGATGGAATCGATGTATTCTCGTTCACAGTCGATCGCCCAATGCGGTTTGATGCCCGAATGCTATCTAACAATGAACAGAACATATCATTTCGTCTAATCCGTGATTTCAATAATGATGGCCGGACGAATTCAGCTATCAATGCAGGAGCCAGTATTGATGATTTGCTCAGCTCCTCATTTGAGCCTGGGGCGGATGACATCCAGTTTGATCGTCTGGAACCAGGTACCTATTTCCTGGAAGTTGTTAAACGGGTTGATACCTCGGCGATCGACTACACGCTGATTCCCAAAGCCTCTGTGATTAATAGTGCCCGATTGACCATTGAAATTGAGCGCATTATTCCCCTCAATAGCTCTGGCACCATCATTGTGCAGGCTGAGATCGATGGGCAAGTTCAAGAAACGCGCCCCTTTAGCCCCACTCCCAATCAGGGTATCTTCCTGAGTGCTGCTGTCGACCCAGATCAGCGCAATGTAGATGTGAAATTAACAGCGTTCAAAGTGTTACCCAATGAAGAGCGATCGCCCCTCGACTTGAGCCGTAAAACCGGCACCACAGCCCTGGAATTCACTTACGATACTCTCACCCGTGATGTGCGTGGAGAGACGGGCTTCGGGTTCTTTGGCAAAGAAAATGCGGTCATTCGTCAAACCATTCGTGATGACGGAGAAGGTACCCACAATGGCATCCGCGTCAGCTATGACACGTTTGCCGCCGCTCCCCAAATTCGGGGTAATCAATCTGCTATTCTGCGGGCCAATGACATTCCTGTCGTGCGTGGCAGCAACGGCAACGACCCAATGCAGGGTGGTGCCAAAAATGGAATTTTGATAGCACAAGGTGGCCGCGATCGCGCCAACGGTGGTGCAGGGGATGACATTATCGACGGTGGCGCGGGTGGAGACGTGCTCCTGGGCGGAACCGGAGATGACATTCTGATTGGTGGCGTCGGTAACGATCGCCTATTGGGTAATGCGGGGGCTGATTTGCTCGATGGTGGTGCGGGACGCGATCGCCTGACAGGTGGTATTGGCAGTGACACCTTTGTTCTGGGTAATGGCTTTGACATCATCACGGATTTTCGCAACGGGCAGGACTTTATTGGGCTTAGAGGGAACCTCTCCCTTGGTGCCTTGCAATTTGTTCAGCAAGGCAACAGCACAGTGATTCAAGCCAATGGTCAACAGCTTGCCCTGCTACAAGGCGTCAGCGTTTCTCAGCTGAACACCCCTGACTTCAAGACCATGTCGACGCTTTTGGTGGCGGGTGTCAACGTTCCCGTCGTGGTTTAGTTACGCCAACTATCAGGCGATCGCCCCCTTTCCTTTGCCAATTCAAGAACGATTACGGAACGCTTTAGAAGCGCCATCTTATCTACATTCATGACATTGCCCGCAGAGGAAGCCATCCCGTTTCGATCGCTTCCTCTGCCCCCCAATCCCATCATTTCTTAATGCGTTAGAGGACAACCCCCATGATCTATTCATCCAAGCTCTATCCCCTGTTACTCGCAGCAACCCTATTCACGACCACAGCATGGTCAGGAACAACCCTGGCTCATACACCATCCACCTCAACTGAGGCAGCCTTAACGGCAGCCGATGCTTCCCAATCCACCACGCCCACAGTCCCTCTATTCGATAACCTCGGCAACTACAGCCATCCCATTTCGGCTCGCAACCCTCTAACCCAGCGCTATTTTGATCAGGGGCTGATGCTGGCCTATGGCTTTAACCACGCTGAAGCGTTCCGCTCCTTTCAGCAGGCGGCTGAGCTCGATCCAACCTGCGCGATGTGCTATTGGGGTATGGCTTATGTTCTGGGACCGAATATCAACGCGGCCATGGAGGACGGTGCTGTGCCAACGGCCTGGGAAGCACTCCAGGCGGCTCGTGAGCGAAGCCCCTACGCCAGTGAGCAGGAGAATGCTTACATTGAAGCCCTGGCTCAACGCTATACTCCTGAACCGGTGGGCGATCGCACAGCCCTGAACCTGGCCTACGCCAACGCCATGCGGCAAGTAGCCCAGCGCTATCCCCATGACCCCGAGGCCGTAACCCTATTTGCTGAAGCCCTCATGGACACAATGCCCTGGGATTACTGGCAGGAAGATGGGGAGCCTAAGCCTGAAGGCGCTGAAATCATCGCTACCCTGGAGTCTCTTCTACAGCGGTATCCTGACCATGCAGGAGCCCTCCACCTCTACATTCATGCAGTGGAGTCCAAACGTCCTGACCTTGCTGCTGATGCGGCCGATCGCCTGCGAGATCTGAACATCAACACGGGGCACTTGATTCACATGCCTGGGCACATTTACATCCGTGTTGGGCGCTATAACGACGCGGTAGTTGCTAATCAATTGGCTGCAGCTGCGGATGCCGCATACGTGCAACAACACAATCCCGATAGTGCTTATCCCTTTACCTATGTGCCCCACAACCACCACTTCCTCTGGTATGCGGCTGTCATGTCAGGCCAGCGGGATGTAGCTTTGCAAGCGGCTCAAGATACAGCGGCTCTGGTCAATCAAGATTTGCTGCGGCAGCCGGGATTTGGTACCTTGCAGCACTATTCAGCAATTCCGCTCTACACCTATGTCCGGTTTGAAATGTGGGATGAAATTCTTGCCACCCCTGCTCCCGCCACTGATCTGGCTTACGTTACTGGTGTCTGGCATTTTGCTCGAGGTATGGCTTTGACCGCAAAAGGTCAGCTTCAAGAAGCGGCTCAAGAATTGGAAACTGTGCAGGCGATCGCCACTAACCCCACTCTGGACGGCATCACCATTTGGGACATCAACACCACCGCTCATCTTCTGCAGATTGGTTCTGCTGTATTAGCAGGA
This sequence comes from Leptolyngbya sp. PL-A3, assembly GCF_039962325.1. Taxonomy (NCBI): domain Bacteria; kingdom Bacillati; phylum Cyanobacteriota; class Cyanophyceae; order Leptolyngbyales; family Leptolyngbyaceae; genus Leptolyngbya; species Leptolyngbya sp. PL-A3. The sequence goes on from NZ_JAMPLB010000003.1 coordinate 122,432, forward strand.
GAACTGGCTGCTAAGCAGGGGGATTATGAGGGGGCGATCGCCCATCTCCAACAGGGCATTGAGTTGGAAGATAACCTCAAGTACGATGAACCTTCTCCCTGGTATGCTCCTGTGCGGCAAATTCTAGGCTCAGTGCTACTCCAAGCGAATCGCCCTATGGAAGCGGAACAAGTCTATCGGGAGGATTTAGTGAAGTATCCCGACAATGGTTGGTCGCTGTATGGTTTGACGCAAAGCTTACAGGCTCAGGGCAGAACCCAAGAGGCCCGAGAAGCGCAAGCTCAATTTGAGCAGGCTTGGCGCTACGCCGATATCTCATTAACGGCTTCACGTTAATCGTTTGCCTAACTCTAGTGGGTGACAAGAAGTCGCAGTTCTTGTGGAACTGCGACTTCTGAGGTGGGACATAACGACTGGTTTAAACTGAGCGTGCTATTACAGAAATTTTCCAGGCCAGGTAAACACTGGTATCGGAGGCAGAACTTATGAGCCAAATTCTATATATGCTAATCGGCCCGAAAGGCGCAGGAAAAACATACATTGGAACGCTCATTGGTCGATGTACGACAATTCAATTTATTCGGGTTGAACCTATCTGGCTAAGTTTACAACCCGGTGAGAATGGATGGCAGAAGGTTGCACAAATCATTGATGAGACATTCAAGAATTATCCTCAAGTGATGATTGAGAGCCTGGGAGCAGGTGAAGAATTTGAAAGGTTCCGCACTGTCCTGGCAAAGAAATATACACTCAAAATGATTCGGATTTATGCAGATCTTGAAACCTGTCTCACACGAGTTAAAAATCGTGATAGCGCGGATCACATCCCAGTTTCAGATGACAAGGTTGAACAGTACAACCGCATTGCTGCAAATGTTGTATACGACTGGGACCTAGAGATTAATAACGACGTACCAGCAACTGAAGACGCAATTTTGGCCGCTATACAAACCCTGCTCTAGTTCTCTCACAACAACCATCAATACTCTGGACAGTTTTTCTGAAACCTTTGATTTTGCGTGCGCGAAGCGCACGTAAAATCAAAGGTTTCAGAAAAACTGTCCGAACTAATGAACTATATCCAGAACACGACTCAAAACTTAGAATCCTGATTCTGCTGTTGCTTTGAGGCAGTATCAGAATTCTGGAAATAGGAGAAACATCACGGCTCAACTGGGTTTTATGTCCCTATGTTCCTGAAGTAAGTACCTAGAACTTAGCGTAGCTCTGCCTTAGTGAGCAGAAGGATATGAACCTTAGCAGGATTAAAGAAGCGGTGCATTCGGAATATAACAAACCTATAAGACATCGATCGCCCGTTTAGCTTTGGCTGATGCAGCCATGGCTGATCCAGTTTGATAGTAGCGATTCAAGTAGCGATTCAAATAGAAGGAGCCGACTATGAAATCCACGAATTTGCGTAAGTTTTTGAGTGTAGGTGTAATTGCCCTGAGCGTTACTGCTGGCGCAGTAACCCTTCCTGCCCTGAATGCGAAAGCAGCTGCTCCCGATGCAGATACCACAACTACTGTAGATACCGATACCGACGATAATGATGGAGCCTGGGATTGGCTGGGTCTACTGGGTTTGGCCGGTTTGGCTGGTTTAGCTGGTAAGAAGAAGCATGACAACGATACCTCTGTTTATCGTGAGCCCACTGTAACCACTTCTCGCGACCCTAATCGCACGAACTACTAATCATAAACTCGGCTTGAGCCCTCAAGCCTAAACACGGAACGTGCGCGATGCAGAGCACCGCGTACGTTCTAATATAGGAACGCTATTTCATATCAAATGGACGTATAGAATGGGCGGAAAGCATAGCTTTCCGCCCATTCTAATTTCCTTCCATCAGGAAGGTTTTGGTACAAGATTTGAGTTTCTTGTTAGCAAATATTTATACGCCAGCGGCCATAGGAGAAGGCTTCATACCCCTATTCATAAAGCTGAACTCGCTCATTAAATTCCCTTTTACGTAAAGATAGAAAACCCGACACTGGGAACCCGATGCCATCCATTCGTTGCGCAGGGCGAGCAAGCCATCTGCAACTTCTTGAGTCGGGGCATCAATCATGAGGGTGGATTCAGTTTTGCATAGGTCGCAACGGGATAATAAGGCCTTATGTAAATCAGATAAAACAAGATTTGACATCACCTTTTCCCTCCTCATCGCTAAAAATCATGGTCTTAACAGGTGTGCTTGGCCTTCCCGTGAAGGTTGTTCACATCCTCGCATCGAGGTCTTGTTTACCCCAACAGCAGGAACACGGTAGTTATTTAGTACTGCCTCAGTCCCTCGGTGAGCTTGCGGAGAGAGGCGATCGCACTGTAACGAACCTCTACATCCGTACTACGGATATCCGGTCATGTTTCGAACATAGTCACTTCGTGCCTCTTCTGCCACACTCCCTTCGCCTATCTAGAACACTACTGGATGTTCGATTAAGCCGCTGAATCTCGGGACGTTACTTTTTGCTTTTAGTTCCAAAAACAATTGTCTCAATCCGTTCTGAGAAAGGTACAAGCGTGGCTGATTCAAGCACAAAGTGCTTTAAACAGGTGAAGAAGCAACGGAAAGCCGCCCAGGCAACAGCAAAGGCGGCAGGAATGCAGTAGCTTGGCTACGACTAACATTGTGTTACCCACAGTTTTGCAGTGATCACCCTGTCTGTCTTGCCAATGTGCCCAGAGAAAAATGGCAGATACAACCGTAATTCTGTTAGAAGGGCGATCGCCTCAATTACCGCCATCAATGCTTACTTCCTGATCACAAGAAATTTGGCGTTTGCGAAATTGAGTCGTGATTGAAATCTCCTTCGCTTCATTCCATCCCCTCATGTAAGCATCATCATTTGGAAGACGGGGGGTATCACTCAAAATTAAATCAAAGTCGACATATCCAACAGCTTCTCGAGCTGCGGGAGGCAAAACAATCAACCACATCAGATCTTCCACAGTCCAACTCCTAGACAGTAAAGAAGGGACAAAGCTTGAAACACCATCACAAAGCGAAAAACCTGAATGATATCTATGCATGAATCTTAATCTAGTGAAAAACCTCTATGTTACGTCTTAAGAGGTATATTTTTGAGGTCGCTTTCGACACATTCAGATTTACCATTATTGTTTGGTAAGAGTGGTAAAACACACCCGTTTAACAGGAACGCACTCGATAGAACAGATTTCTGTAAGCCCTGAAACGAGTGGGTTGTACCCATTCAAATTGATTTAATTTCTCTGCATCCGTTCCTGCTGGATAGATTGCCAGGAACCAATGAGTTTTTGTAGGTGAGGGTCATGCGTCGGCTGGTGGGCAACATAGCGGGCGATCGCAGTGGAAGCCTCGTAATGCCGATTAAACTATCGCACTAAGGCAATACGCTGAGTGTGTTGAAAACGATTCATGAGTTTGCATTTTCATGGGACCACAAGACGGGCTGCGTTGAAGGAGCAACAGCATCGATAAGGCACTGGTTGAGATGTAAATTTTCACGTGTAGTAAACACGAAAAACTACCATTTCAAACATTCACTAGAGATGTAGCTGTAGAAATTGAAATTGTGGCTTTACAGATAGATCCTGTTTTAGTTGTTCTTTTGTGTGTGTGAAGCACATAAAAACAACTTTTATAGCCAGCTTTAAAACATGCTCTAGGACAGTGGAACGGATGCTGTAAATTTAGAGCGATCTAACGGATTAGAGTGAGGGGTGGGTTGCTTTAACTTCAACGGGTTTTGAAGTATACCCGGAATGATGCTCCATACATACTCAGTAGCGGGAAGGCGATCGCGGCTCATAGGTTACCTGGAATTGCAATGCAGTAATTCTAGGTCGCAAGCTGTGAGGATCTTGTGTGGATGAACAAGAAAATGAGCTATGCGCTAATTTGAAGAGCAGTTGCTTTTATGCCAAATGGTGTAAAAGCTATTACAAAAAAACAGATATTGTGAGGTAGGGATTTTTATCTTTGTCCTTCTAAAAACAAATAAAACTTAAACTGTGGTTTCTTTATGGCATAACCCTCTCCCATCTGAAAAATACACAACTCATTTAGTAGTTGTCTGTTTCTACAGTGGCAGATGGATCCCAATCATGTTTTACCCTTTGAGTGCTGCTATTGAGTTGCACCAGAAAGCAAAATCCTTGGGGCAAGAGCTGTTCATCTTTCCCCCTAGTAAAAATTTGCTCAAGGAGCTAGAGGTTATAACGTGAAACCAAATGGAATAACCTTCTCCTAACCGTTCAATTTTCAAAACAAGCTTAAGCCCCTAGACAGCAGACCAAAAGATGGAGGATTGAACAGTACCTTTTGTGCACAGTTCAATCATTCGGCTCAAAGTGCTCCTGAACAAATAGGTAAGGGTTCGCATTATGGAGAGCGACGATAAACCATCTTCTCAAATAGCCCCTATCAACGTTCGGTTTTGGGATATTGGTCTTATCAAGCTTCTGCTCCTGCCTCTTATTGCCACTACAAGTTTTCTTTTGTTTCCGGGTAAACACCCAATCATTACTCTAAATGAGTACAACCGTATTCAATCAGGGATGACAGTAAATCAGGTGGATACGATTGTTGGGGAGCCTGGAGGCGAGTTAGAGAAGCGAGATCCGTCGGCTCCAGGTATCTCCAATCTGCGAATATTTCAGTGGCAAAATGGTAGTGGTTCCCATGCTCTGATTTGGTTTCAAGATGGAAAGGTAGTTCTAAAAATCAACATTGACTTGAAGTAACATCCAAGTGAATCACTGAAATATGGGATATTAAAACGCATTGTGCCACGCTATTTCCTAAAGCACAGCTTGCTTATCTCTTTTGGCACTTAGAGGATATCCCTTGTGGCTGAAGCGGGCACAGCATCAATAAGCAATACTAGAAATGTAGAGGCTGCTTATGACTATCACAGGGTCGCCCATAAAGATCCTGGCTATATATTTTCTCAAAATGCTCGTCCTTGTTTGAGGACGGGCATTTATACTTTAATGCCTAAATGCTCTCCCCGCTGTAGAGGGGGAGGGAAAGGATTTCATAATGGATGTGAAGCAGTTATATTTAGGTTGTAATGTAGCGCGATCGCCAACATTGCAGCACTTGATGTGACGCCAATAAAAAACCGCAGGACGAACTGCGGCATTAGTACGCTCTTAAGCTGACGATGTCTGTAGTGTCGCAGCGATCGCCCAACCAAAACATCTTCCTAAAAGTAGAGTTCGGCTTATGTTTTCACAAAAAGCTCAAACCCCCCTTTGGGAACTTGCAAAACTGAACATACTCGTTTAGTAGACCTACCCAAACCTGGAAATTAGAACTCTTTCTTTCCGCTCTGTAGCGATAGCAAATTGAGCTTTAGGCTTTGGTGCTAATAGGTGTTTACGAAGTTAGCCAATCTCTTCTTCTGGCGGAGCAGCGTGTGGCAGAGGTGGGATATCAGCATCGGCTGTTTGAACAGGAACGTTAAGATGCTTTCTTGCCATATCTTCAGCCATTCGATGATCTTCCGAAGTTGCAAACTGGCTTTCATCCAGTAGATTGCCATCCTGGGCAGCTTGGTCACGACTGGGAGGCGCACCATTTTTCCATCGGTACTTGAAGTCCATTGTTAAAAGCCGTGGATCACGGCTGCTATTCAGTTTCTCTAGCCTAAAAGAGACCATCTACATCGACGTCTATCCCTGGTTACCTTGCAGTGGTAGATTCACAGCCAATCGAGTTAGAACAAAAAGGGAGAATAGATGCGGCGCACTTGTTCTCATTGCTTTAGAAGCGATCGGAAACGGTGATAGCGATCACAACATTATGTGATGAGATTCACTTAATCCTGGGTAGGTAAATCACAAGGCTTATCAAGCGAACCTGGGATTATGAGTACAGTCGACCACAGGCCAAACCAACAAGCCCCACTCACTGTTACTGTTACCAAGGATGAACCGATGAACCTGCCCTACCGTGGCGTTGTCTACCCACCTGCTTCCCCAGGATCGTTCCCTTAAACATTGCGGTACCCATGACAACACTCAATTGACTTGCCTGCCCCCTCCCCCTAAACCTAAAGTTTCATACGCTTTCCTACACCAGTACTTCCTACAGAGTTCTCCCTCGATACATTGCAACTGTCTAACCAGGTCTCCTTGACCTTGCAATCGTGCGCAGGGAAAACTTCACCCCCATTGTTCTTGGCGGGATGCCTTCAAGAAACTCTCGCCCGCCATAGTGTCCAGTATCGGCTCCTGAAAATCGCACTTCTCCTCACGGACTCAAATGGTCAAAGAAAAACCAACACAAGCCAGAGGTTAGCCTCTGGCTTTTTATTTCTATTCCAGAGCGGTCCTCAAACTCAGGTAGTTTTCAGACGTATGGATAAGATGTGGTGAAAGGGGTACGAAGTGCTCCTTTCACCACATCTCATCCAACACTTGCAACATGACCCCAGACAAAAACCCGCATCCAATGCGGCTAGATGCAGGGGGAGGAGGTTTGCAATGTTCAGATTTTGCAATTTGTGAGTAGACCTACGGTTCCATCAAGGGTGGTGAGCTCATGAGTCCTAGCACTTTCTGCCTCCTGCGACTTTTAGAATCTATCCTGGAGAGTAAGAAAAAAACTTGGAACGAAGCCGGGTCTTGGAATAGAGGCGATCGACAAAGACTGAAGAAGTGCAGCCCCTTATCCCATCAACATCTAACCCTACCAGGAGTGAAGGCATGAGCTTGATGGGAAGAGTATTAGACATCTCCAGAGCATGTTTGAAAGCTGCCTGGAAAAATTATTGTTTCGGGCACGAAGTACGCAGGAAAAATAATCTTTGAAACAGCTTCTAGTAGGCTGCGGCCTAAGTTCGCAACCTATGTTTTGTGTGGGGTGCTTCGCACCCCACACAAAACATAGGTGATGGATTTCTGCCTCAGCGTACTAGTATGAATGATGCAAGGCATAGAAGCCATAGCCACCAACAATGGTAAAGAAAATAAGGACGGCAGCTAGCAGGATATAGGCAACTGGCGGTGGACTCATAATTCTGTTGGCATATTCGCCGCAAATGTTTTTCTCTTATTACCGTAGGATTTTTGTGCGATCGCGGCTTCACCCTATAGCACGACCCTTCCAACACTACGCCCTTTTCAACTTTCAAAACCTATCTAGGGCTGTTTATTCAGTTTGTTAAAATAGAAAAAACCGCATTGCAGTGAGTGCAAGGCGGGTTAAATGCTAGTCGCTGGTATTCTGCCACGGGAAGCTCTAGCGATGAGTCTATCGAGGGTGTGACGTCAAAGGAAAAACCCTGCATCGGTCGAGGAAGATGCAGGGAAAGTTGACGGACGTAGTTCAAAAAAATCATGCCATGTAGGGGAAAGTGAGCATTCTACCCTAAGGCAAGCTCTACATTTCTCACTACATTTATGTCTGTGGTTGCAATTTAATCCATCTTCCGACTGTTGTGTAACACGAGAACATCTCAGCCTAGAAGCTGTATGGAAAACCCAATTTTTTTTAGTAGGGTTTCACCCTACTAAACCTCAGTTTGAGTGAAGGGCGTTTTCGAGTGCCGCGCATTGCGCGGCACTCGAAAACGCTCATTTTGGCGTGCGCTTTGCGCACGCCAAAATGAGCACTTCAGCTTATCCCGAACTGAGGTTACTAACAAAAAATTTGACCCTTTTAGCCATCTGTATCCTGTACACGGAAAAACCCGCTCTGGATACCAGAGCGGGTCAACAGGAGAGAATCATGTTTCCATGAAATCGGTTGAGGTGGGAGCCGTAGGAGCAATCTCCAAACCGCAATCGGGTACCCGACCTCTAATTGCTGTTATTAATGCTGTAGGCGTGGGATAAGTCAGGAAAGACTTGAATCAACTTGAACTTATATTCCCACTCAATCTCCTGGTACTCCACAGCAGAATTGCCAAAACAAATAGTCGCGACCGATGGCATAAATCAGGGGAGTTGCGGATGAGCGATCGCAACAGAAACTAAGAGTTGAGCTTACTCGCACGAGGTCAGACCAGTTTTGGAACGCTTTCCTCCATGAGGCTTCCCAAAACTAACTTTCCTGCTTCGAAACATGCAGTGTTACAGCGCTTTGCGCTTGAATCAGCCACAGTTGTTTTTGTGAGAGCTGTGCTCCGCGCTCTCAAAAAACAACCAGATTTTAAGCGCTTAAAAAGCGCTGTATATAAAAGGCTCTTACGTTGCGGAGTGTCATACTCAGGTTCATGAACGAGTTCCTTCCCCAGCAATACGATCCCCAAACAGAAGGGGAACTCTTGATAGCGATAGTCGTCATAGGCAACCCTGATCAGGGCAGCTTTTTTTAGCTAGTTGTGCGCTTCAGGCGCAGAAATAGTCTTTTGAGCAGACGATCCAAATTTTATACCATGACCTTACAGAATCTGATTAGGACAGTATATTTTTTAGAAGCTGCACTCTGGGCAGCTTCTAAAAAATATACTGTCTGGTTCTAAGCACGCAGCGCTACAGAAAGCGGGGTGTTGAGCAGTGTGGTATCAACCATAGAAAACCACCCAAAGCGATATCGCGGGTGGCAAAAAAAGGAATGCAGTGATTGGTTAAGACTGACATTGTGTTGTATAAGCAGTCTTGCAGCGATCGCCCTCACTGTCCTGCCAATGTGCCTGAAGAAAAACGTATGCGCGGCTAATATCTTTTCAATATGGAGCGGCGTCTAATATTATGAGCGCTGTCTAGAACGACAGACCCGTGGATGCTACTGGTAGCAAAACAGCCTGCCAGCAAAAAACGCGTGGAGGTGCCCGCGAATGGACAGATCCATTGCTCAAAGAACAGCTTTATCCTTTCGGATTGGAGCATTCACGATGATTCTTGCGCATGCTCCAATCTGGCTGCCTGTCGTGTTGCTTGTAGGCAGCATTACCGGAACCTTATTAGGGATGGAGCCGCAAAAGGGCGATCGCTAACACCAGCAGCGCCAGGTCTGAACTGCTCAAAAAAATGCTTTGACAGCCTGCAGTTAACATAGCCAGCACATCCACAAGCCGTTTGCAATAAGCTGCAGCAGGAGGCACTTATCTCAAAAGGAGAGAGGCAGGGTTTCGCCCCGCCTCTCTCCTTTTAAGATGAGCTTTGTGGTGATAACTGTAGAAGTCATAGAAAGACAACCTTCACAGTAATTTTACCTTTTTAGTAGATAATGGATGCGCTCTTAGCCTGAAAAATTTCCATGTCCCTTGAAAAAGAACAGGAACAGATAGTTAAAGCTCTCCAAAAACGCTTGGATGAAGCAATCTCAGAGAAACTGCCACCTGAAACACTGGCAACCTTAAGCAAGGCTGTTAGAGAAGCAGCAGAGGCCCTCAGAAGCTTGAAGTATGGCTGAATGAGGCCGCGAAGAATCTACATTCCCAAGATAATGCAGGCAAAAAGCAAAGTTGATCCAACTCGCAGCATAGGTAACGGCTGTGAAGAATCTACGAAAAAGTATAGTTGTTTTTTTTGATACATTATGCCTATTCTTCGAAGACTACAAAAATCTACAGTTTCAAGATCTACTAAGTAAAAACTATGCTTGAACTATCGTTAAAATTTATACCCTGCGATGGAAGAGTTGTTGTGGCTGATTGTGCTGCCTCCTGAAGGACGAGAGGCAGTTGGATTCGTTGACTATGATATCGCTCTCAGTGCAGAGCCTCGGCTTCCTCAGGACGAAGCTTATATGAGAGGTTGGAGCGAGGCCCAAGGACTAGCTATCAAAATTCAAACGATCAAAGCATCACGCCAAGCTGCAGGCTTATTAATAGAACGGTATCAATAGATGCGCGCTAGATGCATAGCGATGAATTTAAGGGTGTGGCGATTGCGACACAGCGCAATTTTATACTTGGGGTTGGACTAAGGATTTGTCGTACGTATAGCCGCTGCGGGGTAGTTTGTACCAAAAGAAGAGAGGCGGAGTGAAACCCCGCCTCTCTTCTCTCACAAATTAGTACAGGATGGCTGAATTTTGTACGCGCCCTGGAGGACTCGAACCCCCGACATCAGGTTTTGGAGTCCTGTAGACTGGATAGCGAGAAACACGATAGAGACAGGATCCTAGCGATTGGTTATGAAGCGATTCTCACTTAACTCCAGAGAATGTCAATTTTTGGCTTTTTGGGCAGTTTGGATGGGGATCTGCTATCGCCCTCCGGTCAGTCGGTAGGCTTTCCCGATCAGACCAATTGTAAAGATTAATGTACCCGCCGCCAGTAGGAGCCAACCTAATATATCTGCCAGAAAAGGTAACACCACACCCAACCCCGCCAGAAGGGCACCCATGATAGGGGAGTAGGGGGAGCGGGCGATTGTACCCATGAAGGCGATCGCCATTCTCCATAGGGGAACCTCTAACGTGTTCAACTCATCCTCTGGTATCCGCTTCATTTCTTTTTCGCCTTTAGGGTGTCTCGAAGTTTGGAGGATACGGGGGAAGCGGCGGGGTTACTGGCGGCGATCGCTGGAGTTTGTTTCTCAGCACTCCGAAGCCCTTCCCAAAAAACTCGGGTGTTGAGCTGTCCAGTTTTGCCGATCGCGTGGAGTAAGTGGGCCAACACGGCAGAAATTTCGCCGCCGAAGACAAGGGCCACGGTAGCTATGCGGCGGGGTTCAGGATTAGCAATTCCTAGTGCTCCCGTAGTACTGATCCAATCGGTTCGGTAGATGAACCATGTAAGCAAAAAAGCCCCGATTAGGAGAACCCATTTTATAGCTGTAGGCACCCATCGGGGGAACCCTGGTGGCGGCTCCAGTTGAGAAGGAAGAAAAGTTAGGGGTAATTCGTCCGGGCTTAACAAGATGCTAATCAAAGCAGATTCATAGACCGCTATCAGAATAGAAATTGCCCATGTTCCAAGATAGGCAGCATTACCCGCCGTTCCCTGTATTTGTTGTGCAAAATACCTTTCAGTGAAGTAGACATTTACTGCTGACAAGAAAAAGCCAATACCGACACAAGCATAGGCTAAAGCTCTAACCTTTTCGGGCGGGGTTCTTAATAGCGTCATAGGTCATTACTCCAGGTTGGAAAGTTGTTGGGTAGACCGTTGGGTATCTGGTGGATGTCTGGTTGGTGGATGCCCCGATCGCCCCAACAGCCCAACGGGTGTTGGATGGCCCCCAACCTTTGTTGGGTAGAGGTTGGGGGCGTTTTGTTGGGTGTTGAGTTTTTAGGGGTTGGGGGCGTAGGTGATGCCGCTTCCTAACCCATCCGTTTTGCCTCGCCCCATCCGTTCAAGACTTAGAAATACCGCTCGAATTTGGTCAGCGCTATATCCATCCAGGTCAGGTAATCTTGCCTGTTGAATATCACGGGCAGATACGGGGCGATTTCTTTTTTTAGCGGCGGTGTAGACCGCTTCTAAAACTTCACGGGGGAATTCTGGAGAACTGGCATCTGGTGAAGGCGATCGCCCTTCCTGTAGCTCTGGAAAAAATTCCAGGAGATGATCGGCATGAAACCAATCGGGTAAGACGAATTCAAGCGGGGCTTCTGATAGTCCGGTGATCCGAATGAGCGGGTTAGGCGATCGCCGCCCTGTCTTGCTCATTTGACAAGATCTCTCGACAATAATTAGCCCCTGCTGTCTCATTTGGGCGGTTCCATTCGCCCCGCCTAATGTGGCGTTTGTGATGCCGTGGGATAAGCCAATCACAAACTTTTCGTGCTTTTGGCTCTCACTGAGGAAAGACAGCATAAGGCGATCGGCTCCCTCCAGTTCGGCGGCGGCATAGCTGGTGAGTTCATCGAAAAGCAGGGATATGGGGGAGCGATCGCCCTGCCCTATGCGGTCAAAATAAGCATGGATCCGATCCTGTACTCCCTCTAGTTCCCGCCATACTCCAAAGGAGGGTGGGAATGTATCGTGCTGGTGTGGGGTTGCCACTTCCGCTCCATAGCCCAATAGCACCTGGCGGGTGAGTGCCAGGGCCACGGCAAAGGATGTTTTCCCGCTCCTTTGTGGGCCAACCGCCAGGATCGGGGTTGCCTCCAGCAGTTGCAGCACAGCGGGTAGTTCTTCCTCCAGCAGTTGCCAGAGGGCGGCTTTTCGCTCTTCCCACGGGGCGATCGCCGTGAGGGTGGATCCTTTAGCCTTTTGTTTTGTCAGTTGATTGGGTTGTGTGTTAGATGCTGACACAACAGATCCAGAGGAAGGGGGAACGGGTGGCAGGAGAGCGGCCACATTGGCGGCGGTGGCTGGCTCCAGTTTCTTAAGATCATGGCGGATCCCAAGGTAGGCGGCCACACTAGCGATCGCCCACACCAGATAATCTCCAGGGTTGAAGCCCGTGTTCATCGGCTGATAGGCAGGCGGTTGGATGGGGGCGGCGGGTTGTTGTGGCCCTTGCCCTGATGGTTGGAGGATAGCACCGGGGGGCGGTAGTGGCGGAACGGCAACGGGGCGGGGTTGGGTAATGTTTTCCCATGCAAGCATGATTAGAACCCCAATACCGAAGCCGATCGCCGCATCCCGAATCAGGAGCGGAACATTAAAGTCTTTCATGGCTCCCCCCTTAAAACTGCTGGTATTGCTGCATGGGGCGGGGCGGTAGCGAAAAGCGTTCTACCCAATAGCTGTAGAGGGCGGTGATAAAGACAGCCGTAAAGAGGGCGATTGAGACTTTTAGGATCAGGTCTTCATCGCCGCTTCCCCCTGTGGTTTGGGTGCTGGTGTGGTGTTTGCGATTGTGGCTGTTATGGGTGCTGGAGTCCGTAATGAAAATGTTGGTGTGCTGGGAATTGTCGATGAAAGTGAAGGGCTGATAGTTCAGGGTTGTGGTGTGGGTGCTGTTGTCTACCCGGTTATCTGTGACCTGAACCAGATACAGGTTTTGCACCTCCAGCAGGGTTTCATATTCGCCCCCCTCCGCCAGGTCTTGAAGCTCCTGGAATAGTTCGGGGTAGCGATCGCCCACGGGTATCAGTTCATAGGTTTCTCTGGCAAGCTGGATCGATTCTTCGGAACTAAGGACAATTTCACCGCCCTTTTGGTCGGTGGTTAGGTCTGGTTGGATCGTTTTTCCGTCCGTTTGTTGCATGATTGTGATGTCTCCTTATGTGGGGGACAAGGGGCGATCGCCGTGGCTACCAACTTCGAGCGATCGCCGCCCTATCAATTTTTTTCAGCAGGAATCTGGTTCAGGTTCCCAAGGTTTGCAAATCCGCCAGGGTGAGAAATTCGGGGCGGGCGGTTGTGTCTTCGATGGCTCCCTCCAGAAATCTGCTAACGGCGATATGGGGAACCCCGTTGATCTCGATTAGACGATCGCCCCAATCGGGGCGGAAGTATAAACCGCTTTCCGCTTTCCAGCCGAAGGGAGCGGTTTGATCCTCGTGGGCAGGGTAATGGGTGAATTCTTGGGACATTTAGCCTATGCCCTCCTTTGTGGGTGTGGGGTGTATAGGTTGGGGCGGGAACGTGGCAAGGGCGGCGATCGCCCCCAAGGTCAGCAGGGCGATCAGGATTGCGGCGATGGTTCGACAGCGGGCTTTCCCAAGGTGTTGAGTTCGGCGGCGATGTCTTCTACTTCCTCCAGGTCAGCGTTTTGGAGAAGCGCCATTAAATCGGATTTGATTCGGTACTCGTCTACACGGCGGCGGAATTGCCCCAACCGCTTTTGGGCTGTCTGTTTAATTTCACGGGTCTGGAGCAATTCCGCTTCCTGGGCTTTTTCGGCGGCATCAATACCCGTTTCGATTTGATCCAGGAACCCGTTCAGGTTGGTCATAAATTCTTTAGGGTTCGCCAGTTGTTGACGGATGCGATCGGTTCGGAATTGCTCCAGGCTTGTGGATGTTGCTCCAACCTGGAGCGTTTTTTCGGCGGCATGGTTGCCCATTTCGACGGTGAAGCGGGGGGCGGGGTTGGTTGCCCGAAGGGGCTTTTCTCCTGCATAGGCAATCAGCTTTTTTCGCTCCCCATCGTCGAAGAACCGAGTTCCACTGATGAGTTCTCCCAGTTCTCCATGCTCGTCTTTTGCCCGCTGATACCAGGCTTGGACGGTACGCTTATCCCGCCCCATGCTTTCCGAGATTGACCGAAATGTGTGATTCCGCATAGCTTGTAGCTCCTTCGTATGTGGTTCGTATGGCGATCGCTATGAATTTCATAGCGGCTTCGTACGTGGGCACATCATAGTCAAGGTGTGCACACTTTAGCAACACTAAATTACTGGAATAAAACTACTATGGGAACACTTAGGGGTAGGAATGGCCCTATCGTTTACCCTGAGAGGTATTGTTATGAGCGTATTTGGCGACGTGGCAACGGACAAAGCCCGAATTGTGGCCTATTGCAGCCAGGAAATGAAGCAAAAGCTGGAGAGGTTGGCCGATCTACGGTTCAGGAGCTTGTCCAACCTTGTTGAAGCCGTATTGGCCGAAGAGATCGCACGGGCGGAAGCTAGCGGGGAATTGCCTTCAGAGAACCCCGAAAAGGGGAAGGAGTGATAGGGCCATTGACAAATGGCATACTACAGCAGCGGCATAGAAGGAGACTTAACTGTACGTGGGATGTGTCAGCTCGGATAGATTGAAACCCATAAAATCTCGTTATTTTCTGAGCTAGATGATATTTAACCTAAAATCCCTAGAAGCTTTACCTACAAAGCTTCTAGGGATTTTTCTTGATCGCTAATGAGTAACCAGGCAAGCTAGGCGAGATGGCTAGCTGTTTTTTGTAAAGGCTTTGTGCATCTTATTTTTTCTCTGAGGGACAGAGAATGTCTTGTCCTAATATAGGGATATTCCCTTAACTTTCTAAAACGATGGACAAAGTCCCATCTGATAAAGGTTCTAGTAGCTCTGATAAGAGCCGTAGGGAGCCTGAAAAACATAACCCTTCTAAACCTCAAATTAGAGTTACGTATAACGGAACCCCTTATATGCGGCCAGTAGACATCTATAGAAGTCAAGCTGGACAGTCCGAAATCAAGAAAAATTTGCGTGATAAGTAGAGGAAGCTAGGTGCTTGGGCTAAATGAACTATTTTTGCCCTTGTTGGGAGGTTACATCCTTGTAACTCAATGGTTCGTCACCCGATACTTAGCTCGGCAATGGTCGGGCTATCGTCTATTTTTTAACTCAGCTATTGCAGGAATTGTTTTGCTTGCAGTAGCTATTTTTTTGGCTCAATCGATAAAACTTGCCTTCCCACCTATTCAACAATTACTCGATGCTAGCCCATTGTCTAGTTATCCATATTTGAATGTTTCACTATTAGCTTTTTTGCTAGGTAGTGTATGTGGCAGAATCTTAAACGTCTTTCAAACTGATAAGGAATCTTTAGCCATTGACTATGCTAGGAAGTTTGGCGGCCCGCTCCAGGTTCTCTTAGCCAAAGCATTTATTGAAACCAAACAAGTGTCTATTACTTTACGTAGTGGAAAAGTCTATATTGGCTTTGTAACAAAACTGAATGATAGCCAAGATCAGGAAGAATTTATACTAATTTGGCCTCAGTTTTCTGGCTATCGGAAAGTAGAAACTAAACAACTTGAAATAACGACAGAGTATACCTCTGTATATAAACAAATTGAAGAAAATCCTGAGCAATTTGAAGGCATTAGTATTGATGATTTTCAGGTTGTTCTTCCTACTTCCGAAATTGAATCAGTTAGTATTTACGACAAGCGAGTTTTTGACTCTTTTCTAAACAAAGGGGATATAAGCTGAAACTAGCATCTACGGTGCCCACGGGCCAACAACAAGTTCCTCAAGTCCTTCTTTAGCCGCTAGTTCCAAGTTTAAGGCAAGAAGCTTTTCAATAACGTCGGCTTGAGAGGTAAAGCCGTAGGCTTGCATCACAAGGTCATCCAGCTTCTTATGAAGTTTGTAAAGTTGGCTTGCTGGCTCATAAAGATAGGCGTTGTAGAGTTAGATGATACTCCACTGCTTTTGCTCCAGTTCTTTGCTGCGATATTCATGGAGGGCGATCGCCGCGAGGGTATTTGGGGGCATACTACGGATCAGTCCGGAAGTTGACTGCAAGTAGGTGCAGTGTGTAATCAGTAGAAGCGGAAAATCTATTGGTTTAGGAAATCTCTCAACATCAAACTTAAAACATTCTCCGTAAAACCCAATGGCTAAGAAAGAATGGGCAACAAAGGACGAAATTTCTGATTTTTGCCATAAGCATAATTTGCTCTTAAGGGAAAGCTATGAAAAAGCATTTAAGGATGGCAAGCTTCCTAAAAATTTTCCTGCGAAACCTTCTCAAGCTTTAGGAACAACATGGGGTGAAATACTGTGGGTATCAGTTCCGGACTTTAAAGAATATTGTAAAAAGCATGGAATAACCAGCCTTAAACAGTATCAGGAATTACTGGAAACTGGACAACTTCCTTCCAGATTTCCACCTAAACCCTCTAATGCTTATAACTGCACACTTGAGCATCTTGGATGGGCAAGAACTGACATCAAAAAGGGTAAAAAGAAATCAGAAAACGAGGTTCGTAAAACTTTTGAGAGAATTTTGGGTGAAAAATTTAGCACATCTAGACCAAAATGGCTGGTAGTAGAAGGTAATAGGCTTGAATTAGATGGATACAGTAAAGAGCTACTGCTTGCGTTTGAGTATCAAGGTGAATATCACTATCAGGAAGTCGAAATTCATCACAAACATAGAACACTTGAGGAAGTTCAACTTAATGATGCTCTTAAATATGAAATCTGTAAAAAGCACGGTATTGATTTGATTTGTATTCCTTATACAGAGCGGGATAATGAGGAATACATAATAGCTTCATTGAGGGGATTAAACCGTCCTGAAGTCAATGAAAAATTAGACTACTATCTGGCGAATAGATCTGAAATTATTCATCAACAAATTCAGAGAGAACTTGCAGAAAATGCGAAGAATCTGAGGAAGGGACATTTTCGCTTAAAACTTGATCAAATTGAGCATTGGATGGGAGTTTACAATGATTATGGCTATGAATTTGCTATGCAATTAGTTGAACAAATAGAAAAGGGAGAGGTAGAGGTAGTAGAGGAATTAAATTTCCAGCCTGTTAAGAAGTGGGAAGTCGTGAGATTTATAGAGTTTTTGAAACAACTTAAACAGATGGGGAGGGATACGTTGAGAGTTTGTGTGCATCTTATAGATGATGATGCATAATGCAAAATTCTTATTTGTAGCTTATCAAGCTTGTTTTAGGGGAACTTCTAACCCGTAACGAGCGGCCAACAACCGTAGATCTGCTAAGTGACAATTAACCTCCAATAATTCCGATTCCTTCTGCTCCAGGTCTTGCCAGAGGACGATCGCCGCCGTTGCTTCCGCTACTTGCTCCCCCCGTAAGGTCTTACAGCCCTTTTTGCCACCTTCACCGGGCTTAAACCACCGTAGGCGGCTGTAGCTCCTTTTGCCCGCCCGATCCTTCACAGAATCCAGCCAGCACCCACGGTAGGCTTCCCCGTTGTATTGCTCCAGGTCTTGCTTAAAAGTTGCGATCGCTCCCTCTAACTCAGCTTTTCGGGCAGCGGCGGTGGCGTAATCCATAAGGATCAGAGTGTTGTGTCACTACTTTTCAAGTATGGTTTTTGCTGACACAACACGTCAATAGATGAGACTGGCTAGAGCTTGCAGCATCAAAACGAGGTCTGCTGATTTTCCCCCTTTTGTCGCTCTGCCTACGTAAGTTGAGATTTTTCAGGTTATAAGTGTTGAAAAGTCCCGCTAGACTTTTCAACACTTATGAGTAAAGGGCATGGAAAACTCCAGCGTAAGGTGCTGGAGTTTATGGGTGACAACCACGAGAAATGGTTTAAGGGAGAAGCTTTTGTGTTCCAGGAACCGGGGCAGCCTGATCAAGTTCTTTTCCACTATCCAGAATGGCATGATTTCCGAGATGTAGGAGAGTATGTGTTTGGTCTGGAAATTACTCGTTCTGAGAATATCTCCCTACACCGTGCAATCAGAAAGCTTGAAAAAGAAGGGTTGATAGAGCCACGCTACGCTTTAGACACGCCTTCCTCGTTCTGGGGCAAGGGTTCTTCCCCTCCTGGCTTTAGATATAAAAAAATTCGGCTTACACCTGAAGGTGTAGTGGTTGCCCAACGTTATCGCTCGCAAGTAAATGAAATTCACTGACAGCGATCGCCCCCTTGATTCACCAACCTCTAGTTCTCAGAAGGGGCAATTTTACCAAACGAACCCAGAAAACCCTTATTTTTCCGTTCCTGAAGTTCATCCAGTCGATCAATAGCCTCGTACAGATCCCGGTTAATAGCCTGCTGGTATCGAAGATACAGGTTCGGGTTCTGGATGCCCTGGCTCATTGTTTGTGCCTGCTGAATGCCCTCTTCTAAAGCCGCTAGGTCTTTCAACCGTTGCAAAATCTCAGAGATTCGCACCCGTGCCAGTTCGACCAATCGGGTAGCACGGGCGATCGCTTCCTGAAAATCTGCAACACGACCATTCCGCTTCTGGTTCCAAGCATTTTCTAACCATGCTTCAAAGGAGTCCTGATAGCTCCAGACCGCTGCCGCCCGATCCTCGTGGAAGTAGTTGTATTTAAGAGATTCCCGAAAAGCTGCCAGGGTCTTTTTCTCCCCTAATTTCTCGCTTTCCTCCAGGGCATTGCTCAAAGCCTTAATCAACCTTGCCAGGGTGTTAGCTTCCTTCCGCAACACAACATTGATGGGTGTGCGCTTCTCTGAGAAAGCAGCTAAATCTGCTGAGAGATCCACATCTGGAGAAGTAACGTGATCAGGAAACTGTAAAGCCTTTTGAGCTTTTAGAATTTCGATGTTAGCGATCGCCGCTTCTACAGCCCACAAGCGATGCTGCTTCAACATCCCCATTGCTGTTTGCTGAATCAAAAAATGCTCGATTGGGCTTTCTGGCTGATAGTGGTCTACCAAGCCCTGAACCAATCCTTCAAAGCTGGATAGGTCTTCCGTTACCAATAGCGGCGGTTTACGGGCTAATAACCCATGAGTCGTGGCATTTTTTGAGGCAATCATCTTTCCCCGTTCTGTCACGGGGCCACAGGATAATGCTCCATTGCGGCGGCTAATTTCAGCACGATCGGTCATAGGTGATCCTCTCTTTTTGTTCGTTGGGTAACTGGCGGCGGTAACATCCAGAACACTGGTTGAACCACCGCCAAGAGGTTAGAGAAATCAGCAGGGTAAGGTTGGCTTATCCCTATCGGCTTTTCTCAACATTCGGATGGGGATAGGACGGATTTCGTTATGGCGCTCCAGATGAACGGCTGCCCTGTCATCCTCTAGAAGATCTGCTATGACTCCAAAACCTGATGGGGTTATGACATATTCCCCAACCTCATAAAGCGGCCTAGACTGGGTAGCTTTTGAAGCATCATAAGCGTCACTAGCATCATTAACCTCTTGAAACCCTTGCTCAGAGAGGATTCCAAGTTGTGATGCTATTTCCGGATTAGGTGACGCTTCGATAAGTGGCTGAGAAATAGAGTCACCGTTGGGTGACGCTTCAGGGGGGGCGGAAGAAATAGCATCACTACTCCGGGAATTAGCATCACTAGCAGAAACGCTTTCAGGGCAAGCATTTTTACCCTTTGGTGACGCTTGTGACGCTTGTGACGCTACTTTTCCCTTTCCGTCTATCCAGCGAATCTCTATCGGGCGGCCTTTCCCAATTTTGGGATGTGACACAACCTCAATTCCCGCGTCTCTAAGGGCGGGTGTATAACGGGGGAGACTACGGCTGAGAACGTGAGCCGCTTTCGGAAAACCTACTTTACTTCCATCACCCGCCAGTTCCTTAAATAGGTCTTTCGCTAACCCGTACCATTTATCACGTCCATCCATCAGTTCCCGGATCGCCGTGGCTACTGGCGACGCTTCCAGCGATAGCTCTGTCGCTTCATTCTGATTGCCTTGATACGCCTTTAGAAAAGAACCTGGCTCCAGCCCCAATGCAGGTTCAGCAGCCACAGCAAAACGAGCAAAATCTGCCATTCGGGGCAACCGCTCTAGGGATATGGAAGGCAACCGCCCCAATGTTTGGGAAAGGGCCGTGAAGACAGCACCTAACAAACGGGGTAGAGCAGCGGCGATCGCCTTCTCCCTCTCTTCCTCTGTTTGCCGCCGCTCCTCAGAGATACGAGGTAAGTTCACCAATAGGGAGCGATCGAGTAGGTCTGGACGGTTGGCTAAGGAATCAATCCCAGTCAGAATTAGTGGGCGTAGGAATTCGGAAACGGTTTCTTCGTCGTCAGCGTAAAGGGTTCGGGTAGAAAAGCCGCCCCCCGTAGCAATACGACAAAGGGCATCCGAGCTTTCAGGCGATAGGCCACTTAGGTTATCGAATGCCAGCACCCAACGGTTTCGACATTGGATAGCCAGATCCCGTAAATCTGCAATCTTCGGCATGAGGGGAGCTTTTCCGGGATCCACAAGACGCTTCAAAAATTTGGCGGTGCTAGTTTTTCCTGCTCCCTGTTCCCCATGACAGATCAGGATTGGGTGAGAGTAAAGGGGGAAGTAGGCATATAAGAGCCATGAGGCAACCAGCACCCACGGTTCCCCCTCTAACCCTAAAAATTCCCGCAATTCCTCCAGGTTCCCGCCCCGTTCAGGAATTGGGCATTCCAGCAGGGTATCGGGGCGAATAAATCGCACGGGGCAATCCTTTGAGTCAATTAGCCCCCAGCCGCCAGGGCTAATTTCTACGGTTTTCCAATCCGACCGCCCCAAGTCAAAGTAAATTAGCCCTTCGTGTTTAGCCAATCTCAAAGCAACCTCACGGTGATCGCCCTTCGAGATAGCTTTCCACTCCAGCACCGATAACACCTGATTCAAGGTTTCTGAACCAACTACCCGCTTGTGTGTGTCATACAAAGAACCTAAAAGCCAGGTTTTGAAAGGCTTTTTTCGGATTGGTAACGTTTGCCGAACATCACGGATCAGCACATCAGCGTAAACAGTTCGATCAGGAGAAACCCAATACTCTGCACAGGTAGCCAGGTCTATCAAAAGGTTCGCTACTGGCGGGGCTTTCCCATTGACAGATTCATGTTCCTTGGATTCAGGGCGATCGCCTTCATCTTCCCCAGTATTCTGGTTAGCACCTGGCGGCGCGTGGTCTGGGAGACTAACCCCCGCATCCCTGGCTAATTCCTCAACTAAAGCAACGAATTTCGGCCCCCGTGGCTTTCCATCACCAGCTTGAATGCGATCGCGATACTCCAGGGCAGTACCGCCGAACCCACAGGACGGGCAACGCCACACCCAAATGCCGTCTTTCAGATCTGTGTAAAAAGCGGTTCCTGATTTAGATTCATGCCACGGGCAACAACCTCGAAGCTTGCCTTTAGCCTTATCACCTTGCCAGTTGTGGCCGCTCCAGGTAAACGCCTGTTCAGGGGATAAGCGGGGAAGAATTTGTTCCCGTAACATTTGCGATAGATGCGTTTTAGGATGATGGGCAGTTGCCGTTTCTATGGTTGTCCGTGCTGGAATGAGCGATCGCAATTCCTCAAAACGATAGCGGGCTTCAGATTGGTGGAAGATGTCACAGCGTGTAGGCTCTAAACCTTCCTCTAAATGCCAACTTCCAGCCAACCGCATTAATCGGCACGGTTCCTTAATAGTTTGGTCAGAACCAAGATAAGCATTAAGGTCTTCCTGGAAATCCTCCCAATCCTTTGGATCACAACTACCATCCAACGCATAGAAGGTATGGACAGAATGCCGAGTTTTGATCTGTAAGGAGGGTTCTGGCAAGCCAAATTCCCTCCAAACTAGAAATTGATCTTCAGGTGGGCGATCGTCAAACTCAAAGAAAACAGCTTTCGGATGAGCCACATCTTTTTTACTGTGGCCGCCGCCGTTTACAACAAAGTAGATGCCTCTGTAAGGGTCTTGAATGGATGGCAAGGTACTGATCGTTGCCTCAAGATTCTGAGGATATACCCCTAATTCTTTTGCTCGTGTATCCGTCATTCGCTTCCGTTTGAGCTTCCGCAAAAAGACCGTTTCATCATCCGAGTAACCTAAAAGCTTCAGTTGGATACGGGCTTGTTCCAAATCAATTGGCAGAACACTTGAATCTTGAGGAATAACAGCAGGGCGGGATACACTTAAATCAAGAGATTTTTCATTCTTTGAGTTGACCGCCCCCGCCAGGGCGGTTTTGTTTTGTGTGGGCATGGGGCTAGGCTCCCTTGATTTCGAGATTTTTCAGGTATTCATCGATCCGGGCTTCGTGCAATTCTGGGCAGTTGCGAGTAGCAAGCCAGTGTTCAAAAAGGTCTTGATCGAAAAGCACGACACGGGAACCCAACCGCCGCCAGTGAACTCCCTCGATCAGTTCCCCCTCCAGCCGTAACCGCTTAAGGGTTTCTCGACTAACCCCCGCCAGGGCCGCCGCTTGTTTGGTCTTGATAAATCTCATGGGGAAATCCCTCAATTTGGCGAGGGGAGGGTTCCCACGGGTTAGAACTAGACGGTTGAGAATTGGTAGTAATAGAGATTTGAAGTTTCTAACTAAGTTAGAATTTGCTTCACACAACTCAATTGCTCCAACGTGCAAATGGGAAATAGTCAATCGTTGACTATTTAGGTTCCACACCTTTCTAAATATTTGAAAGAGAGCGATCGCCGTATTTATAGCTTTGGCACCTCTGGTAGAAGGCGATCGCTGAAAGCCTATAAAGCTAGGTAACGGAAGTTTCCAATAATTGGAAGTTTGAACAATCGAAGTAGCATTACCAGAGGTGTAATGCTTGTTTTTAGCTCCGCCACCTCCAGCAAGAAACGATTGCCGGAAACCTTTAAAGCTAGGTAACGCAAACGTGCAGTTACTGAACGTTTGAAGAACTGAAAGAGAATGACCAAAGCTGCAATTGCTGTTCATAGCTCTGGCACCTCCGGTAGAGGGCGATCGCCGTGGTAATGCTTCAATCCCACGGCTGCATCATGGCCTAACAAACGAGCAATATCATCTGGAGGCAAGCCCGATTCTCGAAGGGCTGTCCATGTGGTGTGGCGAATGTTATTTAAGGGCAACACCCGCGATATTTCACTCCGCTTCATTAGATCTCGAAGAACTGGGTTCCACACCCGCCGATTGAAATTAGCGGTATTAATGGCGGTTCCTAACTTGAAGCTGAAAACCGGGCTTTCCGGGTTGGGTGTGCGATCGCCCCGAATCTCCGCAATAACGGCGGATAGCTGTCCATTAATTGGAAAACGGCGGGGCGTATGAGTCTTAATGCTTTTCCGAATCCGCAGATCCGAAGGTAACGCTTCACAGAAATGGATGTGCTTTTCAGTGATATGTTTCCACTGAAGCCCCGCCAGTTCTTCAGGGCGGCATCCTGTTAGAAAAGCAAACTCGATCATAGGAGCATACTTTGGGTGATGTTCCCGAAAAGCTGTCATGATCGCCGCCCGTTCTCTGTTGGTGAAAGCCTGTTGAGTTCGAGCGCTTTCCCGTTTGGTTGGCTTAATGGATTGGGCGATCGCTTGAAACGGATTAAAACCCGCCAGTTCCCGTGATACAGCCCACTTGAAACAACCAGAGAGAGCTTCTAGAACTCGTTTTGAAATCTCTGTGCTGTAGTTCTCCAGAAGCCATAATTCAACCTCACGGGGCGTATCCACTTCAACGGGTATTTTTGCCAGGATTCGAGCGATCCGCCCATAATCCCGCTGGATGGTGGATGCCTCCAGGGTCTTCGCTTTGAAATGGGTGTATTCCTCCCAAAGGGCAGCCAGTTCGGGTAGTTGGCGGCGTTTTACCCGCTCCACTTCCTCCGGTGTTACCCCTGCCAGTAGTAGCTTATAAATCTGAAGGGTTGGATCAAACTCCTGGTAAGCCAAATCCCGTTGAATCCGCTCGGCTACCCTTTCCGCTTTCCGCCGATTGTGGAGTGTGTCTTGCATTCCACATTGGAGCCAGTAGCGGCGATGATACAGCCCGCCTGATGGGCTTACTTCCTGGCGGGTAAAGGTAATTCGTAGAACTCCCTTGTTGGCCCCAACGGAAACATTACCCCGCCGTTTTGGCTTTTTAACTTTGTAGGTCATCACAGAAACCTCTTAGCGATTAATTCGCCGTGATGGTTCCCGTCTCACTTATTTCTCACAGGAAATGACCCAACCCGTTCTAAAACGCGCCAAAAAACAAAAGCTATCCCATGCTTGAATCCCTTTAGAATCAAGATGGAATAGCTGTAATCTAAACGCGCCCTGGAGGACTCGAACCCCCGACATCAGGTTTTGGAGACCTGCGTTCTACCAACTGAACTAAGAGCGCCTGCGTAACCGAACTTTATGTAGTGTACCAGGTAAGTGCAGCCTTCTGGAAGTTTTCTAAAAAATACCCGAAGGCTTTGCACGTTCCTAGTCGCATTAGAGGGCGCGGTCGAAGCGCTGCTTCAGGCGGGTTGCCTTGCCCACGCGGTCGCGCAGGTAGTAAAGCTTGGCGCGACGGGCTTTGCCTCGGCGGAGAACTTGGATGCTGGCAACTCGGGGAGAGTGAAGTAGGAAGACCCGCTCAACTCCAACACCCTGGAAGATTCGACGAACGGTGATAGTTTCATTGATCCCACCATTGCGCATGGCAATGACCGTCCCCTCGTAGGGCTGAACCCGCTCTTTGCCGCCTTCCTGAATCACCACGCCAACCTTTACGGTGTCACCTACGTAGATGACTGGCAGATCCGTCTTTAACTGCTCCGCCTCGATAGAGCGGATGATTTCCTCGGCTTTCATGGCTACTTTTCAAAACTCACAATCACTAATCATATAGCAATCTCAGGTAATTTACGAAAGATCGAGTGAGACAGTTTTTCGGATAAGCCATAAAGGTGAAACAGTCCTTTGATAGGGCTTCATTCAAGTTCAAGCCAGACTGCCCAGGTGCTATAACCCTATGGCTTCGGGTAAGACGATAAAATCGTCTTGTTTTGACAACCTGTACCTACCTGCTGGCGTTTTACCCAGGGGGTAGCTACAGACGATCGCCCGACACAAGAGCGAAGATTCATTGGACGCAGGTATGGAAACTGAAGCACCGTTACAAGAATTTGAGTCATGTCCATTGCCCGTTGAGGGTCTATCAGAGCCGACTTCAATGGCGATCGCCCAACAACTTCAGCGGGTTTCTCTGCTCACCCCACTTCACCCGAATCCAATCGCCACGACTTTTATCCGTCAGGGGCAGGGCTCCGTACCAGTGCTACTACTCCACGGCTTTGATAGCTCGGTGTTCGAGTTTCGCCGCTTAATCCCCCAACTTGCAGCGCAGCATACTACCTGGGCTGTTGATCTGTTGGGTTTTGGCTTCACCGAACGTAAATCCGATGTGCCGATTACCCCGGAGGCTATCAATCAACATCTCTATGCTTTTTGGAAAACGTTGATTGCTCAGCCTGCCGTGCTGGTTGGGGCCTCGATGGGTGGGGCAGCGGCGATCGCCTTTGCTCTCAACCACCCCGAAGCCGTTTCAAAATTAGTCCTTCTAGATAGTGCTGGCTACACCGTAGGCCCGGCTCTGGGTCAGTTTTTGATGCCACCCCTGGGGAACTGGGCTACAGCGTTTCTCCGGAGCCCTAAAGTTCGCCAGGACATTGCTGTAAAGGCTTATCACGATCCGGTTTGGGCCTCCGAAGACGCCGCCCGTTGTGCCGCCCTGCACCTGTCAGCCCCCGGATGGCAGCAAGCTCTTATTTCGTTCACCCGCAGCGGGGGTTACCGCTCCTACCGAACTCGTCTGGCAGAACTGAAGCAACCTACCCTGATCCTTTGGGGCCGCTCTGATCGCATTCTAGGGATTCGAGACGCTGAGAAGTTTGCAGGGGCGATCGCTCACAGCCGTCTGGTCTGGGTTGACGCTTCTGGTCACGTCCCCCACCTGGAACAACCTCACTTTACCGCCAACCAAATTCACCAATTCATTACGGCCCGTTCAGATTAAAAATAACTTTTGAGGGCAGGATGAAACGCTGCCCTCAAAAGTGGTGCAAACTTGCCCCGAAACACTGAAGTGGAAGAATTTCCGTTACTATCGTCGCATTAGCGTTTTGTGGAATCCAATGATTTCAGACCTCCAACGTGCGCTCTCTGCTGTTACTCTACCCGCCGATTGGGTTGGAATTCGGGCCGTGCGCCAGCAGTCTACTTACCGATCAGTGCGAGATGGTCTCCCTCAGGGAAATAGCCGCTCCTTGAATCAGGGAGCCATGGTGGAGGTCATGGCAGGTGGCCAGATTGGGTATGGTGCGGTCAACTCTCTCGACCCGGATGCGATTCAGGAGGCCGCTAGGATTGCCTATGAGCAGGCGATCGCAGCTCAAGCCTGGGCCATTCATTCTCTGACCCCATCGGTGCGGCCTCCCGTGGTTGGGCAGTATGTTTCGCCGGTTGAGAAGCCGTTAGATGTGCTGTCTGTGGGCGATATTAACGATATTCTGGTGCGGCTTTGCAACACCTTGAAGGTGGACGATCGCATTGTTCAAACCTCTGCTATGGCTACGACCGAAGAGGTTGAAACCTGGTTTGTTAGCAGTAATGGCTCTGATGCTTACCAAAAGTTGGTGCTGCTACAAACGCATTATGGTGCCACTGCCCAGGATGGTGCTGTTGTTCAACAGCGCACCGACAATGGCCCTCTGGCCCATTGCTATCAGGGGGGATGGGAACTGTTTCTAACCCAACATTTATGGGATCGCGCCCATCAGATTGGGGAACAGGCAGTAGAATTGCTCACTGCTGAAGAATGTCCCACCGAGCGTACCACCCTGGTGCTGGCTCCCGATCAGATGATGCTGCAAATCCATGAGAGTGTTGGGCATCCGCTGGAACTCGATCGCATCCTGGGGGATGAGCGTAATTACGCAGGAGGCAGCTTTGTGAAGCCAGAGGATTTTGGTTCTCTATCCTATGGCGCGCCCCTGATGAACATCACCTTTAACCCCAATGTGCCCGGAGAATTTGCCAGCTACCGGTTTGATGACACGGGCGCTACCGCTAGCAAGGAATACTTGATTCAAGAAGGGCGGCTTCTGCGAGGGTTGGGTAGCCTGGAGAGCCAGCAGCGTTTAGGGGTACCTGGTGTAGCTTGTGCCCGAGCTTCTTCCTGGAATCGACCTCCGATTGATCGAATGGCTAACTTGAATTTAGAAGCGGGAACTGAATCCCTGGAAGAGTTGATTGGCAACATTGAATCTGGGGTATATATGGAAGCCAATCGTTCCTGGTCGATTGATGATCAGCGCTACAAGTTTCAATTTGGTTGCGAGTATGCCCGTAAGATTGAACAGGGTAAGCTGACGCAACCACTGCGCAATCCCAACTATCGGGGAACCACACCAGAGTTTTGGCACAGTCTTATGAAAGTTGGTCGCCCCGACACGTGGGAGATGTATGGCACGCCCTACTGCGGTAAAGGAGAACCTAACCAGGCCATTCGTGTGGGTCATGGCTCTCCTGTGTGCGCTTTTGATGGAGTGGAAGTCTTTGGTGGTGGTTAAGCGAGCTTAGCTGGGCTGCCGACAAAATTTTCCTGTCTTCCCCTCAAAAAGCCGCACCCGGTACTGAAGTTAGGGTAAAAAACCCTAGAATTATCAAATAATTTAAGACTGACTCTAAATTATGAGTTCAATCCTCCACTCATCTGATGATGCACCCCGTGGACCTATGGCCACTGAATCAACCTCTAACTCGGAAATGGCGATCGCATCCACCAATGATCTCTTTCTGAGGCATCGTCTCCGCATCGTGGAGGACCTGCTTGAGGCAGTTTTGTATCAGGAATGTGGGCAGCAATTGGTGGATCTGCTGCGGCAGCTACGTACTATGTCGTCCCCAGAGGGGCAGGCTCCTGAAGCGGAGAATCTGGCTGTTGTCGACATCATCGAAAAGCTCGATTTAAACGAAGCAATTCGAGCGGCCCGAGCTTTTGCGCTGTATTTTCAACTTATTAATATTGTTGAGCAGCATTACGAGCAACGGGGGCAGCAGCAACAGTACCGGGCTATTTACGAAGAGGTGAATGTTGATTCCCCCCTCCAGCAGGCAGAAGGTGAATCAGCCAATGGGTTGCATACCTCATTTCTGGAGCGTACCCTCAACGACTTTCCCAGCCTTAACCGCAGCAAAACCTTTCAGGTGTTGTTCCCCTGGCTGCTTAACCTTAACGTTCCACCCCAGCAGGTGCAACGTCTGATCAATAAACTCGACATCCGGCTGGTTTTTACGGCTCACCCAACGGAAATTGTACGGCACACCATCCGCCACAAACAGCGACGTATTGCCCGTATCCTGCGCCAACTGGACTTACTGGAAGATAACGGTATGGAGAAACCTGGCATCTCCTCTTCTCTGGAAGCTCAGTTGTTGCGGGAGCAACTGATGGAAGAAATTCGCCTCTGGTGGCGTACCGATGAGCTTCACCAGTTCAAGCCCACCGTGCTGGATGAAGTAGAGTACACCTTGCATTACTTCCAGGAGGGGCTGTTTGATGTGGCTCCTCAACTCTACCGGCGTCTTCAGCAAGGGCTTCAAGGAAGTTTTCCCAGCCTAAAGCCACCCCAGTTTAACTTCTGCAAGTTTGGTTCCTGGGTCGGTTCAGATCGCGATGGCAACCCCTCCGTGACCCCTGATATTACCTGGAAGACTGCCTGCTATCAGCGGAATATGGTGCTGGAGAAGTACATCCAGTCCGTGAAGCACTTGACTAATCTACTCAGCCTCTCCCTGCACTGGAGTGATGTACTGCCCGAGTTGCTCGACTCCCTGGAGCAAGACCAGATCCAACTGCCTGACATCTATGAGCAACTGGCGATTCGCTATCGTCAGGAACCATACCGATTGAAGCTGTCTTACATCCAGAAGCGCTTGGAAAATACCCTGGAGCGTAGCGTCAAGCTTTACGAGGGGGATTACTTCCAGAGCGAAATTCCTGATATTAATCCGGCGATTCTCTATGCTTCTGGGCAAGATCTTCTGCGGGAATTAGAGCTGATTCGCCGGAGCTTGCAAGAGACCGGCTTGGAATGCCGAGATCTGGAGAGTCTGATCTGTCAGGTTGAGATCTATGGCTTTAACCTGGCTCAACTGGACATTCGTCAGGAAAGCTCGCGGCACTCTGACACCATCAACGAAATTCTAGAGTATTTGCAACTCCTACCCACTTCCTATGCCGAGATGTCTGAGGAGGAGCGGGTTGCGTGGCTGTCGACAGAGCTGAAGACTCGCCGTCCGCTGATCCCAACAGAATTACCCTTCTCAGAAAAGGCCAACGAAATTATTGCCACATTCCGCATGGTTCGGCAACTGCACCAGGAATTTGGCCCTTCTATCTGCCAGACTTACATCATCAGCATGAGCCACCACGTGAGTGACCTGCTGGAGGTGCTACTGCTGGCGAAGGAGGCTGGGCTTTATGATCCTGCGACTGGAGCCGGTAGCCTTTACGTAGTGCCGCTGTTTGAGACAGTGGAGGATTTGCTGCGGGCTCCTGCTGTGATGAAAGAATTGTTCGAAATGCCACTTTACCGGGCATTTCTGGCAGGGGGCTATGCTGCGATGGTTGAAGCTACCCAAACCGAAGGGGCGTTGGTACCTGGCCTGCAAGAAATTATGCTGGGTTACTCCGATAGCAACAAGGATTCTGGCTTCCTCAGCAGCAACTGGGAGATCCATAAAGCCCAGCAATCTCTGCAGCGGATTGGTGAAGATTATGATATTGCCTTACGGATCTTCCACGGTCGGGGTGGTTCGGTCGGTCGGGGTGGCGGCCCTGCCTATGAGGCGATCCTAGCCCAGCCAGGACGTAGCATTGATGGCCGCATCAAGATTACGGAGCAGGGTGAGGTGCTGGCTTCTAAGTACAACCTGCCCGAACTGGCGCTGTATAACCTGGAAACCATTGCAACTGCGGTGATTCAGGCTAGCCTATTACGGAATGGATTTGATGATATTCAGCCCTGGCACGAGATTATGGAGGAGCTGGCGGCGCGATCGCGCGCCCACTACCGTGCCCTGATTTACGAACAGCCAGATTTCGTTGAATTTTTCCACCATGTCACTCCAATTGAGGAAATTAGCCAACTCCAGATCAGCTCTCGTCCTGCTCGTCGAGGCGGTAAGCGTGACCTGAGCAGCCTGCGAGCCATCCCCTGGGTGTTTAGCTGGACTCAAACCCGCTTTCTGCTGCCCTCCTGGTATGGAGTGGGGACGGCTTTGAAAGAATTCCTCGACGAGGAACCGGAGGAGAACTTGAAGCTGCTGCGCTACTTCTACTACAAGTGGCCTTTCTTCAAGATGGTGATTTCTAAGTGCGAGATGACTCTGGCTAAAGTGGATTTGCAGATTGCTCACCACTTTGTGCGAGAGTTGTCGCCGGGGGATCAGCGCGATCGCTTCCAACAACTCTTCGAGCAGATTTCGAGTGAGTATTACCTGACTCGTGAGTTAGTCCTGAAGATTACGGGCCATAAGAAACTGCTGGATGGTGACCCCGATCTGCAACGCTCGGTTCAGTTGCGAAATGGCACCATCGTACCTCTCGGTTTCTTGCAGGTGTCCCTACTGAAGCGCTTGCGGCAACATAAGAGTAATGCAGCTTCTGGAGTCATCCGTTCGCGTTACAGCCGGGGTGAGCTGCTGCGGGGAGCGTTGCTCACGATTAACGGTATTGCTGCGGGAATGCGGAATACGGGTTGATTGCTTCAATCGATTGAGTGGACAAAATCATAAAGCTCTTTGCAAAAAGGGATGGGCGCTCAGCGTCCATCCCTTTTTGCAAAGAGCTATCGGAACTAGAGCATTTGTGTTGTGGATGGTGTGCTTCGCACACCATCCACAACACAAATGCGTAAGTCCTGCCCAAGTGAGATTATCGGAGAATCAGTGGGGGCGGTGGGATGTTAACATCCATGTTCAAATTTGCCCAGTTAACGGGAGTTTGATAGGACCGTTCTGGAGGAGGCTCTGGGTTATCGGGAATGCCGATTTGGAGGCGATCGCCCAACTCCCGAGGAATTCCTCCATAAGCTGCTAACAGGCGTCGAGCCTCAAGCCCGGCTTGGGTTTCGGGAGAAATTTGGTGCAGGCGATTAATGGCCGTATCCCAGATTGTCCAAACCTTTTCCCAGTCCGTTGCTGTAACGGCTTTCGCATGCTTGTTCTGGGCTTGCTGAATTTCTTGCCGCGCAATGAACAATTCCTCCTGGCCAACTGCTTCGAGGGCTCGTTGTTCTTTTGCGAGGGCTAATTTAGGGCGGTAAAGTTCGAGCTTTCGTTCCGCAAAAGCGTACAGGGGGCTATCGGGGGGAATAGCCTCAAGTTTGTCGATGGTATCCTGCCACAGCAGCTGAATGGTAGCCCAGCTCTCAAGTTGGTTGATAAAGTTCTCGCTTTTATCCCAGGCGGTAATAGCGAGCCTAGCCGCCGCCATAGCCTGCTCCAACTGCTTGGTCTGTTCCCGGTAGTTCGCGGATAACGTGCGAGCTTCGGGCGATCGCCCTGACCATGGGGGAATGGTCTCCAACAAGCTCACGGCTCCCGTCAGATAGTCCTGAGCTTCTTTGAGATCATCGTAGTTTTGAGCTACGGCTAAGCGTTGTTGGAACTCTTGACCCAGAGTCTGAGCGGTTTGTAACTGAGGGCAAGCGCCACCTACACAAGGTTGGCTCACCAGATAACCACTCAGGGCCATGCCCATCACGGCAGTTACTGCCAGGGAGTTTTCAATACCATTAACCCAGGCCCAGTTTCCCCGGTTATGGACGACTTCCCAATCTACAACGTGAATTTCAGGCGCTAATAATGCTCCCCGAGGTTGCAAGTCCTCACTGAAGGGAGTAGCCTTATCGGCGGCTATATCCTCCAGCCATGCGGTGATTTGCACGGGCTCGGTAAGCTCCTCAGGCACAACAAACTCGCGTTGGTCATCAACTAAGAAGTGGCAACGGGCGTAGGGGAGGGGCCGTCCCAGCACTCGTAAGTAAAGCCGCACTCGCCGGGTAAAGGCCAATCGAAACGATGCGACAAGATTCTGGAGCGACTGCAAAACCTGCACGGGTTCCAGAATGACCTCTGGTGGGTGAAATCCCACAATGATGAGACGGCCATCCTGAAACCCGCAGCGAATGCCAACAGGGATATTGCGCTCCTGAAGCAGTGTTTCTAAATGGTTTCCCAGGCTCCTTAATTCCGCTTCTGTAATGGTCGCGTCCATAGCCGTTGCCCCCAGCTGAAGGATGTACCTGCGATCGCCAGTCAGTTCTATACCTTTCCTATTGTTCTAACGGCAGAGGCAGAATCAGGAAAAACTCGGGAAACATCAGCCTTGTAGCAACCAACGGATGCATCTATCGACGGATGTATCCGATATTACATCTGCTATTTTTCAAAGCTGAAGCTTTGTCGCTGGGCGGCAGCAAAGTCCAGTTCTGAAACAAGGTCAGGCGCTATAGAACAGGGATGCTGAGGGTAAAACAGGTTTGTTGCATCCTGCTATTGACGGCGAGGCTTCCCCCTAGACGCCGGGTCAATTTTTGTACCAGAGCCAGCCCTAAGCCCGTACCGCTATGTTGCCAGGGATTCTCATTCGGTAAGCGATAAAACTTGTCAAAGATATGGGGTAACTCACCTATAGGTATTTCAACCCCAACATTGACGATGCTGATCTCAACTTCTACGGGATGATAATCAGCCCCAAGTAATGGTTGCACGCGAACCGCGATCGCACCATCGGCCGGTGTGTATTTGCAGGCGTTGTCCAGCAACTCCGATACAATCCGCTCCAGAATTCGCAGATCTGTGTTCAAAGGGGGAAG
The DNA here is from genome assembly GCF_039962325.1 of Leptolyngbya sp. PL-A3. Lineage (NCBI taxonomy): Bacteria > Bacillati > Cyanobacteriota > Cyanophyceae > Leptolyngbyales > Leptolyngbyaceae > Leptolyngbya > Leptolyngbya sp. PL-A3. The sequence continues at coordinate 155,219 of NZ_JAMPLB010000003.1, forward strand.
TTTCGCGGCGAGTAGCAGGTCGAACTGCTGGCCTGCGGTTTTGGCACGCTCGGCGAAAGGTTGTACCAGTTGGGGGAACCAGAGGTTGAGATCGAGGGCAGTACGCTGCAACGGCTTTGGATCCGTTTCAAGCTGGGATAAATCTAACAAGTCATTAATCAGATTTGTTTCCCGCTGGCATTGAGTATTCAAAATTTCGAAGTAGCGGTGAATGGGAGTGCCACTCTCCAGGCAGCCCATGCGCTCCAGGTTGATCCCCAGCATTTGAATGGCCATCTTGATGCTGGCCATGGGGGTGCGTAACTCGTGGCTGACTGTGCTGAGAAAATCATCCTTCAATCGATTTAAGCGCTCCAGTTGCATCACCTGAGCCTGAGCCGCTTGGAACAACCGGGACTGTCGCAGGGCGATCGCACATTGATTAGACACCAGCTCCACCAGCCGCAAGTCCTGATCGCGGAAGGTTGAGTACTGCTGAGTAATGAGCCAGAGGTCTCCCAATACCCCCAGGTCATCCTGAATGGGGCAGGCAAACATCGCCACCCGACCCCGTACTGGGTTAGGAAAGATTGAGCAAAACTGAAAGCAAAGGCCGTTTAAGAGCTGACCATAAATCTCCGGAAACGCCTGCATATCAGCCACATGCCCTTCAAACGGAACTCCCAGGGTAATGTGCTCGTAGCGAATGGTTGAGGTACCCCGTTCCAGATCATAAAGGGCTGCATTACAAGACTGAACCCCCAGGGCGATCGCTAACTCCTGCACAGCCGTTTGCAAAATTTGATGCTCATCCAGAGAGTCTCGTACCTTGTCGGTGATGCGCTTAAGGGTGGCTTCGAAATCGGCAGCTAACTCCAACTGCGCACTGTGGGCTTGCACCTGCCGTTCTAGCTCAGCAATGCGGCGGTAAAGCTGACGACAAACTTCAGCCTCTTGAATCGCAATCGCCAGATGCAGTGCCATCGTGTGGAGCAGGTCCCTCGGTAGTTCTCGGTTGCGCTGGGTTTGCACGTATAAAGCACCCCATAAAGCTGTCCCTCCAGCTTCATCCGGGCTATCTGGTAACCCCACCAACCACTCCCCTCGGCCCCCATCGATTGGAAGCCCCAATTCGCTCAGACTCAGGCTCTCCAGGGAAATAGGAGTAGTGGAAAGGCGGGCTTGCAGGCGATCGCCCGGGTCCGCAAAGATGGGAGGAAAAATACATCCTGACCCTTCTTGCTGGCCTGCCATGGCTACAACCGTCCAAGTTTTTTGAACTGAAGAGTAGTGCAGCACAATAGCACGGGTAACCGATAAGTGCCGGGCGATCGCTTGAACACCTCGATTCAAAAGCACTTTCAAATCAACCGCTGGGTGCAGAGCCTCGATAAACTGGCTTAACGTCCTATCCATCTCCGCTGCCGAGATTGCAACGGGTAGAGTGTTCTCAGAGGGGTGTGGAGATTTTGTGATGGGCGTTAATTGGGAGAATACCAGCAGCGCGTGTTCAGGACTAATCGGTTGAAAGGCAATGGAAACTTCGGTCAGCCCGATCTTTAGCTCCAAACAGAACTGCTCCTGTTGGCTATGTTTCCCTTCTTTTACTCGCCGTTGAAGTCTTTTACGTTCTTTTGGCGTCTTGCAATACTCCATCAGTAAGGGAGGATCGCTCTCTCCTACTTCTGGCCAGTCAACCAAATTCCAGAAGGCTGTGTTACCGAGGTAAAGCTGAGTGGTATGGCGATCGCATAAAACAGCCGCTAGAGGAATCACAGCCAGTAACTCCTGAGCCTTAAGCAGGGCGGCTTCAGCAACACTAACACTCAAGGGTGCCTCATCGTCGGGCACTTCGGGAACAGGGCTTATGGCAGGATAACCCATATACACTCAACGGATGGGGAGCAGAGGAACTGGGAGCCGCGCAGAACTGGTGAGAAGGAAAATACTCTGGATTTATCAGGGAAACCCAGGATAGACGCAGCTTGATAGGAACTCTGGAGCTGTTGTTAACACAAACCGGCACTGAGGGTGCTCATGGATCAGCATCCCTATGGCCAGGCCAGCATAAGGGTCAGTACAGGTTAGAGAGGGATTGACTCGATTAAAGTTCAGGATGATGCCCTTAGTAGCAAGTGTTCCTGTAACTTCCCTGCTTTTCTACCTCCTCATCATGCCCAAAAAAAGGTGTCGGTCATCACCAATGAGACTTTAGGAGGTTTCTGCATAAGAATTTACCCAGAATGTTGGTGCTTTGCCCGCGAAGCGGGCAAAGCACCAACATTCTGGGGGTAATTTCATTACTGGAAATCTCCTTAGATGGAAGTGGGTTTTGTGAGCTGAGAGGCTGAATCAAGCTAGTTTTTCAGCTCACTACATCTAAAATTTTCGTTACGTTATAAAACGCTTTCTTAGAGCCTATTTGAACGACCAATATGGGGAGGGTGGAGTGCGTACGCACCCCACCCTCCCCATATTGGTATGTTTGAAGGTAGGGGTGCAAAGCACCCCTACCTTCATGAGCCGACTTAAGCCATCGAGTATTCGGGTTTACTTTAAAAGTAATTTTTTGTGCGCTTTGTGCACAAAAAATTACCCTTTCAGCCAGCTTTAAAGCACTCTCTAGTTCTACTGATATTAGGGAAGTGGAGCGGAGCGAAGCCGCCACCCAGGTTTGATGGTTTGACGGGCGCGAGCGATCGCCAACGCATCATCGGGCACATCCTCGGTAATGACCGAACCAGCCGCGATAGTGACGTCAGCCCCCACCGTAACCGGAGCTACCAGCACACTATTGGAGCCGGTTTTGGTCCGATCGCCAATCACAGTCCGATGCTTCTTATACCCATCGTAGTTAGCTGTGATGGTTCCTGCACCGACGTTGACACGATTCCCCAGAGTGGCATCTCCCAGGTAAGACAGATGTGCTACGTTGACGCGATCGCCCAGGGTCGTATTCTTCAACTCAACAAAGTTACCGATGCGGCACCCTTCGCCAACTTCCACATGACCCCGTAAGTGGGTGTAAGGGCCAATTCGGCTATTCGCCTTGACGACGCTGTCACTAACCACTGAAAACATAACGGTTGAGTTGTCGCCAATTTCGCTGTTTTCAATTAAGCTGCCAGGACCGATGTGGGAGCCGGTATGAATGAGCGATCGCCCTCGCAAATGGGTCTGAGGCTCAATAATCACATCGGGCTCCAACACCACCTCGCTGTCGATGGTAATGCTGGCGGGATCCACTAGGGTTACGCCCGCGGTCATCCAACGGTCTTTAATACGGTCTTGCAAAATGTCGTAGGCGGTTGCCAATTGGAGGCGATCGTTGATCCCCAGAATTTCCTGGTAATCCTCGACATCAACTGCCATGACGGGTTCCATAAACCGCACCACGTCGGTCAGGTAATATTCTTTCTGATCGTTGTCGTTAGTGAGTTTTGGCAATACTTGAGCCAAATCTGCCCAACGGAAACAATAAACCCCTGCATTAATGCGGCGATTTTGCTTCTGAGCCGCAGTGCAATCGCGATCTTCTACGATCTGGGTGACGACATTGTTACCATCACAGAAGATCCGGCCATATCCCTTGGGATCGGGCAGGTGAGCTGCGAGCAGTGTTACTGCATTGCCTTCCTGCCGATGGGTCTCCAGTAGGTTCGCCAGGGTTTCAGGCCGCAGGAGTGGAACGTCGCCATTCAGCACCAGCAGGTCACCCTCATATCCTTGTAAGGCCGGGAGCAACTGCTGAACAGCATGGCCTGTACCCAACTGTTCCGTTTGTTCAACAAATTCTAATGTGGTGTCTGCACCCAGGCGTTCCCTGACCTGATCTGCCCCAAACCCCACAATCAATAACCGTCGTTCCGGTTGGATGCTGGCCAGGCTTTCTAAAACCCGTTCTACCAGCGATCGCCCCCCCAGAGGATGGAGCACCTTGGGCAGATGCGACTTCATACGAGTTCCACGCCCTGCCGCCAGAATTGCTACCGCTACCATGTTGTCTTCCAAAGATTCCAAAGGGGAGTATATCGTGCTTCCGGTTGCGCTATAGCGTCCCTACGCGATTTGTGAAATGGTTTTTGGCAAGAGAGTAGGCTGACCCACCCCCTTGCCAAAAACCATTTGGCTTAGCTCATACTTAACGCTATGTCCGCGTAGAAGCAACCAAATTCGGCTGTGGTGCTGGTTCTGTAGCAGATTGTGGTGTGCCCTGCAGAATGAAGGCAGCAAATTTTTCCATCAACTCAGGGTTACGCCAGCCCCGCTGGGTTTCCTCCCGCATGACTTGAAGGGAGGCTGCCGGTTCCAGTGCAGCTTTATAGGGGCGTTCGCTGGTCAAAGCGTCGTAGATGTCGATCATCTGGAATACCTGAGCCAGGAATGGAATACTATTTCCTGACAGCCCATCAGGATAGCCTGATCCATCCCATCGCTCGTGATGGTGACGGATAATGGGCACAACCCCTCGCATCGTGCGGAGTGGCTCGCAGATGCGCTCGCCAATCAGGACGTGCTGCCGCATGATCTCCCACTCCTCCGGTGTCAGCTTCTCCGTTTTCAGCAGAACATGGTCTGGAATGCCAACTTTGCCGATGTCGTGAAGATAGCTTCCCCAGACCAAATCGCGAATCTCGGCCCGCGACAGGTTGAGAAATTCCCCAAAGGATTGGCCCAGGTTTACCAACCGTTCGCAGTGATCGCCTGTATTGGGATCGCGGCTCTCAATCGTGCGAGCAATGGAAAATAAGACCTGCCCTGCGTGGTCCAAATCTTCGTTGAGCCGCTTCTGTCGGACCAGAGACTTAACTCGGGCAGACAGCTCAAGCTGGTCAAAGGGTTTGGAGAGGAAGTCATCGCCGCCTGCTTCGATCCCTCGCAATCGCGCTCTCCGATCGTTCAGAGCGGTGACAAACACGACGGGGATAAGCCGTGTTTGCTCATCCTGCTTGAGCCGTCGACAGACTTCATAGCCGTCCATCCCGGGCATCATAACGTCAAGCAGGATTAAGTCTGGATTTATCTCAATGACGGATTCCAGGGCTGCCAGACCATTCTCGGCCTCTAGCACGTCATAACCTTCAACGGAAAGCAAGGCAACCGCTGTCATCCGGCTAGAGGGATGATCATCAACAACCAGAACTTTAGGATTGTCAGAGTCTCGACCGCTCACTAGAAAAAGTCTCTCTCGAACGACTGTGTTCTTAACGCTGGTTTGGAGAATATCAAAACCGATTCAGTCGGTTCACGAAGGGCGTGGATGGATTCTCTCAGTATCTGCAATGGAAGGGATTCCGGAAATCAGGTTTTTTACGGAGATTTACTGGGTTATTTCCCGGAGCTAGGATGAGAAAACGAAGTCTTATCTACGGGGATACTCCTTATAAAGTAGTATTCCCCACAGTTAGATATTTTGAACGAACGTGTATTTTACACTTTTGTTAAGCTGAGAAATCGTTCGGAGGTTTACTGATCGGAGATTTGTTGAGTAGCCGCGCTCACTCCGCTCAGCGTTTGATAAATGAGGGCTTCAAAATTTTCTGAAGGAACAGAAGAATAAAATCCTTCCTGTTCTTCAAGTGTTTCTAAATTCAATGATATCGTCAGGTTTCGTTATGGCTAGCAGTCCAACACCTTACTTTCCAGGGGATACGTCAACCCTTGTTTCCGCGACCTGGTTGAAAGACCATATCAGCGAACCTAACCTTATCATTGTGGATTGCCGCTTTTCTTTGGACAATCCTGCTCTAGGAAGAATTCAATATGAAGAGGGTCACATACCGGGTGCTGTGTATTTTGACCTGAATCAGGATTTGTCGAGCGTGCCACAAAAACATGGTGGCCGGCATCCCCTTCCCGATCTTGCAGACTTGGTTAATAAACTTGCAGCCGCAGGCATTTCTTCAGAAGACACAGATCATCCCAGCCATGTTGTTGTCTATGATGACTCGCGGTTCGCGTTTGCAGCCCGGTTCTGGTGGCTGTTGCGTTACCTCGGCCATGAGCGAGTATCCTTGTTGGACGGTGGATTTCAAGGGTGGCAAAAAGCCGGATTCCCGATGACGACAGACCTGCCGACGTCATCAGTGGGGCAGTTTCGACCCCGTATTCAGCAGGATTGGGTGGTGGATCGAGAGCAGGTGCAAATGGCTCAGACACACTCCTCAGTCGTGCTTGTAGATTCGCGGACGGGCGATCGCTACCGAGGTGAATTTGAACCGATTGACCCAATTGCGGGGCATATCCCTGGCGCTGTTAACTATTCCTGGTTAGAGGTGACCGATGAGCAGGGGTATGGGCGATCGCCTGAGGAACAACAGCAACGCTGGGCTGGTCTACCAGAGGAATCTGATCTGATTGTGTACTGTGGTTCTGGGGTTACAGCCTGCGTCAATCTATTGTCATTGCAGTTGGCTGGACGACCAGAAGGCCGACTTTATGCAGGCAGCTGGAGTGATTGGTGTTCTTACCTGATATCACCTCTGTGAAGCTATAAGAACAGCTAAAGTCCTCTAAATTAGAACAAAAATGAGGTCAAAGTCTCCACCTTCTGACCCTAAAACTCTCGCCCCAGTTCCAGCCAAAATCTTGATTCTGCTGCTACTTTGTAATGGCAGAATTTAGGTTTAGGGCGTTGATGGAAACTATGAAAGTATATAGAAAATGAAGATATGCCTTAAGAGGTATTGCAATGGAGTAAATTCTGCAAAGCTGCTTCTAAAGGCAGTTCCACCCCTTATCCTGAGTTGTATAGTTGAGTTTAGGAACTCAAACTAAAGACTGCTATGAGGTGAAAGCGACATTCTTTGCAAGCTTAAGCTAACATTACGATACGTGTATTTTTGGGATCGCAAGGTCTGAAATTCTAAAAGCCATTACTTGGCTGTCATTGCTTAATTGAACTCTACGTACGCTTAACTATAAGGTTTATATGCCCTTAATGAACCGTCTTTCCATTTTTGTGGACGGCAACAATATGTTCTATGCTCAGCAAAAGAATGGGTGGTTTTTTGATCCCAAACGAGTTCTGAGCTTTTTCCAGAATGAACAACCAGAAACAACGCTAATTAATGCATTTTGGTACACGGGTCTCAAAGACCCTCAAGACCAACGAGGATTTCGAGATGCTTTAATTAGTTTGGGTTACACAGTTCGAACGAAGATCTTGAAAGAGTACTACGACGACACGTCGGGTAAGTATTCGCAAAAGGCCAATCTCGATATTGAGATTGTGGTTGATATGTTTAACACGGTCGAGCAATATGACCGGGTTGTTTTGTTTAGTGGCGATGGGGATTTTGAACGAGCGATTGAGTTGTTGCGCTCAAAAAATACCCATATTACCGTTGTGTCGACTGAGGGTATGATTGCTCGGGAACTACGGAATGCAACAGACCGTTATATTGATCTCAACGACATCCGGATGTCTATTGAAAAGCTAGACAACTAATTTATACCGGTTAGCCCAAGTCTAATAAGCATAGCTTATTTTTCTCAAGCTTTGTGTTCTGTTGTGATAGATGTTCAGAGAGGCTTGTCAGGGCTTGGTAACTCGGAGAATATTTAGAGTCCTTGAAAGGATTGATCCTCCGTATGCGCTGCACACGGAGGATCAAGTTTTCAAACACCCTCTGAATTAGCCAGGTCGAGCCTTAGAATAGCGATAGTCTCATTTGGGAATGTGGGGTTTAGGGCTCAGGGGATTGCTTCAAAATCACCCGATGCCTTGCATCCTCTAGCTCTGTCAGGGGAGGAGCGGCTTTTCTTTTCCTGGCTATGATACTGAGATTCGCCGGGGTTCCCGTACTCATTTATCGTTTTTGACTTTTTAAGGTCATACCTGATCATGAACACTCAATCGAAGCCAGAACGGATCATCATTTTCGATACCACTCTCCGTGATGGAGAACAGTCTCCTGGTGCAACGCTCAATGTGGACGAAAAACTGGCGATCGCCCGTCAACTGGCTCGACTGGGTGTGGATGTCATCGAAGCCGGGTTTCCCTTTGCGAGTCCGGGCGATTTTGAAGCCGTCCAAAAAATTGCGGAGCAAGTGGGTACTCCCGATGGCCCTACCATTTGTGGCCTAGCCCGGGCAACCCAGCAGGACATTGAAACGGCTGCTCGTGCTCTGAAACCTGCGGCGAAAGCTCGGATTCATACCTTTATCGCGACCTCTGATATTCACCTAGAATACAAACTCCGCAAGAGCCGTAAGGAAGTGCTGGAGATTGCTCCAGAAATGGTGGCTTATGCCAAATCCTTTGTGGATGATGTAGAGTTTTCGCCGGAAGATGCAGGCCGTTCTGATCCCGAGTTTTTGTATCAGGTGTTGGAGCGGGCGATCGCCGCTGGAGCTACCACGATCAATATCCCTGACACAGTCGGCTACCTGACACCGAGCGAGTTTGGAGCTTTGATTAAGGGGATTAAGGAGAACGTTCCCAATATTGATCAGGCGATTATCTCGGTGCATGGTCACAATGATTTGGGGCTGGCGGTTGCCAATTTTCTAGAGGCCGTTAAGAATGGCGCTCGACAGTTGGAATGCACGATTAATGGTATTGGTGAGCGGGCCGGAAACGCGGCTCTCGAAGAGCTGGTGATGGCTCTGCATGTTCGCCGTAAATACTACAACCCCTTCCTGGGGCGGCCTGAGGATTCTGAGGAGCCGCTGACCAACATTGATACACGCCAGCTCTACAAAACCTCACGCATGGTTTCGAATCTGACGGGGATGTTGGTGCAGCCTAACAAGGCTATCGTGGGAGCGAATGCTTTTGCCCATGAATCGGGGATTCACCAGGATGGTGTGCTGAAGCACAAGCTGACCTATGAGATTATGGACGCCCAATCCATTGGCTTGAACGATAACCTGATTGTTCTGGGTAAGCACTCTGGTCGAAATGCCTTCCGCACCCGTCTGCGGGAGTTGGGCTATGACCTGGGTGAGCAGGAGTTGAATCGAGCATTCCTGCGGTTTAAAGAACTGGCGGACAAAAAGAAGGAAATCTCAGATTGGGATCTGGAGGCGATCGTCAATGACGAGATCCAGCAGGTACCCGAGCTGTTTAAGCTGGAGCACGTGCAGGTGTCCTGTGGTGATCATGCCCGTCCCACTGCAACGGTTACCGTGCGTCTCCCCGATGGTCAAGAATTAACGGATGCTGCCATTGGCACAGGCCCCGTGGATGCGATCTACAAAGCCATTAATCGAGTTGTCGATATTCCCAACCAGTTGATTGAGTACTCGGTGCAATCGGTAACAGCAGGGATTGATGCGATCGGGGAAGTCACGATTCGTCTGAAGCATGAGGATCGCATGTTCTCGGGCCATGGAGCCAGCACCGATATTATTGTGGCGTCGTCTCAGGCTTACATGAATGCCCTGAATCGGCTCTATACAACTCTGCAAAACGGTAAGGCACTACACCCTCAGCACGATTCTGTGCTGCCGTCAGTTAATTAATACCGATTTTCTCGTCTACACAGCGTCAGGGGTGTTGCGCAACGCGATGCCCTCTGACTGCATCTGATGAGGTTCTGTGCGAGGATGATGCCATTGTTCCATCCAGGCTGGCGTCTATAGCAATGTGCAAGTGCGTTAAGTACAGTAACGGTGGTGTGGGGCATGAAGTGCCCTATACCACCGTACTTAATCACGTGCACAGCGCTATATTCTTTTAGGAAATTGCTAGCCTGGATGGAATCTTTGAGTAACGATCAAAAGGATAACGGGGAATGACGGGAGAATCTTCAATCCAGAATGAGGCTCGGGCGCGCGATCGCTCCTCTTCGACTTCAGCCTCCCAATCTGGACTGGCTCCCAAGCGAGAGCTTTGGGTGAAAGTTGGGCTTTATGTGCTTCTGGTGGCGATCGCCCTCGGTATGTTGTTGCCGCTTATCTGGCTCGTCAGCACTGCTTTCAAAGCGCCTACGGAAGATATCTTTCAATTTCCGCCCCGATTTATTCCCGAAACGCCAACTCTAACGAACTTTGTTAAGGTCTGGCAGACGAATCCGTTTGGGCGTTACCTGTGGAACAGTACCCTGGTCGCCGTGTTGACGGTTACCCTCAATCTTCTTTTCTGCTCCCTGGCCGCCTATCCCTTAGCGAGGCTACAGTTTCGTGGGCGGGAGGCAATTTTTACCCTGGTGGTTGCGACCATTCTGATCCCATTTCAGATCGTGATGATTCCGCTGTATATCTTGACAGTGCAGCTGGGGTTGCGGAATACGTATTTGGGAGTTGTGTTTCCGGCGATCGCCTCGGCTTTTGGCATCTTTCTCTTACGGCAAGCATTTCAGGGGGTTCCTAAAGAGCTGGAAGAGGCCGCTCGTATGGATGGCTGCTCAGAGTTAGGGATCTGGTGGCACGTCATGCTGCCATCTGTAAGGCCTGCCCTGGTGACCCTGGCGATTTTCGTTTTCATCGGTTCCTGGAGCGACTTTCTGTGGCCATTGATTGTACTTGACCAGCCAGAGCGTTACACGCTGCCCCTAGGGGTTGCCAAACTAGCCGGTTCTCTTTCAGGAGATGACTGGCGGCTTATTGCAGCAGGTTCTGTAATCTCGATTGCCCCGATTTTGCTGTTATTTATTATTGCCCAACGTTATATTGTGCCGACTGACACGGGCAGTGGTGTAAAGGGTTAGGGCTTGCTTTCAAAGGTTTTCTCGTGCGCCTCGCGCACGAGAAAACCTTTGAAAGACGCCTCGGCAAAAAATTACTTCTACTGCAAACAAGGCTTCTGATTTCTTAAGGGGTATGCTTCTGATTTTGCCTTGTATAAACAAAAGAGGTGAAAATTGAGTAAAAATTAATCTCATGGAAACTATTTCGTTCTGGCAGAATTTACATTTCTAGCCTCAAATAACTGGTCTGCATATTGTTTTTCTATTTTTAGTCGTAAAATCTTCCATTTTGCGGAATAGGGTACAGCAAAGCTGTATCTTTTGAAGATTCCGTGTGCTGCGAAGCAAAATTTCAATCTCACCTATCTTTTTCTGCTAAATATTTGAGGCTCCTCCATAGCAATGGATTGAGGGTTTCTATCGAATTTTTGTCGGACTTATGAATCTAATATCCTGGTAGTGCGGAGTATCTTCTTTTGCGACTCCGTACAATTGCGTAATTTCTCTTGGTTTAACCTTAAAGTTATAGTGAAGAACTGGTCAAATATAATGAGGCTGTTATACTAGGATGAATCTTCAGTCTCCCATTGTTTCCCTGTAATTACGTAGCTATAGCTCGGCTCACGTCACAAGTGGCGGACTCAAGATACCTGGGCAGAATTGCAAAAATTCTTCCTTGGGTCTGCTTTCTCCAGAATGGCCACTTATAGGCTTCTGGAATATTGCCCGAATTGCTGAAAGAGAGAGCGAAAGGATTATGCGAGATAAGAGCGATCGCTATCAAGTGCAGGTCAACAACTCTCCCAGAAAACCCAAGCGCTTAGGTGGATATTTGCTGGAAGCAGGGTTGTTGACCACCGACCAAGTGGATGTTGCTTTAAACGATCAACAGGCTACAGGGATGCGGTTTGGTGAGGTTCTAGTGGCTCGGGGTTGGCTTAAAGAGCAAACCATTGAATGGGTGATGCGGCGTATTATCATGCCTGAGCGCGAAGCCTATACACGTTGGGAGAAAAGTCAGCAAACCCTTGTGCAAGAACGAACGGTGCTTCAACCCCGCTTGGCTGCCAAGCAAGCCATGAGTAAGATGGCTCAAGCAGCCTCTCAGCCCGCATTGGAGCCCAAAACCAAACCTGCACCAGTCAATAAGGCTCCGACTACGACCTTTGGTCCGTCAACCACTACGTCATCTGTAAATGGCCTCGGGCGTCGAGAAGTTCCCATCGCTAAACCACTTCCTCCTGTGAATTCTTCTGATAGCGATGTGAGTTGGGTTGGTTGATCTCTCATCTTGGCTGTAAGAACGAAGCAGGCTGTTGGTCTTCATAGAAAGACTAAAGCAGTGGCTTGGGTTTCTGTCCCTCCTGCTAAAACTGGCTGCAAAAGTCCGATAGCGTACCCAGTTCCCCTTCTTCCGAATGGGCTTCTTCTACTGCGCGGTGACCATTGCTTGAGCCATTTTCTGCCATTTCCAGGTTTGGGACCATCTCTTCCGATGCCGCTACCAAGGTAGCGGGTTCCGGTGATTCCCATTGGAATGGGTTTAGTTCCTCGGCATCATTTAGGTCTTCCAGGAAGTTGGACAGGGTGAGTGTCGAGGGATCGGGAGCGCCCTGAATGTGGAGAGATGGACTGCCGTTCAGGATGAGCGGTAGGTTTTCCCCAAGGGAGCCATTCGGCCCTACGGAGGCGATCGCTCTAGGTTCCTCTTTGATCGCTTCTTTTGAGGGGGTGGGTTCCTGTACAAGTTCAGGCAACTCATCCTCTTCCGATTCTTCATCATCGAAGAGGGAGGCGAGGGTTTGCATAGAGGCAAACGCGAATGAGGTGCTATCGTCTGGGTCGGCAGCTACTTCTGGCTGAGGGGCAGCTTCATCAGCAGGGGGAGCGTCTGGTGCGATCGCCTCTTCAACCGGGGTAACTTGGGGCAGGCTCGCCTGAGGGGGTTCGGCTACCAAGTTTTCGGATGGGGCAGGTTCGGCACCTGGATGTGCACTCGCACCTGAGGGCTTTGGGTCGTTTACGAGCGGCTCCTGTGTCGTGGGGGGCTCTACGGGAGTGGGCATAGATTGCTCTAACTGTTGCAGGTAATTGAAAACCTTGCGGGCGTTGATCTCATTGCCACGCTTTGTAAACAGCTCGAGGGCTTTGTTCAGGTCGGCGATCGCCCCATCATAATCTCCTTTCTTGGGCCGAGCTAGGCCCCGGTAATAGTAGAGGATGGCCGAGTCTGGGGTGAGCCGAAGGGCTTCGGTGTAGTCAGCGATCGCCCCTTCTAGTTCACCAAACTTCTGGCAGGCCATGCCTCGCAGGAAATAGGTAACAGCCGACTGTTCATCAATGCGTAGGGCTGCACTGTAGTCAGCGATCGCACCCAACTGATCCCCTAATTCTGAGCGGATGTAGCCCCGGTTGCAATAGGCTGCCGTTTGTTGAGGATTGACCTGAAGGGATTGATTGAAATCGGCAATAGCGTTCTGGCGATCGCCCATGTCATAGCGGATGATACCCCGGAAGTTAAGAGCAAAAATATCATCAGGGGTGACAGCGAGAATCTGGTCACAGTCTTCCAGCGCTCCCTGGCGATCGCCCAGATCGAACCGAGTGTAGGCACGGTTCCAGTGAGCCGCCGCATCATTAAGCCGCAACACCGGGTTATCAAATCGCTGGATAAACTGTTGGATCGCTTCGTCGTCCGTAGTCCGTAGCTTTAGCTCTACTTCGGGCAGGTTTGTCGCCCCGACCATGGCTTCCTCCAGCCCCAGCACAGCGTACTCGCGATCGGATACCAGGAAGTTCTCCCGTGTGCCCAGAATCTTGAATTGCAGCACTTGAGGGTATGTCCGCTTCAAATGGAGCAACTTTTGCAGCGTTGTTTGCAGGTCATCCTGTATGTCTGAGTGGAGTTGCCAGCGTTGGTGAATTGGCTTGAGCAGGCGCTCCTGAGTGCGATCGGCCTGGTGGCACCAACCGATATCCAGCCGACGGTTTTTCTGCAGGAATGCCTCCATACGACCCATCAGGTCGTCATCCAAAGATACCTGGCTGGACCATGGAAGAATGACGATCAAGCGCTCCTGGGATCGCTCCAACGCCTGCTCTAAAACCGAACGGCTATTATGAAGCTCATCTTGCCCTGGGCTTCCTGAACTACCCTCAGCTCCTGCTAGGGCCTTCAGATCCAGAATAAATTCATACTGCGGTCCTTCGGGATAGCTCTGAAGCTGGCGGTTTACCTCCAATAATTCCTGCCGTAACACGGCCTCTACCTGGGCTTGGAACTCAGAACCATCAGTGGGCAGACTGCTGAGTTGTTGGCTAATTTGAGCCATCTCCTGATGCAGCATTGCTTCCAGACGCGACTGGAATTCTTGTTGAGCTGGAGGAGTGGCAGGGCCTGTACTGCGTGAGCCAGCATCTCCATCGACCATCAAGTTCTGCAGTTGGTCGTTGAGGGCTTGCAATTCTGCCCGCAAGGTTTGCTCTACCCGTGTTTGGAATTCTTGCTGCTGTTGCAGGGCTTTCACCTGAGCAACCAGACCTCCAAAATCCCGTTTGGGCACCATATCAGACACGACCTTCAGCAATTTAGCCACTTCCCGCTTGAGGGAGGTGGGATCAAACGGCGGTGGTAATTTCTGGAACTGCCGATTGAGATGGTTGATCTGATTTTGCAGGGAGGTCAGGCTGGACTTGGTGGGGCGTGTCTGAAGCTGCTGACTAATTTCCTGTAATTTACGCCGCAATCCTTCTTCTGCTTCAGATTGCGATTCCTGCTGTTTCTGAAGAGACTGCAACTCCGTAACCAGGGTACTCCAATCCCGCTTGGGTACCAGGTCGGCCACCACACGCACTAGCTCGGTGACTTCTTGCTTGAGGGCTGTGGAATCAAACGGTGGCGGCAGCTTCTGGAACTGGCGATTGAGATGGTTGATCTGATCTTGTAGGGAGGTCAGGGTGGGCTTAGTCTGGTCGGCCAGGCTCTGAAGGTTACCCTGGAGCCGCTGGCTGTCAGATTGAAGTTGGGCGATCGCCCGCTCTAAATCCTTAAACTTGCCTGCTGCTGACAATTGCTGGAACTGGGCCGTTAAATTGGCAACCCCATCATTCAGGTTGCTGTACTGATCTCGCAGGCCATCCAGATCCTCACGGACAGTACCGAGATTGAGCTGCTCAATCACTTGCAGCACCGATTGAACTCCCTCTTGCAGGGTTCTAATTTCCCCGGCCAGGCGCTCAGCCAATTCCCGGTTCTTCACCAACATCGATTTCCGCAGGCTACCAATGGCTTCAGGCGTTGGCAACGTTTGAATCTGTTGCTGTAGCAACTCCAGGTTTCTGGAGACTCGCTGGTCAATATCCTCTAGGGACTTATTTGTATTCTGCTCGGCCACCTGCTCCATCCGGTTGCGGTTGGCCAGATTGAGCAGAATTAATAGCGAGAGTGGAGCCGAAGAGTAGAAAAACTGTGAGGATGCGAACGAAACAACGGATCCTAAGCCTAACCCCAAGAGGGTGGCGTACTCTGCAATATCTAACCAGTGGTGCTGCTTCTTCTTCAAGGTGATATGCCCCAGATGTAATGCGCCGTGAGACCCTGAGAGAAGCCCCTCCCGGCATAGTGTGAGGTAAATCCACCACCGCAGTTCTCTGTCTAGACTGTCAGAAAATATCCGGGGAAACAGCCGAGATGTGAGGTGGATTTATTCATTTATTCCGTCCTTTTTCTGGGGTATCAGGAAACAAGTTTAATTATCAATTCCAGTTCAGGAACCAAAGTATGAAATATGTGCTAGCGTGCCCGTCCTGTTGTATGTGGGACTGGCATATTTTTGTTGTAACAAGATTTTGTGAAGTAACCGTTTGTTCATTTGGGTGAACAGAACTATAAAAAGAGGGCAGGTACTTCGTACCTGCCCTCTTCTGAATAAAAAGAGGGCAGGTACTTCGTACCTGCCCTCTTCTGAAATAGCTATTTGCCTAACCACCCAATGTGTTTTGGAAATTGGTTGGCCCCGTGTATCCAGAGAGTTCCGCTAACCGCTGTAAGCTCTGACGTCCGGAGTAATATTGTCCGTTGATTTCCCAGGAGGGATAGCCCTGAACTTCAGGAATGGAGCGGCAGAGGTCGGTCTGGGAGTTGGCTCCCTCGGGATCGCACTCCACGTAGTTAATTTTGGCGAAGGCTTGCCGCCCAAACAATTCTTTCTGTTCATGGCAGTGGGGGCACCAGTAGGCCCCAAACATCCGGGCACCCGTCTTAGTCAAATGCTCAGCCAGTGCCATTTCGGCGTCGCCAGATATATTAATTGTTGGTGGCCCTACCTGCCCATCGGGAGCAGCGGCCGTGTTTCCACTGTTGTAGATGCCCAGGGTGCCTACCAGAACGACAACGCTAACGAGCGCTCCTGTAAAAAAGAGCTGACCTACATCGTCCCAAACTCGACCTAACAGAGTCAGGACGAACATGGCAGTAGCGCAGATGGCAGAGGCCAGACAGTAGTAACAAAGCCCTTCTGCTCCATACTTAGCCACAAATTCCGAAAACATGATGTACATCAAATAGCCGCTGAACACCAGCATGGCTGTTGATCCCAGGAACAAAAACGTCCAGGTGGTGTTTTCCAGGTCGCTTCGCAGCTTTTTGTTGGTATCGGGGTTCACCAGAAGCGGCCCCAGGGCAAAAATGGCCATTGCCGTGTAAGCCAGTAGCCCAAACAGGGCTAAAGGTTGGCCAAACATCTCGGCATAGCGACTAGATAGCACCTGCTCACAACCACTGGTGGGGCAAATGGCTTCCCCGCCCAGTAGCTTCGTGTAAGTGAGGTAGCCCGTGTTCACGATGCCTAGAATGGCGATCGCCCCAATAATAGGACGCGCCCAACGTTGAATCCACGGGGTTTGACGTCGGCGGATCATAAACCCAGATGAGATAGATTTTTCTACCCTATTCTGACGCATGATGCGAGCCTCGAACGAAATTTCCAGAAAGCTCCAGAAAACTCCAGATGCGAACGATGGGGCCGAATTTGTAAAGATAAAAAAAGAGTGGGAACATTAGCCCCCACTCTTTTTTTAAGTTTTTAAGCTTTAAAGTGTTTCTGAAACGGGGAAGGTTGGCATCGGCGGAGTTAAGCGGGGATCTGCATTAATGGAGCGTTCCATTGCTTCCACAAACTGGCTTACCCGAATTGGATCAATCGGCTGTTCAATCTGTCCGCGTCGTTTCAGCGAGCTTGACACGATTACCCCATCCGCCGCCTGAATCAGCCGAGGGATGTTATCCCAGTTCGCCCCACTTCCAATAAAAACAGGTGTTCCGTTGGCCGCGGCGCTCGCCAACTCCAAATCCTCCAAGCTAGGAGGACTACCTGTGGCCCAACCCGACAGGATGACCCCATCAGCTAAGCCACGCTGAATCGTTTCTTGAACGGCGGTCGTAAGATTTGGAGAGCCCAATGGGCGGGCATGTTTTACCAGCACATCAGCCAGAATTTTGACATCGCTGCCCAATTCTCGCCGATAGCGCAGGAGCTCATGAGCTTGCCCTTCAATCAACCCCTGGTCAGTGGCCATGACCCCGGTGAGCACATTCACACGAATGAATTGAGCTTCCACACAGGAGGCGATCGCCATTGCACTCCGAGCATCATTCCGTAACACATTGATCCCCACGGGAATGGTGACCAGATTCATGAGGCGATGCACGGCCAAACTGATAGCACTGACCACAGCCGGGTCAACGCTATCTTTCGGAAAAGGTGCATCGAAAAAGTTCTCAATGATCAAGCCATGCACGCCACCCGAAGCCAGGGCAACAGCTTCCTGTTCGGCCCGTTCGATAACGGCCCGGAGGCTGCCTCCCCAACGGGGTGACGTGGGCAGGGGCATCAAGTGCACAACCCCAATAATGGGGCGATCGGTTTTAAAGATTTGCTTTAGGTCCACGTTGCCTGGCGTTTTGGACTCTTGAAACGTACAAATAGTCAGCGGTAGCCCGTTGAAACGAGCACCCACAACCCTATCACTTTAACAGGAAGCGGTACCGGGCATCTGAATTTGAACATGAACAGTCATGCTCACAGGGGTATCCGTTCTTAGGGGTGTGAAACTTTTCCGAGACGGGCATTCTGCCTATCTACTAAGTTTTAGGTAGGCAGACGCCGCTTTACAACGTTGTTCAAACGGATAGGGACGTCAGTTCGACGAAAATTGTCTCTTTCTAGAAAGGAGAGGCCACGCCGTGGTTTTGTCTCCCCTCTCCAGGAATATCCAAAAAATGTGTAGTTATGTAATGCATCTATGCGTTAAGATATCTTGCAGGAGACGGATGCGATTGCAACAGAGGGATCTTCTCATCAGAAAACCAGGAGGCAGTCTCTGCCATGTCTGGGTTTGGCGATCGCTTCGACTGAAAAGGGTGGATGATCCTTTGACCGTTCCACAGATTATTCAGGATTCGCCATAACTGCATGGGAGATAAGCCAACAATTGCCGTGTCCCACCTGGGCTGCGAGAAGAACCGTATCGATACCGAACACATGCTGGGTTTGCTGGTACAGGCCGGCTATTCAGTAGACTCCAACGAAGAATTGGCAGATTACGTTATTGTGAATACATGCAGCTTTATTCAGGCCGCCCGTGAGGAATCGGTGCGTACCCTGGTCGAGCTGGCAGAAGCGAACAAGAAGATTGTGATTACGGGCTGCATGGCTCAGCACTTTCAGCAGGAACTGCTCGACGAGATCCCTGAAGCTGTAGCTGTTGTTGGCACCGGAGATTACCAAAAGATTGTCGAAGTCGTGCAACGGGCTGAGGCCGGGGAACGGGTCAAGGAGATTTCCAAGGAACCCACCTTTATCGCCGATGAGACGATTCCGCGTTATCGCACCACCACAGAAGGGGTGGCGTATCTGCGGGTGGCAGAGGGCTGTGACTATCGCTGCGCCTTTTGCATCATTCCCCACTTGCGGGGAAATCAGCGATCGCGCTCCATCGAGTCCATCGTGACCGAAGCCAAGCAATTGGCAGCGGAAGGGGTTCAGGAAATCATTCTGATTTCCCAGATCACCACCAACTATGGCCTTGACCTCTACGGCAAACCCCGCCTGGCCGAGCTATTACGGGCTCTAGGTGAGGTGGAAGTGCCCTGGATTCGGATGCACTATGCCTATCCCACCGGACTCACCTCCGATGTGATTGCCGCCATTCAGGATACGCCGAATGTACTGCCCTATCTGGATTTGCCCTTGCAGCATTCCCATCCAGACGTGCTGAAGGCGATGAATCGTCCCTGGCAGGCCGATATCAACGATCGCCTGATGGATCGCATTCGTGAAGCGATGCCGAATGCTGTGTTTCGTACCACGTTTATTGTGGGTTTCCCCGGTGAAACCGATGCCCACTTTGAGCACCTGACGCAGTTTGTAAAACGCCATGAGTTTGACCACGTGGGCGTGTTCACCTTCTCTCCGGAAGAAGGGACCGCGGCCTACGACCTGTCCAACCAGCTTCCTCAAGATGTGATGGATGCACGACGGGATCAACTAATGGCAATCCAACAACCCATCTCCCTCAAGCGTAACCAGGCTGAGATTGGCCGTGTGGTGGATGTGTTGATCGAACAAGAAAATCCCGGCACAGGCGAAAAGATTGGGCGATCGGCCCGCTTTTCTCCCGATGTGGATGGCCTGGTCTATGTCCAGGGTGATGCTCGTCTCGGCACGATGGTGCCGGTACTAATCGAAGGGGCTGACCCCTACGACCTTTATGGACGGGTTGCTGATGTTCAAACTCAACTTCGAGGCGCGCTCAGCCGTGTCTCGGCTGAAACTCGATGAGGAAACTAAATGACAATTTCTTTTGCTAGCTTGGGCCTGTCTGAGGCGCGTGTTCGTCACCTAGAAAAAGCTGGATTTACGACTCCCACCCCCATTCAAGCTCAAGCGATCCCCCATCTGCTGTCCGGCCGGGACGTGGTGGGCCTAGCACAAACGGGTACGGGAAAAACCGCCGCGTTTTCTCTACCCATCCTGGAGCAAGTGAACCTGAATCAACCTACGGTGCAGGCGCTGATTTTGACGCCCACCCGTGAACTGGCGCTTCAGGTCTATCAATCGATTCGTACTCTGAGTACCGATCGCCGCCTTTGGGTCCTGCCCGTTTACGGTGGTCAGGCGATTGACGCTCAAATTAACCGTCTGCAACGGGGCACACAAATCGTTGTGGGTACCCCCGGTCGTGTGCTAGACCTCCTCAAGCGGGGCGATCTAGTACTGAATGACTTGAATTGGTTGGTACTGGACGAAGCGGATGAAATGCTCAACATGGGCTTCATTCAGGACGTTGAGAAGATTCTGAGCAAGGCTCCGGCCCAGCGTCAGACCGCCTTCTTCTCGGCCACGATGGATCCAACCATCCGCGAATTGGCTGCCAAATTCCTACAGACTCCTGTATCCGTACAGATTGAGCAGCCCAAGGCGACCCCCACTCGGATTAACCAGATTGCCTACATGGTGCCCCGTGGTTGGACCAAGGCTCGTGCCCTGCAACCCATCCTCGAACTGGAAGATCCCGAATCTGCGCTGATTTTTGTGCGGACCCGGAAGACCGCCGCGGATCTGACCCGGCAACTGCAAGCGGCCGGCTACAGCGTGGATGAATACCATGGCGACCTCAGCCAGTCTCAACGGGAGCGTCTGTTGCTCCGCTTCCGTCAGCGTCAGGTGCGCTGGGTAGTGGCGACCGACATCGCAGCTCGGGGTCTGCACGTTGAAGACTTGACCCACGTGGTCAACTTCGATTTGCCCGACACCGTAGAAAGCTACGTTCACCGGATTGGTCGTACTGGTCGTGCCGGTAAAGAAGGTACGGCGGTATCGATTGTGCATCCCCTGGATAAGCGTAAGCTACGGGAGATCGAGCAGCACACTCGGCAGCGGCTCGAAATCGGCCAGATTCCAACTCGTGCCGAAATCGAAGCGCGTCATCTGGAGTCGCTGCAGTCGCAATTGCGGGATGCGTTGGTGGGCGATCGCCTCGCCTCCTTCCTCCCGATCGTGTCGAACCTGAGCGAAGAGTACGACATTCGGGCGATCGCCGCGGCAGCTCTGCAAATGGCCTATGACCAGACCCGTCCTGCCTGGATGCGGTCCGATCAAATCTGGGTAGATGAGCCCACAGAATCTCCCCGGCCTCGCTCTTCGCGGTCTCGCTCTGGCTCTGGCTCTGGTTCTGATGTGCCTCGGCCTCAGAAGAAACCGATCCCGCGTTCGCGCCCTGCTTCGCCGCAGCATTCGGCTCCCAAGTCCCACTAATTTGCCTGGTTTTGAGGGGCATTGCCCCTCAAAATTAGATGATTGCCGGGCTTTTCAAGTATCTTGAACCCAAGGCTAATAGGGAGCGAATAGCTATTCGCTCCCTATTCACTTTTGAAGCCGTTTTCTATTTGAAGCCTAAAGGCTTGCTGCTTCAGTTTGAGCGAATACTCGTCCGTTTAAGTTGGTCTGCATTCAAACATGGCTTGATCCCTGCCGCTTTCCCCCAGAGTTTGCTTTGAAAGCTATTCTTCATATGCGAAGCGCATAAAAACGTTCCTTTCAGCCAGCTTTAAAACACTTTTTAGTATCAACTTTCCGTAGTAAGTAATCGCAACAGTAATGATTACGTTTTCAGAGAAGCGAGATATTTCAATTGATAAAATTCTTTCGTTATACGAAGCGAACAGTTGGTCTTCGGCTCAAAAACCTCAAGCTCTCTATCAAGCATTGATAAATTCCCATAGTTTAGTGTCGGCGTGGGATGGAGAGAAACTGGTTGGAATTGGTAATGCAATCTCCGATGGATTTTTGGTTGTTTATTATCCCCATCTTTTAGTGAGTCCAGACTATCAGGGGCAAGGTATTGGTCGAGGGATGATGGAGATTTTGAAGAAGCGGTATGAGGGGATGCATATGCACATGTTGGTCGCCGATCAGGAGGCGATCACCTTCTACGAAAAATGTGGGTTTACAAGGGCCGGGAAAACAGAACCCATGTGGATATATGCAGGTGATGATCACTAAAAATTATGGAGCGATCGCCCTAAAAAAACATTGCGGTTAACTGTTTAGAAGCCTTAGAAGATTTCTGCATCAGAATTTACCCGTGATGTGGGTGCTTTGCCCGGTTCGCGGGCAAAGCACCCACATCACGGAGGTAATTTTATTACTGGAAATTTTCTTAACAGGTGCCTGAAATTGTTAGTAATTGAATATACATGGTGAGATAAGGACTCGTTTTCGTGGGGAAACAAGAGAAATTCACTGGAGCTATGCTCTCCTCTGATCTGCTGGCATTTTATCGGCAGATTAGCCAGCGGCCTTTGACAGTAGTGGATTTAGAAACAACAGGCCACATTCCGGCCTATAACCGGATCACTGAAATTGCTATTCTTCAGGCTCGGCTGGAGGATGGTGTTTTCTATCGTCAAAGTACGTTGGTCAACCCAGAGACACGCATTCCTGAAAGAATTGTGCATGTTACTGGGATTACGAACTCCATGGTTTGTGAGGCTCCGGTGGCAGCGATCGCCCTTCCCGATTTCCTGTCATCGCTCAACCAGGGGGTCCTCACGGCCCACAACTTAGCTTTCGATTACGGCTTTCTTCAAGCCGAATATAAACGTCTCGATCAGGAATTTGTCCGTCCTGCCTCAGAACAGCTTTGCACCGTGGAACTAGCGCGGCTCATGTTATCCGACTTGCCCTCCCGCAGTCTGCCGGCACTGGTGCGTCACTTTGAGTTTGCGGTAGGGCGATCGCACCGGGCGGCGGCAGATACGGAGGCGTGCTGGCTGTTAGCAGAAAGGTTACTGACCGAGATTCAGAACGAATCCGATGCGGCCTTGTTGCGGCGATTTTCCCGACAGTGGATGCCCCTGAAATTAGCGGCACAGTTGTTAGGTTGCTCTCAAGGGGAAGGGCGATCGCGTATGGAAAAAGCCGGAGTTGAGTATCGCTGGTCAAATCGGGGCCAGGGAAGCGTGCCCATGTATCGCCGGGGAGATGTTGAACGGCTCTACGATGAGGAGCAAGGCGGGGCCCAATTGTCGTTTCTTTAACCTGCAGTAATAGCTGTGGGCTTGAGGACAGAGAGGCTGCATGTGGCGTCTCTATCCCAAAAATGGTAGTACGTTATTTCTCAAGCTAGAAAATTGCGCCGACACGTTATCCGATGCGCTAGCGTAGGAGTGCTGTTACAAAACATTAGGTTAGGGCTACATCGTGGTGCGACGTTCAGCAGTGTGGGCTGGAATCCTGATGGCGGTGGTGCTGCCGCTGAGTTCCTGTGCAGGCGGAGGGCTACAGGGAGCCTTTGCTCCTGACCCGCAGTTGCAACAGGGGACAAACGATCTGCAAGCCACGGCCAATTTGCCGCCAGATTTTCCTCAGGAGATTCCGCAGTACCCGGGGGCCGTGTTGCGATCGGTCACGGGTGACAGTAGTGGAACCAGTGGAGCGACTTCCCAGGTGCAGACCCTGTGGGCAACGCGAGATGCTGCGGCGCAGGTGGCGCAGTTTTACCGACAGGAGTTTCAGAAAGATGGCTGGAGCCTGGAGTCGGACAACGAGACACGCCTGTTTGCCACCCGAGATGGATTGGAGGTGCGTCTGGTACTCGCGGATGCGTCTCTAGCTGGCAGCCCCTCACCTGAGACGTCACCTGATTCCCCTCAGGCTTCCCCAGAAGGCAGTCCTTCCCCTTCAGTGTCCCCCAGTCCTGAAGCCTTGACGGAATTTACCCTGAGCTACGGTTCTTCGGGTACGACCGCCGATGCCGCACCAGGAGACGCGACGGTTGGAAGTGCTAACAATGGAGAAACAGAAGCACCTCTGACGGATAGTTGGGCAACCCGACCTTCTCCTAACGCCTCTGCGTCTGCTCGTCCTAGCCCTGCCGGGAGCCCACAAAGTTTTTCGGATATTGATCAGGCTCCTACGGAGTTGCGTTCCTACATTAGCGACCTGGCGAATTTGGGGGTGCTGAAAGTGACGCAAAACCCCGAGGAGTTTAAGCCGAATCAGACGATCACCCGGCGAGAGTACGCGCGATGGTTAGTCGCAACGAATAACGCGTTATTTAACGATGCGTCAGGGAAGCAGATCCGGTTGGCAGTGGCGAGCGATCGCCCCACATTCCAGGATGTTCCTACCTCCGACCCGGACTTTGCCGCGATCCAGGGCTTGGCGAACGCGGGGCTCATTCCCAGTCCTCTATCAGGTAGCAGTACCACCGTCCGTTTCCGCCCCAATGATCCGCTGACTCGGGAGGACTTAATACTCTGGAAGGTGCCATTGGATACGCGGCAAGCATTGCCCCAGGCAAGCCTGGATGCGATTCAACAAACCTGGGGTTTTCAGGATGTGGGCCAAATTGAACCTCGGGCTCAAAAGGCGGTGCTGGCGGATTTCCAGAACTCAGATTTGTCTAATATTCGCCGGGCATTTGGCTTCACTACATTGTTCCAGCCGAAAAAGCCCGTCTCTCGTGCTGAAGCCGCTGCCGTGCTCTGGCATTTCGGCACGGAAGGCGATGGAGTCAATGCAACGGGCTCTGCTGGTTAGCTCTAATAAACTCTAAGACAAGGGGTGTTTTCAGTCACGCCCGTTGTCTTAGGAGATTTCCAGTAATGAAATTACCCCCAGAATGTTGGTGCTTTGCTCGCGAAGCGGGCAAAGCACCAACATTCTGGGTAAATTCTTATGCAGAAACCTCCTTAGAGACGGTTTGAAACGCTGATTTTCTGTGACATAGCGCATGAAAAATCAACGTTTCAAACCGTCTCTTACCCGTTTAAGGAGATTTCTGAGAAACAATATCCCCATTATTTGGAAAAAAGGCGCGGCGAAGCCGCGCCTTTTTTCCAAATAATGGGGAAGTTCTTATCTGGAAATCTCCTAAGTGCGCAAGAAGGCTCGGGCTTGTTTGAGGCTTGAAACGATTGGGCTAGGAAGCCGATTTTTAAGGATTTGCCACTGGGCTGAGGACGATTGGGCCTGAGGCGAACTGTTGAAAGAGACCTTTTCGTTACGTTTCAGGACATTGGGAACAGCAACGGTAGTGCTTTCCTGGAAGGTTTGACTGAGTTCTTTTACCAGAGATGCATAGCCTAAGATGTTACCTATTTTGGTAGCCAGAGCAATTTCGTCTGCTATAGGAGCAGTCTCTAGCTTCTGGCAGTAAAGCATCCCGAAATCCAAATGATCTTCCAGATCATTAGCAAGGCGTATGAGAATAATTTGCTGTTCAACTGGCGTTAGCGTTGAGATGTTCTCAAGGGTTTTCTCCATAGACTGCACGTTCCATGGAAAAGCCGTGTAGTGTGCTATGAGGGATTCTATTTCTGCGCCAACAGCAGCGATGACAGTCTTCTGGTTTGTCTTGGTTACTCCGTTGCGATCGCTGCCAAAGTTTCCCTGAGCATAGGCAGCATGGAGAAGACCTGCTACAACAACCTGGATGGGAGCTTTTTGGGCTACAAGGATGCTGGCTGTTCCTACCAGGTGTGCCAGAAAGGGTTTGCCATTTGCGCGATAACGTCCTGAGAAGAGTGTGATAGCGAGTTCGTATCCCTTCAAGACATACTGCAAATCGGGCTCAGAATAATTAGCCTCAACTAGCTGATTGTAAAGCTGTAAATTCGTTTGGGCGTAAGCGTGCATGGTTGTACCCCAGATGAATTTTAATAGCCCGTCAACAGGATGATTTGAGAATAAAGTAATGCTAACTTTATAGCCCGTTATTTATATCAGTATCGGTTAAAAGACATAGATGTCGTTCTTGATGAATTTTAGGAATTCGAGTTTTTGTACATTCAGCCGATATAGAAGCCAGTGCTCTAAGTTTTAGTTTTGGATCTGTACAGGAAGGTAGTCTCTTACTAAGTAGAACTATCAGACTCCCTGTGGTTAAAGCGCGTAATGCTATATCAAGAAGATGTGTTTCTTAGAAACGTATGAGTGGATGGATGGCGATCGCTCTTCAGTCGCTCATACAGAAGAAACTTGTATTAAAAGCTACCTGATTTACGGCAATTCAACCAAGGGGTTATTGGCTTAAATCTATCTAAATTGCTATTTCGGCTACTCCTATTTACGGTTGAATGCTGAAATGTTTTGCATCTAAAAAATAAACATTTTTATTAACGGTTAAGGGATAGTTCGGTTTACCGCATTCGGTGCGGTTTTTACTACCTGTTTTTGCGCATGTACCGAACTCAGGATATAAGCATATAAAAGTTTCGCTTGGTAGGATTAAAGCGTTGTCGGGAAATTGGATTCGAATCGGATACGATGACCTGGCGGCCTGTCATTGCGTGAAGGAGAAAGCTTATGTCAGGCTCGATTCGAGATAGAGTTTCGGAAGATTTGCAGAAAGCAAAGTCAGAAGGTGGGTTGCGTAGTGATCGCATCAAAGCCATTGTGAAAGCAGCGGTTTCTCAGGCGATCGCTGAACTGAAAGAAGGCTCTGGCGAGATTGGTGTGATTGCTCGAGATGCCATTGCCGCCGTTGCTGATGACGTAAAAGAAAAAGGCCAGGATGCTGCTGAGAGCCTGCGTGCGTCAGTAGAAGGGGCCGTCGAAGGAATTAGCGAAAAACGCAAGCAATCGATCGCCCAAACCCAGGCCCAAGTTGATATATTGCAGGGCGAAATCATTGAGCAAGAGCAACAGCTTCAGTCGGACATCGAAGGTGCTCTCGTGAAGATTGAAGAAACCAGTAATGAGAACGACAAAACTCATCTGCAAGCTGTTATTGCATCCGTCATTGCTAATCTTCGGGATACTGAAGCCTTTGCTTCAATGCAAGAGCAATATGGCAAACTCAAAGCCCAGCTAGCCATATTAGATGCCAATTTGGCGGCTCGCTATGGCGAACGTTATGAAGATGTTAGAAAGCACCTGGATACTGCTCGGGTATGGTACGACGACTCCAAAACCAAAATGGAGCAGAGCGGAAATGCCCCAGGCCATCAACAAAAGGTTGAATTTGAGCAAAAACTGAGCGATCTAGGTACTGCTCTGGCTCACAAAGAAAAGCAAATCAAAGAAAAACTGAAGGATCTGTGGATAACCTCTAAAAAACTGTAAATGGGCCCATCGATATAGTTTTAAGGCTGTCGAAAGATAGATCCTCTCAAGACGCCTTTCATTAGATAGGTGGCTACACAAAACCAACAGGTTATCTCTATAAGAATCTGTGTAGCGCCTGGTATGGAGTAAGCGCTTGTAAACGCTTTTTAAGTCCTTCCCATGATTACAAGGAGATTCGTATGAAACTCGTTCGTTTCCTGTTTGCTGTTTTAATTCCCCCCGTTGGCGTGCTGCTGACCTATGGCTTTGGCCCCACTCTTTTAATTAACGTTGCGCTGACAGTTTTGGGTTATGTTCCTGGCATCATCCATGCAGTATGGGCGATCGCTAAGCATGACGAAAGACTGGGCGAAATTCGCTAATTCACCTGTAGCTTCTGCCTGTTCCAGGCAGAGCTACAAGAGGTGAATCGCTGTTGATAAATCGATTTAGTGTAAACGGTTCAATTTCAATTTGGGAGTAAGAACCTATGTTTGGATATTTTTTGACTACTTTGATTACGGCGTTGAGCCTGTTAGTGGTCGACCTGATAGTGCCCGGTGTAAACCTGGCTAACTTCCCTGCGGCCATTGTGGCAGCGCTTGCCATTGGTTTCGTCAACGCTTTCGTGAAGCCCGTTCTCAACCTGTTGTCCTTGCCTGTTAACTTCCTGACTCTGGGTCTGTTCTCCCTGGTAGTGAACGGCCTGTGCTTCTGGTTGGCGTCTGTCCTGGTTCCTGGCTTTATCGTGTCCGGGCCTTTGGCCTTCCTATTTGGCCCCGTTGTGCTGTCCTTCGCCAGCACCTTCCTGAACAACTACTTTGTTGCCAAGCGTAGCCCTGATGCGATCGCAGGCAGCAACCGCGCTCCTCTCAACACCCCTGTTAAAACCACCACGGGTGAGAACGCTTAGATAGATGCCATGATTCGGAACTGTGAGAGTTCTGGATCTCCCTGTCTCCTTAAATCCCTAACGGTTTGGGGATTCCGAGAAAGCCTGAATATAGAATGTGCGCGGTGCTCTGTGCCGCGCACATTCTATATTTGGGTCGTTAACCTGATAAGTAGCTCACCACCTTCCTGAACGCACTATGAGTTTAGATTTCGATGCTCTCTTCAATCGCATTACCGAATTAGTTCTGTGCCACTCACCCAGTGGTGTGGAGTCAGAGGTGGATGATTGGCTGCTTGCGAAACTTCAGGCATTGGGGGTGGAATGTTGGAAAGATGATGCCGAGAATGTTGTTGCCAAAATTCCTGGTCAGGACTCAGAGCGGGCGATCGCGATTACCGGCCATAAAGATGAAATCGGCGGCATCGTCAAAGCCATCGAACCCGATGGGCGTTTGCAGATACGGCGTCTGGGTGGAGCATTTCCCTGGGTGTATGGGGAAGGCGTCGTGGACCTGCTGGGCGATCGCCAAACCCTCAGCGGCATTCTCAGCTTTGGCTCCCGTCACGTCTCTCACGAATCGCCTCAAAAGGTGCAGCAGGAGAATGACCCGGTACGCTGGGAGGATGCCTGGGTCGAGACGAAACGGGATCTGGTGGAACTGGAGGAGGCCGGCATTCGCCCTGGCACCCGTATGGTCGTCGGCAAGCACCGCAAACATCCCTTTCGCCTGAAGGACTATATTGCCAGCTATACCCTCGATAACAAAGCCTCTGTCGCTATCCTGCTAGCCCTGGCCGAGCAACTTAAAGAACCGCCACTGACGGTCTATCTTGTCGCCTCTGCGAAAGAGGAGGTAGGCGCGATCGGTGCCCTCCACTTTACCCTCCGCAATCGCCTCGCCGCTCTGATTGCGCTAGAAATCTGTCCCCTTTCACCGGAATATCCGATCGAAGATGGACCCGTCCCCGTTCTCCTGGCCCAAGATAACTACGGCCTCTACGACGAATTTTTGAACCAGGCGATCGCCACCGCCGCCATGGAAGCCAACATCCCCATCCAATTCGCTACCATCAGCGGTTTTGGCAGCGATGCCTCCATCGCCATGAAAATGGGTCACGTTGGTCGTGCCGCCTGCCTCGGATTCCCAACCCAGAATACGCATGGGTATGAGATTGCGCATTTAGGGGCGATCGCCAATTGCATCCATATTCTGAAGGCTTTTTGTGAAATGGGATTTTGAAAGGCAGAGGGTAGGAGGGAAGAGAAAGAAAGTAATGGGTAGAAAAGAATTACGAAGGATTAATGGTCTTCTAACCTCCACCTCTAATCTTCTTTCCTTTGCCTTCTGCCTCCTGCCTTTCCCCTCCAACCGACTCATCCATGTAAAAACCTGTAAACCCCAACCGTCCCCTCTCCACAATTCCTTACAATGAGGCGTATACGGTTTAACACATTGAAATTTTTAGGATCTTTATGACAACAACGGTTGCCGCAGTCATGACCCGCGATCCGATCGTGGTGACTCCGGAAACGCCTCTGAAAGAAGCCATTCAGTTAATGGCGGAGAAACGCATTAGTGGCTTGCCTGTGCAGGATACAGCAGGGGGGCTGGTGGGTGTCATTTCAGAGGGGGATTTGATGTGGCAGGAGTCGGGGGTAACACCACCTGCTTACATCATGCTGCTGGATAGTGTGATTTATTTGGAAAACCCCAGCAGATATGATCGGGAATTGCACAAAGCCCTGGGGCAAACCGTGGGTGAAGTCATGACCCGTGCCCGTCGCAAAGGGGATTTGGTAACCGTAACGCCTGAAACTGAACTGCGAGATGCTGCCAACCTGATGCATGAGAGAGATGTACATCGGGTGCTGGTGGTAGAAGGCGAAAAGCTGGTGGGCATCCTGACCCGCGGCGACATCATTCGCCACATGGCCTCTACGATTTAGACCTGAGCTGTTATTTGAGCGGGTCTTATTGGCCTCTTCGGCTCACCCAGAGGGTGTGCCAATCGTCACGCTATTTCAACTGGTTATAAATTCACGCTTTAGGAGTGGGGAACGCATGAGTGTTACGCCAGAGTCAGTCAAAGCATTGCTAGAAGCTGAAGATTTTGGTCAGCGGTTACGAGGGGTAAATCAACTCCGGGAACTGGAACCAGCAACGGCTTTTGACCTGATCCAACCTGTCATCACCGATAGCAATGTGCGGGTGCGCTATGCAGCCGTGAGCCAGCTTTCCTCGCTGGGTGGACAGGATCGAGACGTATCGTTGCAGGTGTTGCGCGATCGCCTCAACAATGACCCTGAAACCGATGTCAAGGCCGCTGCCGCCGATTCCCTGGCCGCTCTAAAATTGACGGAAGCCTTTGACGATATGCAAACGGTGTTCAACAGCACCCAGGAATGGTTGCTTCAGTTCAGCATTGCCGCTGCCCTCGGTGAATTGGGCGATCCTCGGGGGTTTGAGCTGTTGCAGAACGCTATCCAATCAGAGAATGAGTTGGTTCGAACGGCAGCCATTGGAGCTCTAGGCGAACTGGGTGACCCTCGGGCAATTTCGCTGCTGGCCCCATTTGTAGAAGATTCTGACTGGCAGGTGCGCTATAGAGTTGTGCAGGCGCTGGGCCGCATGAAGCAAGACCCCGAAGCCCATCAATTAATTGAGGGAATGCTGGGCGACAAGGCGGAACCCGTGGCCCAAGAAGCGCGGAATGCGATCGCCTAATTCGGTCTTAAAACCCGGTCTTCGAAAAAGAGGGGGGCAGAAGCCCCCCTCTTTTTCTTATGAATTAGGACTGAATTACAACAAAGTCAGTTCGCCCACAACATCCAAGCGCTTGATGTCGCCCAGAGACATATATTTCTCGGATAGAGTTTCTGCGATGGAGGGGGTAATCCAACCCATCTGCCTGAGCAATTGAGTAGCAACAGCGTACTTGGCTCGCTTCGCCCCATCCATGACTTTAATGGCCAATCCCAACCCTTCGCCGACCCGAGCGACGCACTGCACGCCTTCCGCACCCGATTTGCTAACCACTTCCCCAGCGGTCAGACGAATCAGTTCAGTGTCAAATTCGCCATCCCCCGCGATCAGATTAGGGTGATGGGTCATAGCGCGGAGAATGCGCTCCATATCGAGGCTATTGCCAGAGGCTAGCTGGGCATAGAGGGTAGCAATCTGTCCCAATTGCATGAAATAAGTCGGAACTCCGCAATCATCCCGTGCCGAAATGAATTCCGCAGCCGGCATCTTGAGAAGTTCGGCAACTTTGCCCAGAATAAGTTCTTGTACCGGATGATTGCGTTGCATGTAGGAGCTGAGAGGGTAGCCGCCTTGCTTCGCTACAGCCAACATTCCGGCGTGTTTACCGGAGCAGTTATACTCCAATGGGCTGCGTTTGCCTTCAGGGATGGGACATTGTAGGGCAGAGGGGTCGATATCAGCGCGCCAGAGGATATTGAAGGCTTGCCGTACCTGTTCTGGTGTACCCCGGTGGGAGCTGCACATAATAGCCAGGTCGCGATCGCCTAACTTCAACCGCTCTAACGTACCTGTAGTTGTAACGGCCAGGGCTTGAAAGGGTT
Source organism: Leptolyngbya sp. PL-A3 (assembly GCF_039962325.1). Lineage (NCBI taxonomy): Bacteria > Bacillati > Cyanobacteriota > Cyanophyceae > Leptolyngbyales > Leptolyngbyaceae > Leptolyngbya > Leptolyngbya sp. PL-A3. The sequence goes on from NZ_JAMPLB010000003.1 coordinate 186,425, forward strand.
TTAACGCTGAGCGAATAAAGGTGGAAGTTTCGGGATCCCCGGCCACCGAGAGAATTCGTCCTTTTTCATCGGCCACAACCGCCTGAACGTGGTGCCTGGATTCGATAATTCCCTCACGCAAAAGGCGAACTTCGACTTCCGGTGCGGAGTGGCTGCGTTTTCCTCGGGTCATGGTAATACAAGCAATTCCTTAATTCGGCAGGAAAACCCTGCACAACCTCATCATCATAACGGTCAGCGGCAATCTCAGAGGAACAATTCAGACGCGAAATGAAACGCCAGACACCACCTTTTCTCAAGGTTTTTCTGCTGAGAGAGGGCTGTTTTTTTCAGGGTAGGGATACACGAAAAATTAACGTTTCAACGAGCGCTAAGGAAGAAGTAGCCAGGCGAATACACAAGCTAAGAATAATCCCACAAAGAATAAGAAAGTACGTCGCAGCCGCTGCATAATCGGGCTGATTTGGTAGCTGACAATCAGCCGATCGCGCTGCAACACTTCCTCAGGCTTCGTCCAGGTTTGCCCGTCGTACCAGCCTGATTCTTCGTAGAAAATGGTTTCTTTGCGCAGGCGATCGCGCACATACAACCATCCCAGCGCCAGGTTACTTAGGGCCAGGAGGGGCAGGGCACAAGCACCCACTACTCCGCAGACAAAGAAATGACCGGGATCTTTGACCGGTGGAAAACTAATAGCGGCCACAGGCCAAACGATGACCCAGCTAAGGCTCCACAACACGATGAGTGGTTTAACGTAAGGCCACCAATCGAGGGTGGCCCACCGGAAAAACCAGGATTCCGTCAGGTCACGGAATTCATTAATGGGCTGCTGCTCTGTGGGGACGGGACAAACAGGCGCAGAGGACTTCATGGAACCAGCGTATAACGTACCTCTAAATCTATCGGGCTACTGAATTTTTGGAAAGGGTTGATTTTTCGTGTGTAAAACACACGAAAAATCAACGTTTACGGCGTGAAAGAAACGTGCTCCGCGTGGCCCCAGAAGGCTTCTAAACCATAATACTCACGCTCTTTGGGCATAAAGATGTGCACAATTACATCGCCGTAATCCATCACAATCCAATTGCCCTCTGACTGCCCTTCCACACGCCGGGGAGCCCGCTGCCAGGTATCTCCCACCTCTTGTTCGATGCTGTTGGCGATCGCCCGTACCTGAGGCAATGACATCCCTGAGGTAATGACGAAGTAATCCGCCAGATAGGAAACGTCAGAGACTTTCAGTACAACGGTATCGACCGCTTTGCGGTCATCAGCAGCCCGGGCAATGGTCAACGCCAAATCTTCACCACTCACGTCCTTTCCCGTTCGCGATGGGGTCGATGCGGAATAGGGTGTAGTGGTGGGATTAAAGGAGGATTGATGGATCATTCAGTATTTAATACCTCAAATCGACTATGTCGTTGCAGTTGAGTTGTTTAGTGAAGCTGGATAATCGAGATCTCAGAGAGGGTTACGGATATGATAGACAATCTCGCAAAAGACAGTGCTCAGGACGTTAATTTTTGTATGCACCGAGCCCCAAAACGGCCTCTCTAAAGACTTTGCTTCGTCAATGTTCAAACTTGGGGAGATAGGTTCTTCGGGTTTTACCCGCATTAAGGCTTAGGAAGCCATGCTATAGGGTGGGGCCGCCTGGACATTGGGAAGCTCAGCGTGCCAGCGATCGCGATGCAAAAAACTATTGCGGGTTTCGATCGCCAGGGGGTGAATGAGACGGCTAGTGTTTAACAAATAACGCAGAGTGTAATCGCAGGTCATCCACACCGCTCGGGTGAGATTTTGTTGGCTTATTTGGCGCAAAGTTTGCAGTTCTTCACTATCGCCTCGTCCCGCTTCCAGAGTGTCAGCCAGAAATACGGCACAACTTAATGGTCCCATATTTGGCCGTCCCAGGGTATGGTCGGCGATCGCGGCTAAAACTTCGGGATCCCGAACTCCAAACTCATCACGGGCTACGAGGGCGCTGACATCTGCGTGAAGCAGATGTGGATTGGCATAAGCGACGGGGTCAATTAGCAACCCTTCAGCCGTTGCCATTGCTAACAGTTGGTTGGGTTTGAAGTACTTGGCCAGGTCATGCATCAGACCTGCCGTGGCTGCTTTTTCAATATCAAGTTGATGTTGCTGGGCCAGGGCGATCGCCATCTCCTCCACACGCAATACGTGAGCAATCCGCGATTCAGGCACCTGATTCGCCATCCAGTCCAATACCTGCGTGCGTAGCCCTGCATCCAAAAACGCCATCCGATTCTCTCCCAAATCTGTCTCCGGAAGCCCAGGTCAAACTCTCAACTGGGCTTGATCCAGGTTCCTACACAAAACTACTAACCCATCATTCGATTTACGCAAGATGAGTCAGTCGTCCTCTCCAGTTTATCTTTATATTGCTAGTGTCAGGTGGAGTGAGTGGGAGGACTGCTTCCGATTGCTGCAGATGGCTCAACTGACGGGACAAAGGCTAACTGTATAGGGTGTTAGATGTTAGAGCGATCGCTTACCCTGGCGGGTAGTCCACTGTATAGGTAAGGGTGTGATGAAAGGGGCACGAAGCACCCCTTCCATCGCACCCTTATCTACACATCTAGAACATGACCATCGACCCCAAGTGGCATGCAGGATTGCCAGGACGTAGGGGAAGGGTGAAGTAACCATAAATCCTAAAAGATACGTCGCCTGTAAAGTCAGTGACACAGCTTTCGGATTTATGGTTGATTGGATTGGTATTAGTGCCCTGTTGTCACTTCTTCCGGTCGCAGCGTAGGTGGCTCTACTGCTGGGGGTTTTCCAACAAGCTTGGTAAATAGGCTTTCATAGCTATCGAGTGCCTGTTCTAACGAGTAATGTTGAATGGCATAGTGACGACCCTGGACGCCCATTGCTTCGGCTTCAGCAGGGTTGTGGTACAGCCGCAGGATTGCGTCTGCTAGTAAATCGGGCTGTTCTGGAGGCAATACCATGCCGCCCTGGCTCTTAGAAACTGCCCTCGCAGCCATACCATTCAGGGGAACTGAGGCAATAATAGGGCGTCCACTGGCCAGGAGAAGCTGAACCTTAGACGGCATATTAAAAGCAATTACGTTTCGTTTCTGCACCACGAGACTGACATCTGCCGCTGCCAACATCTGTGGCAAATTTTCTCGGGGCTCAAAGGGTAGGAGCATGACGTTGTTTGTTTGACACTCCTCACAAATTGTTTGCAGGCGTTGACGTGCCTTCGCTTCGCCCGCAATGACAAACACAATGTTAGGGACGTCTTGGAGTAATTTTGCAGCTCTGATGACGGTTTCCATGCCCTGAGTCAGAGCAATATTACCCGAATAGAGCACAACAAATTTACCCGTTAACTGGTGCTTGATACGAAAAGGGTTGGGGTCTCGGACTTGGGGGCGAATGAAGTTGACATCTACCCAATTAGGGATGCAATGCATCTTGTCGCGGGGCACCCCTTTCCCCATGAGATTCTCGATAAAGCCATCTGAGATGACTCCAATAGCGCTGGCTGTTCGGTAAGCAAACCGCTCTAATAATTCAAACAAACGAATCGCCCATTTATTGCTCAGGATGCCGAGTTTAACCGCTGCTTCTGGCAGAATGTCTTGCAGGCTAATAACCACAGGACATTTGTAGATCAATCGTAAGAGCGCAGCCGGAACACAGGTTGGTAGAGGCGGTACCGTCAGCAAAATAACTTCGGGTCGCCAGCCCCGTAACGCTTGTATCAAACTCGTAACCGAAAAACTTCCATCCAGCAAAATACGAGTCATTAATCCGAGTTGAGGCCGGATCCACACATAGCTTCGCTGGATAGTGACACCATTTTGCTCTTCAGTGCAGTAAAACTTGCCTTGATATTTTTGATACACCTGGCGCTCAGGGTAGTTGGGCATACCCGTGACGACACGCACAGTGTGTCCTCGACTGGCTAGCCCTTCGGCCAGTTCGGTCATGAGTGGCGCGATACCGATGGGCTCTGGATGATAGTTATAGGAATAAATGAGGATTCGCATATAGCCCCGAACACAACGCAGGCTGAGGTTTGTTTTGAACAGAATGACCTGTGGTACTCAGTAACCTGCTCCAGGCTATTTCAACTGAGGCGCTATGGCATCCTACCGTTCAGAGAGAGACCTACTCCGCAAGGCAGAATCACATCTGGATGGTTACTTAAGCTCAGGAACAAGCATTTGCTTCAAAGAACTACTTCACAAGTTGCATATTGCTGAAAGTTGTTTCTAGCTATAGATGCAATTGGAAATAGCATGGGGGTCATACTGGAAGCTGGGGATGAGAATAACGTTTTGCTCTTGGGTGTTCCGTGGAATCCCGTAGCTCTTCAAGGAAGCTTCACTTTTCTGCGATGTTATATAAAGCTTCCGTGAAGTTTTAACAAAGTTTTTGTATTGTTTAAGCAAGGATTGCAAGTATTCTCCTTTCCCCTATATGGAGAGTAATGAGCGATAAGTAATCTGTTAATTTTTCCTTCATAGCTGTGGCTTATTGGGATGAGGATAGTTGCACCGGACAGATTCTTTAAAGTTCTTGCTTTGATGGACCTGAGCGCATGCAAAAGCAGGAACTTTAAAGAATCTGTCCGAAGGACCGTTACTGGGTAACCTGGAATGTTTTGAGGTGCTCTGGGGTTTCGTAAGTGACCTGGACGCTGGTTACTCGGGCAGTAGGCGGGCCTTGATGGCACCAGCGAATCATTTCCTCAATTTGTTCTGAGGTTCCTTCAAAGACGGCTTCGACACGACCATCTCGCAGGTTTCGTACCCACCCCTTGAGTTTCAGCAGAATCGCGGTATCCCATGTGGCGGCTCGATAGCCAACCCCCTGCACACGGCCTTGAACAAAAACATGGGCTCTGATGATTGCCTGGTGGGCATCTTGTAGTGCCATAGATTTAGGTTTACGCACAGAGTAATAGGTCCCTTTATTCATCAGTCTGCCGTAAAAGGGGACGTAGCTAAGAGGGATAGGTTCCGAAGTGCCTTAAGAAACGTCCTGTTGCTTTCACAACTTCATTGAGCCTATGCATAAAACGGTTGCTCAGTGAGGAGTTAGGAGATTTCCAGATAAGAACTTCCCCATTATTTGGAAAAAAGGCGCGGCTTCGCCGCGCCTTTTTTCCAAATAATGGGGATATTGTTTCTCAGAAATCTCCTTAATATCCTGCATCTACTCCAACCAAAACTCAGAACCCTGGTTTTGCCGTCGCTTCACGGTGACAAAACCAGGGTTCTGAGTTGTGCTGAAAAATGTAAGCCAAGAAAAAAGTTGGACTTTCCCTGCTGAAAGACCAGAACAACATTTCTACTTGAAGGAAAGGGCTGCGATCGCCAAGCACCCCCATCCCACCAGAAACGCCACTCCACCCAGAGGCGTGACGGCTCCCAACCCCTTAATGCCACTCAAGCTAAGGGCGTAGAGGCTTCCTGAGAACAGAAGAATCCCAATTAGATAAGCAACTCCGGCTGTGACAAGGAGCGATCGCCCCTCATCTACTCGGCTCAGCCAAAGGCCAACCGCTAGCAGTGCCAGAGCATGGTACATCTGATATCGAGCGGCCGTCTCAAAAATTTCTATAGCCCTCTCAGTCAGTTTTTCAGACAGGGCATGGGAAGCGAAAGCTCCGGAGGCTACGGCCAGGCCTCCTAAAATGGCTCCCATCATTAAGAATATTCGAGATTCAGTCATGGGTAGGCTCCGCACGGTTTGTTGATGCTGCCTCATAGAGGATGAGACGATTGCCATCCGGATCATAGGCATAAATCTCACGCCCATGGGAGGGGGTGAGAAGTTCCCCTAACGGGACGGTGTCGTGCCACAATCCTTGCTCTTGCAAAAGGATATAGGTGCTTGTGAGGTGGGCGATCGCCGTCTCTAACTGCTCAACCTCCAGGCAAATGCTAAGGGCGGCTCCGGCAGGGGCCACAAACTCAGTGCGATGTTCTGTTTTGGGGTTGAACAGTGCTAAACGCAATTGCAGGAGATGAAACTCGGCATATTGCTGGGGAATAAACGTGACGGGAGGTTGTCCTAGAAATGAGCGATAAAAGATGACTAACCGCTCCAATTCGGGCGTAGCCAGGGCTACAAAGGCGGCGTGGTAGCGGAATCCCATAAAAGGCGCTGCGTGTGTGGGACAGTGCTGACGTGTACACCGGAAAACAGAACTCCAATTTTGCCTTGCGTTGCGGTACAGAATAAGAGTTCTGCTTGCCTTTAAACAGGTGCAGGACGTGAATATAAAAACTATCTAAAGTAAGAGGTTTCGAATTTTTTGAGGCTTCATCCTAAATCACAGAATGATTCTCTTTTTTGAAATTCTGTTGAGTAGAAATTATTGATTTGTCAGAAGCACAGGTTTGTTAACTCAACCCTTGCATGAGTTTCGTAACATCCTTTAGTAAAAAATAGGGCTTTTGGGTAGTGAAGGTAACGATTTTCTGAGAAAAACAAGATTTTCTTATTCGTAAACTTAAGAACACCTTAAGAGGAACGAAAAACTAGAATAGTAGGCGTAGTCTTAAAAACAAGATACCTCCTAACTGCGTCTCCAGCCTCACCTGCCTTCCCTCTGGCATTATTGGGTGAGGCTGATCTCTTTTTAAAGGTGTTTTTAAGCACAATTAAGAGCTTTAGCCTGGCGATCGCAAAGCTTTCGATTGTTTATATGGTCACCATCAGCGTTTCTGGTGTTTTGAAGATGAGGATGCAAAATATACCTCTTCCTCAAACTTATAGGTAAACTCACGCGTATCCGTGACTTGAGCTGGCACGCGGAGTCTTTGTTCTGCTGCATAGAGCGATGACAGAACAAGGGCTCCGGCTCGATACACACTATCCATAGGGTTGAGCGACTAGAGCTTCCATGTAAGAGGGAAAGATGAATGAGAGGCTTACTACGAGGCATGTAGCTGTAATTTGTAAACCTGGCTACATCTCGTGGAAATTCCCAGCAAGTGTATTGGATTACAGGTTTACCAGCATCATTTGAGGTAAGTATAGATTCTCGATTAGAGATCCTCCTGGGCCCTATTTGAAAAGCTTATTTCATGTGCTCTTGAGGTGTTCTAAATTGGTCCTTATTTGTATGCAAAATACAGCCTAAACTAGCTATCCATTTTGTTACTATTCTTGACTTTCCTACGGAAAGAAAAGTCCCATTGACGATCTATGTTGCCGGTGTTAAGCTGAGTTTCGGCAATTGAAACTATGTATCTTTTCATCCATGTAACTGGATGGTGCGAAATGGTAAAAGTTTCACTGCATCTTGGTTCCGGCCTTGTACTTTTTGGGTTAAGTTTTATCCCTTCGTTTTTATCTTCCTGACACAGGAACGAGGAGTGTGGTCTGAACCTCTATCGGGATGGCTGACGTGTCTTAAGCTGAGCTATGGTTACTCCTTAGGGAGCTACCTTTGCCCGAAAAGGTTGCCTATAATCGTTTTTGTCTTCTTAGAAAACCCCTGTATAGACCTCAGAATTATCGGGTTTTGGATGGAGGTGGCCTTCCTCTCCTCAATATCGAGCAGTTCTGACTGGCTTTGGGTAGAGAATAGATGAGTGCAAGGCTCTATTCGGTGTGTTCCTAAAGTGGCCGATTGTCTATGCACGAATAAGTTGAAGCAGATCTTCTGTTGATTCAGCTTGTTCAGTTTTTGCAGGACTGAAAGGGTGTTTCCGGATTAATGGTTTGGGGTGCTGTTTTACAGGAAGGTTCTGGTTGTTAGAGGCGATCGCCAGAGCCCGGTTGATTCTCTAGAACTAGCTTCTCTATGGCTGTGATAGGGGCAACTGCTTTGTATCCCTATCTGGGCTTTCCATGACATCCTTCAAGTTGCAACTTTTGACTTTTGAACCTTCAAAGTTTGGCTCATCCATGTTGACGGAGGGAAACCACGGTGAAGATTAAATCCACACTGGTGCGCTTACAAAATGCCCTGGGATGGAAGGATCTGGCAAGCCAAATCGTTCTGTCTGAAGGCCTAACTCTGGGTGGGGGTGAGGATGAGCGTTCTTCCAAGGAAACCATGAATGTGCTAATTGGCTACAACGGCTCTGCCAATAGCCAAATTGCCCTGGATATGGCCCTGTGGATTGCCCATCAAACTCGCCTGGCATCGCAAACCCGAGTGCTGGTGCATGTGGTGTATATCGTCGATCGGCGCAAACAGCCACCTCGCGAAAATCCTGTTGATCTGGGAGGGCGATCGGCCTGGCCGTACCCACGGACCTCTACGCGCACCGATTTGGTCCACGCTTCGGGGCTACCCGTGTTTTCTTCGGGGCGTCGTAGTACGGACGTGCTAGCCAGCCAGGCAGCCCAAAGTTGTCTGACGGTCTGCCAGGTTGAGCCAATCCCTGCTCCTGAGAATCTCCTGGATCAGGCAGATTGCATTCTTTGGCAGGCTCGCTGCCTGGCGGAAGAATGGCGTGGCTCTCTAGAGGCTCACCTGCGCTTTGGTAGCTACCCTGACGAGTTGCTGAATGTGGCCCGAGAGATTGATGCTAACTTGATTGTGGTGGGCTGCAGCTCTCCAGAGCATGAACTGGTTCGTCAGTTGGCTCCCCTGTCTCCCTGTCCAATTTGGGGTATTCCTCATCAATTGGAAGAGTTTTAATTACTCCACACTTCGTGTCAAAACTTGGCCTCTTGTTTTTGCCCTTATTTAGTGAGGACAGAAACAGGAGGCTAAGTTTTGGCCTAAGAGGTTTATCAGAGCGCAAGCCCGTACTTCACCCGAACTCTGCTTCATATAGCATGTGCAAGTGCGTTAAATAGAGCAACGGTGGGTGGTGTGGGGCACAAAGTGCCTCATACCACTCGATATAGATAGATTTCTTGTACTAGTACGCTGAGGCGAAAATCCATCACCCATGTTTTTGTGTGGGGTGCGAAGCACCCCACACAAAAACATGGGTCGCGAACTTAGGCTGCAGCTTACTAGTCTCTCCCTTTGCCGCAACGATCGGTACAAAAGCTATAGTATTTCAGCAATTCTCATTTTGAAATCAGGCCCGAAAACCGCGCGCCTTTGGCACGCGGTTTTCGGGCATCAAAGCCAAGAGTTCACGCCCGTAGGGCGTGAACTCTTGGCTTTGATGCCCATACTAAGAATTGCTGATAGTATTTGCTGAGTAATCATGCAGGTGTCCATGAAACTGGTCTTTTTTGGAACGCCCCAATTTGCCGTGCCTAGCCTGGAGCGGTTGCTGGCAGAACCGGGGTTTGAGGTGCTGGCAGTGGTAACCCAACCCGATAAGCGGCGGGGGCGGGGGAAGGAGTTAAGCCCATCTCCAGTGAAGGCGATCGCCCAAACCCATAATCTTCCCGTCTGGCAACCCAGGAGAGTGAAACGTGATGCCGAAACCCTGGATGCATTGCGTTCCTATGAAGCCGATGCCTTCGTTGTCGTTGCCTATGGGCAAATCTTATCTCAAGAAATTTTAGACATGCCCCGCCTCGGTTGTATTAATGGTCACGGATCGTTACTCCCGGACTACCGAGGGGCTGCTCCCATTCAATGGAGCATTGTGCATGGCAAGACTGAGACAGGCATTACCACGATGCTGATGGATGCGGGGATGGATACCGGCCCCATGTTGATCAAAGGTCAGGTACCCATTGGTTTATTTGATACCTTTTTTGACGTAGCCGAAAAGCTTGCAGCGCAGTCAGGGGATTTGCTGGTGCAAACGCTGCATGGCCTGGAAGCAGGAACGCTGATTGCCGAGCCACAGGATGCTGAACAAGCCACCTATGCACCGCTCATTCAGAAAGCAGATTACTGGGTAGATTGGGGGAAAGGGGCGATCGCCCTCCACAACCAGATTCGTGGCTTTTTCCCAAACTGCGTGGCAACCTTTCGCGATAGCTCTATCAAACTGCTAAAAACCGCTCCCCTGGGTGTCGTGGATGACCAGTTACCGCCAGACCTGCAAGCTCTGGCTTCGGAGTGGCAGCCTTTCCTGCAAGCAGAGATCGAGGTTGGGGCGATCGCCACAATTCTCAAAGGCTGGGGGCCTGTCGTGAAGACAGGTGAGGGGCTGCTGCTGCTCCAGGAGATTCAGCTACCGGGGAAGAAAGCTCAGAGTGGCGCAGACTTTGTGAACGGTAGCCGTCTAGAGGTAGGTGAGCGGTTTGGAACGCCACAACTCAAACAGGCATAGCCTTCACGGAACTTATGTATGCTTATTGTGTGTGGTGTGCGAAACACCATACACAAAGCATTTTTATTGGACCCGTTGAAGCGGAACTAATTTGGGGTCGATGATCTTCTGACCCAAATCAGGGAACTTGACGGCAATGCACATCTTCTTGCCGGTACCAAAGATGTGGGTAACCTGGCCGGGGCCAAAGGAAGGATGCATCACTTTCTCGCCCACTTTCCAATCAGAGATGACGGCATTGGGATTGGGTGCCGCGATCGCCCGTGCCCGCATTTCTTTCATCGGGGTTGCCATCTTTTTGGGCTGAGCTGTTGCCACATTGCTGATTAGCCGTTCTGGTGGAATTTCTGCCAGGAAGAGCGAGGGGCTGGCCGGTTCGCGATTGCCGTAGAGGCGGCGTTCTCGGGCATAGGTGATGAAGAGCCGCTCCTGAGCACGGGTAATGCCCACGTAGCAGAGGCGGCGCTCCTCTTCCAGGGAAGCCGGATCCTCTAAGGAGCGATAGTTAGGGAAAAGCCCCTGCTCCAGACCCACTAAAAAGACAACGGGGAACTCCAGTCCCTTAGAGGAGTGGAGGGTCATGAGGGAGATGGAAGACTTCCCTTCGTCCAAGTTATCCAGATCTGAGGCGAGGGAAGCATTTGCCAAAAATCCCACTAAGGAGGCGTTGTCGTTTTCCTCCTGGAATTGCAGAGAGGCGTTGTAAAGCTCCTGCACGTTGCTGATGCGATCCTGGGCTTCGTCAGTATCCTGAGTTTGCAGATCGGCAATGTAGCCCGAGTCCTCCAGAATGCCCTGCATGATTTCAGAAGCCGAGGCCGTTTCTAGCTGCTCCTGATATTTCTGGATGATGTCGACAAAGCTAAACACCGCTTTGGCCGATCGCCCCGCCAGGGTCTGTACCGATGTCTCATCGCAAAGGATATTCCAGAGGGAGACATTGGTTTGCTGGGCCGCTTGCTTCAACCGATCCAGGGTGGTTTTGCCCACGCCGCGTCGGGGTACGTTGATGACCCGCTCAATGCTGACGCTGTCGTCAGGGTTGGCGATCGCCCGCAAATAGGACAGCACGTCTTTGACTTCACGGCGATCGTAGAATCGCAGCCCTCCCACAATGGTATAGGGCAACTGAAAGCGGGCCAGCACTTCCTCAAACGCACGCGATTGGGCGTTGGTCCGGTAGAGAATTGCAAAACTACCCCAATCCAACTCGGGGTTACTGTCCCGTAACTGGCGGATTTGACCGACAACAAACTGCGCTTCCTGTGTCTCGTCGTCTGCTCGGAACAGGTAAATGGGCTCCCCTTCACCCCGTGTTGCCCGTAACACCTTGTCGATGCGTTCCGTATTGTTGTCAATTACTTCATTCGCCACTTCGATGATGTTGGACGTGGAGCGGTAATTCTCCTCCAGCTTGACCATCGTGCGGGTGTCATCGTCCGGCAACCCATCGCCAAAATCCTCCTGGAACCCCAGCAGAATGCGGAAATCCGCAGCTCTGAAGGAATAGATGCTTTGATCGGCATCGCCCACAACGAAAACGGAGCGGTAATTCCAATCCCCGAAGTCGGCAGTGCTAGCTCCATTAGTGACGAGCATCCGGATCAAATCGTACTGGGTACGGTTGGTATCCTGATACTCGTCCACGAGGATATGGCGAAAGCGTTTGTGCCAGTAAGCCAACACCTGCTCATTCTGGCGGAAGAGTTGCACGGGAACCAGAATCAGGTCGTCGAAATCCATGGCATTGTTAGCTGCCAGGGCCCTCTGGTACTCGGCATAGACGTCAGCAATTACCCGACCCCGGTAGTTCGGCTGCTCGCGCTCTACATCCATCGGCGAGAAGCCCTGGTTTTTAGCGTTGCTGATGGCGTATCGGATTGATCGCGGGTCAAACTTCTTATCGTCCAGATTTTTGGAAGCGACAATACCTTTTACAAGGTTTTGCACATCAGATTCATCAAAGATGGAGAAGTTCCGGGTACGTTGCCCGGCAGGGTCCTGGTACTTTTCGATGTCAAACCGTAAGATGCGGGCGCAGAGGGCATGAAACGTACCGATCCACAAATCCTTGGTGATGTTCTTGTAGACATAGGAGCGGAGCCGCATCTGCTCCCGTTCGTGCAAAGCTTCCAGGGGCTTGCCCTTCTGTGCAAGAGCTTCCTGCTCAGCGAAAAGCTTCTCGATCCGCTCCTTCATCTCCCGGGCAGCTTTGTTTGTGAAGGTAACTGCGAGGATGTTCTCCGGATCGACCCGATGGTTCAGGATCAGGTTGGCAATACGAAAGGTGAGGGCACGCGTTTTGCCAGAACCGGCCCCAGCAACCACTAGCAGTGGGCCACAGTGGTGCTCAACGGCGCGACGCTGAGAGGTATTGAGTTGGGCTAGAAAGTCTAAGGTTTGCGGCATTGGAACGGGGGAGGGAGGAGGAGAGCGGATGGATCACCCCCAAGGCTTGGAGCTATATCCAGTGGGTGCTCAGAGTTTACAGTCTAAGGGTTGAGAAGGGTACTTGGCAAAGGGCGATTTTCGCCATTTCGGGTGATAAAACCCTCTGTAATTCTGGAGAACTCGCACAAAGTATATAGCAACGTGCGAGTGCGTTAAGTACAGCAACGGTGGTGTGGGGCACGAAGTGCCCCACACCACCGTACTTAATCAACCCGCACATTGCTGTAGGTTCTCAAGAATACATTTGTTTGGGTCGGCCGTTCACATGCCTGAGCGTTTTCATAGAGGTCCGTCAAAAAGGGCTGATGTAGCGACTACATCAGCCCTTGCTTAGGTATTCAGGCCAGGGTTCAAAACCCATGTGTTAGGGCGAAATCCTCAGAAAGACTGTCCTTTACAGGTTCGACGGCCTGGCAACAGGAGCAAATTAGAGCTTAGAGTTCGTAAACCCAGCTTGCAGAAACCCAGCCCTGGTCAGTTTCATACCAGCCACCGTAGTAGTCGTAGAACCGGACTACAGCACCGTTGCCATAGCCGCCAGTAACGGCATACCCCGAGCCTGGGCCTGAGCGAGCTACCAGTTCGCTACCGTTGGTGGAAATTCGAATAGAGCCGGAGCCACCGTCACCACCGGGATTGCCACCGCCACCGCCACCGCCGCCACCGCCGACGGTCCAAGTAGACGAAATCCAACCGCCGCCAGCGAGTTCATACCAACCGCCCGAATAATCTACAACAGTAACGCTGCTGCCATTCGAAATGTAGTCGATCGCAGCGTAACCTGTACCCGGACCAGAACGCACTGTCAATGGGCTACCGTTGGTGGAAATTGTGACCGTATTGGGGCCACCACCGCTGCCACCTTGTCCAGGGTCAGGGTCATAGCTGACCCCACCGAGAGCGGAGGCCGTCGCAGGGCCAACCACACCATCTACGGAGAGCCCGTTGTTCCGTTGAAAATTGATTACGGCTTGTCGTGTCGCAGAACCAAACACGCCATCTAATGGACCAACGCTGTATCCTAAACCATTCAGAACACTTTGAATTTCGTAGACGGCAGCACCGCGATCGCCGTACTCAGTATAGGCTTGAGCATCCGAGGGGGTAGTCAAAACCATAAACCCGGCGATCGCCCCTGCGGCTATCCCGAGCATGGCTGGATTGACTAAACCCATATCTTCTAGAGAGCGGACCTTCGGCGCTTCCGAGGGGTCTTCGTAGGCGGCAAAGGCATGAAGGAAAGCGAAATTTTCCATAGGTTCTTACCCACGCAAAAACAGATGAACAGAACCATCAGCCGATTTTGGTTAAAAATGGCTGAAAATGCTCTAAACCAGGGTTTTAGGGGACAACTCTGGTTGTGGCGATCAGTTTAGCCTACAATTCTACGGATTTGGCTGAGCTTAACGACAATTTGCTTTTCCTAAACCATTGTCGTAACTAACAGAAACCTCGTCTCCCGGTTTAGGATCTTTTGTAGATAGATGCGTTAACGTTACATCCTCCATTTGGGCGATATTGCCGCGCCAAACCTCATGGTTTTTATCGTCTTTACGGTCATAGCTTAGGTTCGCGGTGAGAGTTTGACTACTTTGGTGAGGTTTAAGATCAATGCGGTTGAATCCAGACTCTCGAGTGTAGTAAGCCGTGAAATCAAATTTATTCACAATCGTTCCAGCGCAGCTCATAGCTAAATTATTCTGATTTGGCTCCTGGCTGATGAAGCTGTCGTAGCCTCCGGCAAAGCCATCATAAAAGCCTTCCCGGTAGCCCCGGTCGTAACTCTCATTGCCGCTCGCCGAATCGGCTGGAAAAGCAAGTTCGGGGGTGTTTTCGCGCTTTTCCCGACGAAATGTTTCGCCGCTCTGAAAGCCTTCTTTGTAGCCCAGATCGTAGCCCTGCTGATATTGATCCGGCTGCTCAAGGCTCGAGGAGGCAACAGATTCGTCAGGGGGATCAACAGGAGAAGTCTTGCCAACTTCTTCGACGCTGACTGTGCTATCAGCTGCTACGACTTGCGTCAGACAGGTCCCGTCTAAATAGAAACGGGCATAAGTGGTGGAATCTTTAGAAATTGAATAGGTGCGGCTGCCGTCGTCATTTTCGGTCATGGCAACCGGTGCGGCATCGGTGAGCGTGTTTGCGTCTGGTTTTGGGCCGAAGGTGAGGTGGGGTTGCCCCTGTAGGGTTGTAACCTTTGCCAGGTAACCGGGGGTCTCACAGAGCATATTGGCAGGGGGGGGAGAAGCGGTCGCTGCTTCTGAGGTTTTAGAACCAGTTGCTATTAAGTCCGGCAGCCGATTACATCCCAGAAGCCCGAAACTTCCCAGGCTTAAATAAAAACCACTCCAGAACATCCAACTGAAACGGTTTTGTAGCTTGCTCACCGATGCCTCCCCGTCAATGGCAGTACTTGCCAAAGATTATAGGAACAACAGTTTATTTCAGCACAATTATTTAGACAGAACTTATACTTCTTTCTGATTGAATGAGGTAAGGGAGGGGTAAGAGATGAGCCCCATGCCCCTCTCTTACCTCATTCAATCGGGCAATGCTTGATGCGTTGATGTTATAGCAATGTGCAAGTGCGTTAAGTACAGCAACGGTGGTGTGGGGCACTTAGTGCCCCACACCACCGTACTTAATCAACCCGCACAGCGCTATATAGCCTGACAAAATCTGGTTAGGCTAGTTTACGGTTGAAAAACCGCACGAAGTGAGCCTTTTCAAGGTTCTGAAATGGATGGAATGCCGGGCGGATTATCTATAGGTTTGAAACTACCTGCCCAGGGCATCAGTACACAAAAATACCGCCTGATTCTTGTACATCTAAAACTTGACCGATCGCATCGCCAGTCAAATCATTACCGCTACCTGGCTTGAGGATGACCTCAATGGCGTTGTTTGACTGCACTCTGACATCAAATAAAAGGAGTGGAATGTTGCTATCCGTACTGGTTTGAATGGGGTTAATGCTAAGCAGGACGGAAGGATTGGTGAGTGTCAGGGTTGCCCGTGCGTTAGGGGCCAGAGTGTTGGGACTAGCGTTGGAAGTGTCGGTAAAGCCATAGTCCAAATCAATCCCGGTCTGGTTTAGGAGGGAGATTTGGACGGGAAAGCGAGGATTCTCGATACGGGCGACAGGTTCCCAAACAAAACGCTGGTTGGCTGTAGGAGCTGTGGTTTGAGTCTGAGCTTGGGCGGCTCCCTCTGTCACATGACCGAGCAGGAGAAAACCTCCCAGTAAGCCAGTCATGATGAAGTATTGATTGCGCATAGAGCTCCTTCCAAACACGTTCATCGAAACTTATTCGCGGCAATTCTGCAGGCTTCTCTAGGGGTAGACGCAGCGTACACGGCCAAAGTTTCATCTAACAATACTCTGGACAGTTTTTCTAAAACCCTTGCTTTTGCGTGCGCAAAGCGCACGCAAAAGCAAGGGTTTTAGAAAAACTGTCCGAACTAATGATCTAAGGATAGGGGAAGGTCAGGATAATTCGCAGATGCTGCTGGCTGCTTTCAGCACGAATGGAGCCGCCTAGCTTTTCTGTGAGCTTGCGCACCAGGGCCAGCCCTAGCCCTGTGCCTTCATGCTGCCAGGGATCGCTGCTGGGAATGCGATAGAACTGGCCGAAAATGCGATCGCACTCCTCCGGGGGCAAATCCACCCCCGAGTTGGCAAACACGAGCTGGAGCTGCTGGTCCACTAGCCGTCCTGAGATAAAGATGCCTTCCCCGGTGGGCGTATACTTACAGGCATTATTGAGCAGTTCCATCACAATCCGTTCCAGGTAAGCCAGGTCGGTTTCAAGCACCAGATCATCGTTGATGTCGATCTGGAGGATTTGCTCTTTACGAAGGATGCGATCGCGAAACGCCTCGGCAATGTGGAAAACCCACGGACGCAGATGAATCTGGAAGGGAATGATGGGTTCAATGTCGGAATTTAAGCGGGTCAAGTCAAGCAGATCATCAATGAGTCGAATCTCACGGTTGCAGGCATCTTTGAGGATATGGAAGTAGCGTTCTAGCGCTGGATCGTTACCATCTCCTAAAATATTGCGCTGAATCAGCCGCAACTCCACCATCTCCGTCGCCATTTTGATATTCGCCATGGGAGTTCGCAACTCATGGGAGACGGTGCTCAAAAAGTCGTCCTTTAACTGATTGAGACGTTCTAGCTCCCCGACTTGAGTTTGGGCCAGGTGATAGAGATGAGCCTGGCGCAGGGCGATCGCACACTGGCTTGCTACCTGCTGTACCAGTTGGAGCTCAACTTCCTCAAAGTATTGGTCAGCCGGTCTCACCAGCCACATATCCCCTAATACTCCCTGATCATCCATGATGGGGCAGATTAGCGTTGTGCAGGCATTCATACCCGGACGCACCGAGGTGTAGTTGAGGGGACAAACCTGCACGCTTTCGCGGTTGAGTAAATGGCGGTAATAAATATCAGGATCACCAGACTCAGCAATTGAAAACTGAGCATTTTGCAGAGCTTCGAGACCCGGATTATATTCCCACTTAATCGTGACTGTAGAGTGCTCAGGGTCATACATTCCTACATCACAGCACAGTACTCCCAACTCACGCCCCAAACCATCCACGGCTGTTTGGAGGATGTGTTGTTCATCAAGGTTGTCGCGCATCTGGGTGGTTAACTGACGTAGCAGGGCTTCAAAGCGTAGAGACTGCTCCAGGGCGAGGGTCCGCTCGTGCACCTGGTGTTCTAGCTCTGCGTTCAAGTGCTGAACCTGCTGGTAGAGCTCAGACTGTTGGATGGCGATCGCCAACCGCTCACAGAGTTGCTGCAAAAGCTCCACCTCAAAGGGTAGCCAGGTGCGAGCGTCAGAACATTGGTGAATGCAGAAGAGACCCCAGAGGCGATCACCGCAGAGAATGGGTATGACCAGGTGGGCTCGAATCTGGAATGGGGCCAGTAATCCTTGATGACAGGGGGATAACTGCTCCTGCAGCAAGTCTGAGACGGCATGGATTCGTCCCTGACGGTAGGGCTCGACTAACTCCGCCCGAAAGCAGGGGTCATAAACTGTGGTTCCGAGAACAGACTGCCAAGGTTCCTGAACAGATTCCACGACAATTTTCCCGCTCCAGTCAGGGTTAAAGCGGTAGATCAGCGTGCGATCGGCTTCCAGCAGTTGCTGTACTTCCTGAGCCGCCGTGGTCAGGACATCCTGTAGATTCAGGGATTTTCGGATTTGTTGGACTGTAGCGGTTAGCAAGCGTTCGCGTTCTTGCTGCTGTTTCACCAGCGCCTCAACTTGTTTGCGCTCTGTGATATCGATGGCCACGATGGTCAACAACCAGCCCTGGCGGTGCTCGTCGTATCGCACAACAGAATTTTCTGAAATCCATCGGATGGAGCCATCGCGGTGGCGAAAGCGGTACTCCATCGTAACTTCCGTACTGCCCGCCAGAATGCGCTCCGTGTTGGGGACCAGAACCTGCTCCATATCCTCCAGAAAAATCCGCGATCGCCACAGGTTTTGATCGGCTTGGATCTCAGCAGCGGTATACCCATACAATCGCTCACAGGTGGCCGAAACGTAGTCGTATTCCCAGGTGCGATCGGCATACAACCAGATGCGGGTGATATAAGCCGCAGAATTATTGAGGATATCCTCCAAATGCGCTTCAGCATCGTGCAAAGCAGCCTCAGCTTGTTTGCGCTCAGTAATGTCTTTAATGGTGCTCAGAATACACAGTTGCTGGTTAACCTCAACAATGTGAGCGGAAAGTAGCCCGACCCGTAACTCGCCCGATTGCATGCGCAAGGTCGCCTCGTAGTTACTCAGACGGCCTGACTCCTGAAGGGCCTCTAACATTTGTGTACGGGCCTCAGCCGTCTGCCAAAGATTCAGCTCAGGAATGCGCCGTCCAATCACGTCGTCACGCTGGTAGCCGGTAATCTGACAAAACTGCTCATTGACCTCAAATAGGCGATCGCCCTCCAATGTCGAGATAGTCATCGGCTCGGGATTCGCGTGGAAGGCTACGGAGAACAGCGTTTCACTCTGTCGCAAAGCCTCTTCGATCTGCTTTTGCGAGGTAATGTTTAAGCCTTCAGCCAGCAAAAACTCGATTTGTCCCGCCGGATTACGAATGGGTTTTAACGAAAAATCAATGGTGATAACGGAACGGTCAGGAGCCAGGATATTCGTCTCGTAGCGCACAGGCTCTCCGCTCGCTGCTGTGGCGATCGCCGCCAGCAAGCGATTCTGAATTTCGGAAGAAAGTTGCCAACAATCCAGTTCCACAAAGGGTCGTCCTATGAACTCTTGCGGTGTCAGTTGGCAAAAATCTAACGCCGTCTGGTTGTCAACCAGCAAGCGGCCATCCGGACTCAAGAGACTAGCCAATTGAATGGATTGCTCAAAGGCTGAGCGAAACCACCAATCGGTGTCAGGAGGTGTTGTGGGGGGCCTGGTTGTTGTAGCAGATGGCTGCAGGGAGGGCTGAGGTAGTGGTTGAGGCTCAACCGCAATCGACGTTTCACGCAAAATAATTAGATAGTGTTGCAGTGGGTCTGAGGGGTCAACCGCACTCACTCGATACATTACCCACTGACAGCGACCATCCACGCATCGAATCTGCCCTCGTCCGGATTGGGGAAGCTCCTGAGGCGTTCCTACCTGCCAGAGCAGGGGACTCTCCACAAACAACGTTTCTAGATTGTGCGGTCGTGAATCGTCAGAGGGCCAGCCAAATAACGCGTAGGCGGCGGGATTGGCTGCAATGCAGTGCCCTTCCTGGTCAACCAGCAGCATAGGATCAAAGGCTGTCTGAAAAAGAGCCAAAAATGAGCGATCGCTTGATAGTTGAGACGGCCTCTCCTGCATGCTTACCTGATACTATGCATCCCTAATAAGGTGATAGCTTTAGAGTTCCTCATCCTTATCTCAAATTGACTTTTTCAACGAAATTTTCAATAAAATTCTATGCAAGCTTATATTTACAATCAAAAACCTCAACGCTCCGGAGAGCATTGAGGTTTTGATATTAACGAATTAGAACCAGAAAAACTATTCGGCTGTTGCTAATTCAGTGCTACCCCGACGGGCACGGCGGGTCAACAAGTTGAAGAGTTGAACGCCGATTGCCTTGATCAGATTACCTTCCAGTTCCTTGAACATGATCATGTTCCGACCAAAGGCATCGTTAGCTTCTTCAACAATGCGATCGACGGTAGCTGCATCAACATCTACGCCATCGAGCCGCTCGCGGTACATTTTCTTGAAGGCTTTCTCGTCAGAAATGTTCTCAAACTCATAGAAGCGAGTGCCACCCTCGGTCAGGTTCATGGCATTCTGAGCAATCTTCTTGAGGATTTGCCCACCGGAGAGGTCACCCATATAACGGGTGTAGAGATGAGCAATCATCAGCTCAGGCGACTTCTCACCCACTTCATGAATCCGGGCGACGTAGTCTTTTGCAGCATCCGAAGGAGCTACTTGATCGCGCCAGTTGGAACCGAAATAGTAGGCCAAATCTTCTTCGAGGCTGGCTTTGCGGTTTAGTTCAGGGAAGTACAGGTTACCCAGAATGGGGTGATTCTGGTGTTTCTGCATTTCCTCCTCCATCGCAGAGTACACAAAGTAGAGGTTAGCAACCAGCTTGCGGTAGGACGTCGGCTCAACGGTCCCTTTCAAAAAACACGCGATAAATCCGGTGTTCTCCGCCATGGTATGGGCTTTTTTGGTTCCCTCGCGGAGTGCTGTTGATAAATTGCTGCTCATTCTAAAGTCCTGCTAAATGTCCAACTAAATGCGTCTACTGGGAAAGGAGTTCACTGGGGGTGCCAACGAAAACCGCGTATGTATCCTAAATTGCTACAGTAGACCCATTTGATGAGAGTTTCTATTAAAAATCGTTACGCCGTGGGAGGTATTCACAAAAGCTGATGAAGCCATGTGAAGCGCCAGACAAAAGGTAGAGAACAGGATACAGAAGGGACGAGAGGATAGGGGAACGAAAGGGCAGAGGTCGGAGGAGAGGAAGGGGCGGAAGCCAGCTTTCTGCTGAATGCTCAACGCCTAACCTGGAGAACTCTAATGAAACGCATGGCTGCTTTTCCTTGAGTCATCTACCTTCCTTCTTCTACCTGATCCTGCCGTTCCGTCTGCCCTCTGCTGACGACCTTATTTCTCTCTACTTAACAGCTTCTAGCAATCGGGAAAAATAGAACCGGGTCTTCGTCATGGTGTTGCGCTGAATCTTCCAGCCGCCAGCTTCAAGAACCTTAACAATGTCGGCTTCTTTGTGCAGGTAAGCGCGAGTGGTTTTGCTGGGGCCGGGAAAAAACTCACCAATCTTCTTGAGCAGACTATAGGCCGGAGTTTTGGGGGCAAAGCTCAGCAGTAGACGGGATTCCGCCAAGGAACTGAGGTGATTGATCATGCGGTTGGCTTCGTCTTGGGGATAGTGAATCAGCACATCCAGACAAACCACGGTGTGATACTTGCCACTCAGCCCTTCCAGGTCTTGAACCGCGAATGTGGGGTTGTCGGCTTGGCCGAGGGTGGCGATCGCCCGTTCCCGTCCCTCACTCACCATCTTCTCGGAAATATCGCTGGCAAACACCTTAGCGCCTTCTTGAGCGAGAGGAATGCTTAGGCTGCCCACACCGCATCCAGCGTCACAAACGGTGATCTCGGAGAGATTGCCATCAGCCTTCAGCCACTCCAGCACGGTGTCTACTGTGACCTGATGACCTTTGCGGATGTCGAGTTGCACTTTGTTAACTTCGCCATCGCCATAGATGCGCCGCCAGCGGTCGAACCCAGTGGCGTTGAAATAATCTCGAACAACGGTTTTATCGTCCAGGGCTGTCATAGGAAAATTGGGATGTGATGGAATTGGCGTTAAAAACTTTACTGAGCCCCGCCCATGCGAATCTCAGAGTAAAAAGCGGCTGTGGTGACGCCTTCTGGGGTCTTGAGAACGCGAGTCCGCAGGCGTAGATTGGGGCCTGCAAACCAGATACGCTCCTCAGCGGAGACGGAGTCAATGTCGGTAACCAGGGTCAGGGCTTCATCCTCACCCATGGTGTAATGGCCTGCGAGAACGGGGCTTCCGGTTTTGTCGGGGTTGGATTGCAGGATACGCCCTTGAGTGGGATTGGTGTCATCGGCGATCGCCACAACCACCGTCGAGCCTCGCTGTTTGTCAGGAGAGTGAGCCACAAATCCTTCCCAGCGAATTTGCATGCCGCCAAGGGCCGTTGCGGGGTTCACCTGCTGCTGCTGGCATAGTTGCACCACGGTTGGTGCATCGTTCTCAAGCCATTCGATGTAAATGTCGGATTTGCCGCTCTCAGGGGTCTGGGCGGTAGAGTGATGGTGAGTCCGCTGGGAAAACCATTTCCCGGTACTCTGTTGGAAGAATTCAGTAACGTTCATTTGGGTGGTTGGAGGAACCGCAAGTCTGACTTTGAACAGCTATTAACAGATTTTACGGTACCGTAACAACCGATTCACCTGTGATGCCTGTTTTGTTGGCAAAAGGGGTGTTGACCCCAGCAGCACTTGATCTGAATAATCGAGTGCTGCATAACGTGCGGTACTCGAAAACGCCCATTGTGGTCTACGTGAAGTACAGACCACAATGGGCACTGCAGCTTTTGCTGAACTGAGGTTTAATAGGGCTTCTTAATAGTGCGGAGAATGCATTGGGCGTCCAGGAGATGGCGATCGCGCTCCTCCAATACCTCACACTGATCCGCCACTTGAGCTAGATAGGGCTGGCCAATCGAGAGTTGGGCCAGTGCCGATTGCAGGGCTTCTGGATACTGACGAACCCAGCTCTTTTTCAGAGCCGATGGCTTGAATGCGTTATCGTCAACCAGCCAGTAATCAATGTTATAGGTTCGGATCACTTCCCCTAAGGCAATCGGGAGACGGGAGTATTGAGCCTCCATCAGGTCGATCGCCCTCTGGCGGATCTGGTTGCTGTAGCCGACATGGTACGGGATCGTGAACTCGCGTGAGACGACGACGGAGCGATGGCTGAAGGTGGGAATGGTGTCGGCGTCCCGTGATAGAGAAGCGATGCGGCTATCCTTGGGCTGCTCGGCCAGAAAGCCGTAGATTTTGGGTAGCCGCCCTTCGGTGTAATTCGTGTTGGGGACGGGAGAAAGGTAGAAAGGGTAGGCGAGGACGAGCAGGCTGACTAGAGTGATGGCCCCCCAACGCCATAAACTCTGGCGGCCCTGTAATGCTCTCAATGCCGCATCTAGTAGGATTCCCAGGCTACAGGCGGCTGCCAGGATGAGAGTAAAGCGCAGGGTATAGGCACTGTAACGGCTGGGCAGGTGGAGTCGGAAAAGGAGCAGATGCGCTGCCAGGAAGAGGGCGATCGCCACTGCAGGTAGCTGTACGAACACGTTAAGGTTTTGCAGCCGCCGTACCAGCGGAAACCGTTGGGGATAACGTAGCAGCAGGGGTAACAGCAACCCAAATCCCATGATGGGTGGCTTAAAAGTCGGCAAGAGACCACTCCGCATCCCGTTGATCCAAAAGGCAAAGGGTTCGTTGTTAAAAAAGACGCTGCGGCCACCCGGGTAGAACTCTGGCAGTTGTAAAGCTTCCTGGCGAGTGATGACGGGGCCGTATTCTGAGGTGCTGAGGACAAAGGGAAGGAGTACCAAAAAAGCCGCTACCAACCCTGATAGGCTTAATATCCATGTCCTTCGTTCCGGAGCCCAGCTCAATCTGCCATGCTGCCATTGCACCAGTTGCAGCACGAGCAGCCCCGAGAATACAAAGACATATTGTGGATAAAACAGACCCTGCAGCACCATTAATATAAGGCTCCAACCAATCTGCCGTTGCAGGAGCGCCTGCAGAAAGGCCAGAAAAATTGGCAGCATGAAAGCACGAGGGCTAGCAGAAGCCAAATCGTCATGCGACCAGATGAGTTGATTGGTTAGAAGCGCGGCCAACGCTCCTACGAAGGGAACGGGCAACAGCAGCAAACTGAGGCGATAGGCCAGGCCTGTTGTTATCAGTGCCAGCACGGGAGGAATGAGTTTGCTCAGCAGCAGCGGTGTTAGCCCCAGGCTCATCAACCCCCGGTAAAGCAGCGTATACGCCCAGGGGGCAACGGATTGAAAATAGTCGGCAATCAAATCATTCGGGAACAGGGTCGGATCAATGAACCGCCACATCCAGAAAACGTGCTGGCGAGCGTCATCCTGCACGATGTATGGGCTGCTGAAGGCTTCGTAGAGGACGGGGATGAGGTGGGCGATCGCGATCGCCATACTCACCCAAAACCACAGCCGCCGCTGAGCAACGGTGGGAACGTCCGTCGTTGGAATCAGCCAGGAGTGCAGTTGTTTTGCCAGCATTAGAAAGCGCCCAGGAAACGGTGAACCGGATTGCAACGGACACGATGTCCGCCCGATAACCTCGAAGATTCTATACCATCCTCATTGAGCTACATGCCGATCCTGGAGTGCAACCAGGATGTGCCGCCATGCCGCAGCGGCACATCCTGGTTGTATCGAAAGCGGGTGTGTAGCTGATTAAAGGAGATAGGCTTCCTGCATCCACACTCCCAGGTTATGTGCAGCATTTCTCAGTATGGGCCTCAAAGCCAAGAGTTCACGCCCGTAGGGCGTAAACTCTTGGCTTTGAGGCCCGAAAACCGCGCGCCGAAGGCGCGCGGTTTTCGGGCCTGATTTCAAAATGAGAATTGCTGGGTTATGTGATCTCCGGTTAAAGCAGCATCATGTGCAGGGGTGCGGCGCATAATGCTGCTCAACCGGATTTGCGATTAGTCATACAATACCTGGATAATTCCTGGAGTTCTTTCCCGATGCCTGCTCGTCCTCATCCCATTACGACCCGTCGCATCTGGCTGGGGATCTGCGGGGTGCTGCTGGTGCTCGGCATTTTCTTTCGGTTTTATCATCTGGGCTACAAGGTGTATTGGATTGACGAGGTGAATACAACCTTGCGATCGCTTGGCTACACGACTGCCCTGGTCGAAGACACCCTGCTTACTGGGAAACCTTTCACTGTTGCCGATCTCCAATCCTTCCAACAACTCAGCCCTGAGCGTGGCTGGGACGACACCTGGAATTCTCTACGTGGTTCAGCAGAGCATACTCCCCTCTACTTTTTGCTATCGCGGTGGTGGGTTGAGCGGTTTGGGTCAACCATCGTCGTTTGGCGTAGTCTGGCAGCGGTTTTGAGTCTGTTGACCTTTCCTGCTCTGTTCTGGTTGTGCTGGGAGCTGTTTCAAACTAGCCTGCCCGGATGGTTAGCAATAGGGTTAGTGGCGGTGTCTCCCCTACACGTGCTCTATGCCCAGGAAGCTCGCCCCTACAGTTTGTTGGCGTTGATGACGCTATTGTCGTGTGCCAGCCTGCTCTGGGGTATGCGAACGCAGCGCTGGCATAGCTGGATCGTTTATGGCATGACGATTGCTTTGGGACTATATACCCAATTGTTGTTTGGGTTGGTGGCGATCGCCCACACTCTCTACATCCTTTTAATGGAAGGTCGCCTGACCCAAACCGTGCGCCGCTTCAGTGTAGTGACGGCGGGAGCGATCGCCGCCTTCACGCCCTGGCTATTTCTCCTAGCCGCTAACCTCGCAACAGTACAGCGCAAGACCGCTTCTCTCAGCGAAGCCACGCCCTTCAGCAAACTGGTGGATGGCTGGTTTCGAGTGCTAAATCAGATGTTGATTGATTGGGAACTGGCAGGGTGGAATGTTGTGCTGGTGGTGGGTGCGATCGTCGCTACCGTTATCCTGATTCGCTATGCTCCCCGACGGGCCTGGTTGTTGCTGGTACTGGTGGGTGGCGTGTCATTTTTGGGATTGGCACTGCCGGATCTGGTAGTGGGAGGGGAGCGATCGCTGCGAGTCCGCTACTTATTCCCTACTGCTCTCAGCTTGCAGATTGCTCTGGCCTATAGTTTTTCTCGGTCTATCCCGGCTAAAACAACCTGGCAGCAATGGGGGCAGGGGTTGCTCGTTGTTCTTCTCGTCAGTCAAATTGCCAGTTGTGCTGTCACCTCTCAAAAAAACCTCTGGTGGAACAAAAGTCGTCCTCGCAGTACTTACTACCAACCGGTCTCCGCAATACTGAATCAAGCCACAAATCCACTAGTCCTGACAGAGAGCAAGGTTTCTGATTTGCTGGCCCTAAGCTACTGGTTGCGCCCCAACCTGATGCTTCAGGCAATCCCCTCTCCTGAAGCGATTGATATAAGTTCAAACAGCCATACCTTTTACTTATTAAATGGTTCTTCCGAAACTCAGGCGGCCCTGACACGCCAGGGGTACACCTTACTGTTGCTATACCCCTTAACTCCGGCGGCAGAAGTACGACTCTGGCAAATTCAACCTTAGAAACCGCCAAATATAGAGGCTACGAAATACGGAATACTTCGTAACCTCTACATTTAGCGGTTTTAAGTTGCCCAACTGGGCTCGACAAATAATTGCAAATTGTTGCAGAAATGCCTTAATAACGGCCCCTTCCCCGGCTTTCTGAGGAGTTGTGTTACCATTCTTGACAAGATTCTTATCATTAACCAACGATAGGCAACGTTAATGGGCAAAGTTCTGGTGTTGAATGCCTCCTACGAACCCCTCAACATCACGAGCTGGCGGCGAGCAGTGGTACTGCTCATTAAGGGAAAGGCTGAACAGGTCGAACATAACGGAAAAATGGTCTACGATGCCTTGCCCCTGCCTTCCGTGATCCGCTTACGACATTATGTCCGGGTTCCCTACAAGGAGATTCCCCTCACCCGCCGCAACCTCCTCCATCGGGACTCACATTCGTGTCAGTACTGCGGATATACCGGCGAAGACCTCACGCTCGATCATGTGCTGCCGCGATCGCGAGGGGGCGAAGATTCCTGGGAAAATATTGTCACTGCCTGTGTTCGCTGTAATGTTAAAAAAGGTAACCGTACTCCGAAAGAAGCCAATATGCACCTTCGTCGTCCACCCCACCGTCCTCACAGCGGCCTCTACTTTGAAGTGACTAAGCACATTAAAAGTGGGCTTCACCAAGAATGGCAAAAATATGTGATTGGCATCTAAACCCCCGGTTGATTTTGACTGGGGGTTTGTTTTTGCTGGCCTATGCTCCATGGGCGGCTAGAGGAGGAGCTTTCCCTACCTCCTTTGTCTTACCTCCGGTACTCGTCAAGATTAGTTACAATCTTCATAATGGCTTCATCGTGTGGTGTGGAAATTGGAACCTACGATGGGGTGCCTGAACCAGGATTTTTTGAGAAGATCATAGATGTAACGACTTTGTCTTGATCGTTGACTTGGGTGCTACTGCAACCGTGGGAGTTCGCTCCCAGTAGCCCCGACGCTTCCTTATCACCTTCACGTCCTTAAAAACCTCCCAACAATATAATTTTGTGATGACAGACCCTCTCCTGGCTGATCCGGAAGCGGAAATAGCCCTTTCCTCTGAACGCCCCAGAAACGGTAGTTCTTTCAAACCAGAGTGGCCTAACGCCTCGATGCAAGGGCGGCGGCTCTCTGAGCAGCGAGTTGAAGCCCTCGACCGGATGTTGAAGGCGCATCGGGGCGATCGCCAACTGGTATTGCTACAAGATTTTCCCGATCCTGATGCTCTCTCCTGTGGCTGGGCTTACAAGCTCATTGCTGAACAATATGAGATTCGCTGCGATGTCGTTTATGCGGGTACTCTCAGCCATCAGGAGAATATTGCTCTGGTCAAGCTGACTAATTTGCCTGTTCAACGTTGGACAGCTCAGCTCTGTAAGGAGAAAGACTGGACAGCCTACAACGGCTGTGTGTTCATTGACAACCAGGGCACCACGACTCAATTGTGGCCCATGGTGCAACAGGCCAAAATCCCTGTAGCAGCGGTCATTGATCACCACAGTTCCCAAATTGAACTGAACGCCGAGTTCACCGATATCCGTACCAGTGCCCGTTCAACAGCGACGATCCTAACTCAATACTTGCAGGGTGGTTTGTTGCAACTCGATACCAGCAACAGCCAGCACATTAAATGTGCTACGGCTCTGATGCATGGTCTTCGCAGTGATACGAACCGCCTGATGCAGGCTCAGGAAGAAGACTTCATGGCAGCTGCTTATCTGAGTCGCTTCTATGACAGTCAACTGTTGAGTGCGGTGCTGCAATCCTCTCGCTCGAAGCGGGTGATGGATGTGATTGAGCGATCGCTCCGCAACCGCATAATGGAGAACAACTTTTCCATCGCTGGCGTTGGCTACCTGCGCTACGATGACCGCGACGCGATCCCTCAAGCGGCTGATTTCCTAGTTACGGAAGAGAACGTTCACACGGCTCTGGTTTACGGCATCGTCCACGACGAGGATGAGGAACTGGAAGTGGTGATTGGCTCTCTCCGCACCAACAAACTCACCCTGGATCCCGATGAGTTTCTCAAAGAAGCCTTCGGCCAGGATCCTCAGGGGCGGTTCTTCGGCGGCGGTCGCTCCATGGCCGGCGGATTCGAAATTCCCATGGGCTTCCTGTCAGGCTTCAACGACAATTCAGACTATGCCCGCATTAAATGGGAAGTGTTTGATGCCCAAATCAAACAAAAACTCCTACGTCTGGTCAACCCTGAAAATGGTGTGATTCGCACGACCTAATTAACAAGCCTAAAGTTAATGCCACCCCGTTTTATGGGGTGGCATTTTTGGTCAATGTGTGGATAGGATGTGGTGAAAGGGGGCACGAAGTGCCCCCTTTCACCACATTCTTGGTTTATTGCAAAATGCGACCCATATATTCGCCCCACAGTGCAGCCGCGTCACTACTACGGCCACTGGTCGGCGAGTTGTCATCGTTGCCAAACCATATGCCCGTTGTAATGTTTTGACTCGGAACGAAGCCTACGAACCAGAGATCGCGGTAGTCGTTGTTGGTACCTGTTTTGCCAGCTTCGCCTAAGCCTAAAGCGGCCGCCCGACCAGTGCCGCTGCTGATGACAGACTGGAGAAGGTCTGTCAGAGTGGCAGCAATGCCGGAGTCTAGCACCTGCTTTGCTGGAATGCCCTGCTGAGCCGCGTCATAGATGATACGGCAGGTTGTGTAAACCTCAGGGTTTTCGCAATCACTGCTGTCAAAAATGCGGCGAATGGTGTGGGGCCGATTCAGAACTCCTTCGTTGTCAACGGCTGCATAAGCTCCCGTTATATCCAGCAGCGTCACTTCACTTTGCCCCAAGGCTAATCCTGGGTTAGCCTGTAGCTCTGTAGTGATGCCCATGCGTTTGGCTAAGCCAATCACATTATTTAAGCCAGCTTCACGGGCAACCCGTACCGCAATAACGTTCTCGGATAACGCCATCCCGGTGAACATGTTGGCGCTACCGCCTGTACGTTCGCACCCGCGAAACTCCTGGCCTTCCCAGGACATGCCTTCACAGGAGAACTCGGTGTACGGCGAGACACCCTGCTCCAATGCAGCAGCATAATCAAACAGCTTGAAAGTCGATCCTGGCTGGCGAATGGCCTGACTGGCGCGATTAAATTGGCTTTCCAAAAAATCTTTTCCCCCCACCAGAGCCAGCACCTCTCCTGTGGCGGAATCAACGGTTACAAGCGCCCCCTGGGAAAATCCCGAAGCGTAACCCGTTGTCTCTATGGAGTTACGGAGGCTGGTTTCAGCGACACTCTGAAAGTTTTGATTGAGGGTGCTTTCCACCACAAAGTTACCTTCCTGAGCCAGTTGGCTCCCCAGAAGGGTTTCCAGTTCGGTAAAAACCTGACCGTAAAAATAGGGGGCGATGTTACTGCGGAGTTCTTCGATAGCGGCAGGGTTTACGTCAATGCGCGATCGCCGTGCGCGATCGGCTTCCTCTTCGCTCACCATGCCCTGGGCCACCATGCGGTTAAGGACGCGATCGCGATACTCTACCGCTGTGTCATAGTCCTGAATGGGGTTGAAGTTGTTGGGTGCGGGCAGAATTCCGGCCAGAGTCGCGGCTTCTGACAGGTTCAGGTCCTTGGCAGACTTGCCAAAGTAAAAGCGAGCCGCATCTTCAAACCCATAGTTGCCGTACCCCATATATACCCGGTTAAGGTACGTCAGCAGCAGAAAATCTTTGCTGTAGAACGTTTCCAATTTCAGCGCGACCACCGCCTCCCGCAATTTGCGCCCAGCCGAGTCCTCAGTTCCTACATAATCGCGGTAGATATTACGCGCAAGCTGCTGAGATAGGGTGCTGCCGCCTTCCAATAGGCGACCACCCCGAATGTTGGTGACCATGGCTCGCAGGATACCCAGCGGGTCAACTCCAAGGTGCCAGTAATAACGGACATCCTCTGACGCGATAACGGCTTTGGGGAGGTAAGCTGAATAATTGGATAGGCTCTGTGCCTCCTGGTGAGAGCGATTGCGTTGAGGATTGAGCACCGTCTCACTATCTCGGGCATAGACGATGACCGGCCCCTGAACCGACTCGGGTAATGGCCGTACTGAGAACTTAGTCCACTCCATCCCAATCCACATGGCGGTCAGAGCGGTCATCCCTGTAAAACCGTACAAGCCATACTGAGCCGTACGAACATACCAGGGCGGCGGGTCAACGTATTGAATTCGTACTGAATCGGCCAAATCTGCTGGCCCCAGGTTCAGCACATCGCCGTGGCGGAGAGGCAGTTTGGTGAGTCGACGCTTACCCCGGTAGATGCCATTGGTAGAATTTTCATCTCGCAGCATAAACGGCGACCCCGGCTTCCGGCTGTCCCGTGAAAGAGATAGATGCACCTGGCTGACCACGGGGTTGCGGACCACAATGTCGCAGGAGCGAGAACTCCGTCCCAACAAGTAGCGATCGCCTAACAACGGATAAACCTGTTTATTCCCGGTTTCTGTTTCTTCCACCCACAGTTCGGGAACACGGGCATTGGGCTTGACTTTCAGTCGAGAAAAATTGACCCGCGCGGATTGCACCGCTTGGGTTAGGCTACCCAGAAGGGTTTTAGAAGGCTTGGGAGGGGGAGTTGGGGTCTGTGGAGCAGCCATGCTTAGGTAGGGATGGGACAGGATGATGGCTCACACTGGATACAGTCGGGACGATCGCAATTTCGGAAAAAGTCGGGGCGATCGCATTCTCCATATCCTAATCGATTTGTTTGCCCTACGACTTGTTCCCCATATTGGATTGAGGTCTCTTTAAAAACAAAAGTAGGAGCGAGCCCCCCTCGCTCCTACTAGTTGCCTTAATCAGGCTAATCAGGAGTCAACTTCCATATTCAATATACGAAGGCACCCCCTGGGGGTACCTCGTTCAACCAGAGGAGCCAACTAGGTGATTGTTCATGTCCCCCATTTGGGGGAAGCTATTTGTCCCAGGCTCCTCTATGCCAGCAAACCGTCCCCTTTCTTCACAATTTCCTTCAGGAACCAGCGGTGCTTCTGGTGAACCTGTACGAGACGGGTGTAGAGGTCAGCCGTTCCAATGTCGCCTGCGGTGGCAGCGGCGTCTGCGTCTTTGTGCATTTCGTCAATGATGTGTTCGTGAGTGGCGATCGCCTCCTCCACCATCTGCTTCACAGACAGCTTGCCGCTGGAAGGGGTAACGGTAGCGGTCGTGAGGTAATCCGTAGGGTCAGCCACAGGGGAACCATCAATCATCAAGCTGCGCTCGGCCAGTTCATCCAGCATGGCGAAAACTTCGGTGCCGTGCTCTTCGAACAGCAGGTGCAAATCTCGGAAAAAGGGACCAAAGGTGAGCCAGTGGTATTTTTTGTAGTTAAGGTAGGCAACCAGGGTATTGGCTTGCTGACGATTCAACGCTTTGACCAATTCTGCTTGCTTGAGATCTAATGTCGTTGTCATAGTTACGTGCTCCTTAGTTTGCACATTGTGTGGATGCAGGTTGCAATGGTCTAAATCCATCGTCTGGGATGATTTGTCTATCACCCGCTCTACTCTCAAAACGCAAGAAAAAATGAAATTTCGGCTCTATACCGTTGCCTGGCATTAAGTTTGAGTTGTTGTGCCCGGTAGCCTCTCTGGCAACGGCTGAGGTCCTGAGCATTCTGAAGAGGAAGTTTTGCTCGATAGCTGTCACTCACCCCTTCTTCTAAATCATACTCATAACGAGTACGTTTTGCAACATTATTCTCTGTGGGTATATTCATATCTAGCACCAAACCCCAGAATCCTGATGTCTCGTTGCCGTGCGACAGCAAAATCAGGGTTTTGGGGTTGGGGCCGCTCCGGTACAAGAGATAAGTATGGGAGGCATGACTGCTGCCCATAGAGATAGGGTGAGGCTTGTAAACGCTTGAGTTGTTGCGCTTTCTGAAGTTATTTCATAATCTGGCAGGGATGGGCGATCGCCCAGTCATAATGAACGCAATTCATCTCAAGCTTGTGTGGTGTGAAACTTCTATGAGCCAATCTGTTGTGCGAGCGGTCAGAGGGCCGCTGATTCTGCTGGGAACTGCTTTAACCCTGGCTCTGACTGCTGTGGATGCTCACGCTCAGCGTAGTCCGGTCTACAATCCGCTACCGTTGCCCAGTAACAACCAAGTTACCGATACCCTATCTACAGAGGACATTCCCACTGGCAGTGGTGGGTTTGCGCGAGATTATCTGGTTTCCTTTGAGGAGGGGGATCAGGTCGTGATGGACTTAACATCTGATCAATTCGACACCATCCTGACGCTGATTGCCCCGGATGGCACCGCCATTGGTCAGAATGATGATGGTCCCGATGGCTCCACCAATTCTTTGCTATTTGCACGCATTACCCAACCCGGTAACTATATTGTCCGGGTGAGCCCGTTTGGTGGGCAGGGGCAGGGTGAGTTCACGCTGAACGTAAATCGCCTGCGTTCTGCCGATGAGCCCTGCCGATAATCCTGGCTATTTTAGAGTTTTCGCGAGAAACTTCAGCTTTTCTCCGGTAAGACTTGAGAGACTAACGGCTTATTTTTCGTACGATGTCGTACGAGAAATTAAATTTCCCCCCTAAAGGGTAGTTGAAACACTAGAACCAAAAGGAGAGAGTAGAGGCTTCACCCCGGCTCTCTCCTTTTGACCTGTCAGCATGGGTGATTGCGATAAAATTAAGAAATATAAATGTGTTGCTTGGGAGGACTGACAATGGCCGCCAAAGTCGAAATTTACACCTGGAGCATGTGCCCCTTCTGCATTCGCGCCAAGGCGCTATTGGATAAGAAAGGGGTAGAGTACACCGAATACTGCATTGACGGTGATGAGACTGCTCGCGCCAAGATGGCCGAACGGTCTCACGGGCGTCGCTCTCTTCCCCAAATTTTTATCGATGACCAGCACATTGGTGGTTGCGATGACATCCACGCGCTGAACTCCCGAGGTAAGCTAGATTCCCTATTGGAAGGGGTTGCTTAAACCAATGGGGTCGTTCGTTCGCTCCATTCTGAGTAAGACTGGGACGCTCCTTTCGGTCTACTACGCCTACATGGTGGAGTACCGGGCTGAGTTAATCCTGTGGGTACTTTCGGGGTCGCTTCCCCTGATTCTGATGGGAGTCTGGATGGAAGCGGCTCAGGGAGGCCAATTTGGCCTGACGCCGGTCGACTTTGTTCGCTACTTTTTAGCGGTATTTCTGGTACGGCAGTTTACTGTAGTCTGGGTTATTTGGGATTTTGAACGAGAAGTGGTGGAAGGGCGGCTCTCCTTCCGTCTGCTGCAACCGTTAGATCCAGGGTGGCATTATTTTGCGACGCACTTCGCTGAGCGGTTTGCTCGTATACCTTTCGCCATCTTCTTAATTGGCTTATTTTTCCTGATCTATCCGCAGGCGTTTTGGATTCCTGATCCCATCTCTTTCTGCCTTGCAATGGTCGCCATTCTTATGGCCTTTGCTTTGCGCTTTATGATGCAGTACACATTCTCGATGCTGGCTTTTTGGATGGAACGGGCCAGTGCGATCGAGCAGTTTTGGTTGTTGTTTTATCTCTTCTTGTCTGGGTTAATTGCCCCTCTAGAAATGTTTCCACCCGTGGTGCGTACCGTTGTACAGTGGACTCCATTTCCTTACATGATTAATTTTCCCGCTAGCTTATTGGTCGGCATGCCCGTCAATGTCCTCCAGGGGTTTGGCATGACAATCCTCTGGTTCCTGATATTTCTCGGGCTCAATCGCTGGTTATGGCGCTTGGGATTACGGCAATACTCCGGTATGGGCGCATAGGACAAACTGAAAAGGGTATGGCACAGCCATACCCTTTTCAACAGGATCACAAACAAAACAACCTGTAATTCTTTTTGTGGGAGTGGCGGCTCTGCCGCCACTCCCACAAAAAGAATTACAGGTTATTAAATGCATGATCCTTAGGAGATTTCTGAGAAACAATATCCCCATTATTTGGAAATCTTCTTAGGGATTGCAATAGGGACACTGGGCGGGATCGGCCACATCGGGAGAGGTGGGATCAGGTTTAGCCTGAGTAAATTGGCATTGTTTGCATTGGTAGATTGCTGTGACAGGAAGTTCGGTTGGCATGCCACAGAGACCGCAGGGTAAGCCTGGTTTCCGTTGCACCACATCAAAGCCGGGATAGTCACATTGAGGACAGTGCTGCTGGAGTTTGCGGACAAGATCCTGGGTGGCCTGGGCGATCGCCCCCATTCGTGTCGGGTTCATCATGGCCCGCATGTCGGTTTCAAGGTGGATCTGCCCAAACCTGGCCAGCATCCATCCCGCCAGTTCCTCTAATTCTGTTTCGTCTGTAATGCCTTTATAGATATGTTCAGAGCTTTCCGGCTCAGGCATTACCACCAACCCGTGGGAAGGGAAGCCAACTTTCCGGGCAAACTCCCAGGCTTGCTCCAGGTTGGTAATACTGGCGTGGCTGAAGTTGGTTTCGGTGGAGGTTGCTTCTCCCACCAGTTCCAGTCCACTCTCCTGGTCCACCAGCACCACCAGTTCACGGTTCAGGGGAAGCATGGGCAGAAAGGGGTGGGGGCC
Source organism: Leptolyngbya sp. PL-A3 (assembly GCF_039962325.1). NCBI lineage: Bacteria > Bacillati > Cyanobacteriota > Cyanophyceae > Leptolyngbyales > Leptolyngbyaceae > Leptolyngbya > Leptolyngbya sp. PL-A3. The sequence goes on from NZ_JAMPLB010000003.1 coordinate 221,039, forward strand.
AAAGCTGCCTTCGCTGGCAATGCCCAGAGTTTCGCCGGTCAATTCCAATGCCTGTTGGATTTTGAGTTTTGCGGTTTGCAATTGGTCCGCAGGCCGCTTGATATCGCGAGTAAAGGTGCCAAATTGGTCGGTGTTAAAAGCTTGAGGGACTCGGGTTTGGATGCCGAGTTGGTGAAGAATAGGGGCGATCGCCTCCTCTTTGCGATGCATTGTGGCGATCACGGCCATCCGATTTGCAAAATCCCAGTTTCCCATGGCGCTCAAGTAACCTTCTAAAATTGAGTCTACATCCCCAAGACTCCAGATGTTGCTCAAAACACCGGGTGTCTTAGCCTCTCCTGTCGGACAATTTTGCTAAACAACGGTTGGATTTATCGCGAACAAGTGAATGCTGACAGCGCAGGCCAATCTTTGTTGGATTACTACGCGCAGCATTACCGCCATTCCACTCGAGAGGAATGGGCGGAGCGAATTCATGCGGGCCAAATTTTTGTGAATGGGGTAGTTGCAACGGCAGAAATGTTGCTGCAACCGGGGCAATGGCTCGCGTATCATCGGCCTCCCTGGGAGGAGGAAGAGGTGCCGTTGCATTTTGATGTGCTCTATGAAGACGAGGATTTATTGGTGATTGCCAAACCCTCGGGGCTTCCTGTCATGCCGGGGGGCGGCTTTCTGGAGCATACATTGCTCTGGCAACTGCAACAGCGCTATCCTGATGCGCCGCCCATACCGGTGCATCGATTGGGCCGGGGAACTTCAGGGTTAATGTTGTTGGCGCGATCGCCCCTTGCCCGTCGCTATCTGGCCCGACAGATGCGCGAATCTACCCTAAAAACTGATCAGTCTTCAGGCTTGCGCAAAACCTATCGAGCGTTAATTGGGGCGAGTGCTCTGGATAACCACACTATCCTTACGTATCCGATTGGCAAGGTTCCCCATTCAATTCTGGGCTATGTATATGCGGCTAGCCCTGAGGGTAAGCCTGCCCACAGTGAAGTTCAGATAGTTCGTCGTGCTTCTGACCAGACGTTGGTGGAGGTGACGATTCGGACGGGACGACCCCATCAAATTCGTATTCATCTGGCAGCAGCAGGTTATCCATTGGTTGGTGATCCCCTTTATGGAGTTGGGGGAGTGCCGTATGACAGCGGCCATTCTTTTGGAAACGGCAAAGCTGAACGTTCTCCTTTCCCTGGAGATTGTGGCTATTACTTGCATGCTTATCGCCTCACAGTTCCACATCCTCGTACGGGCAACGTCCTGCACTTTTGTGCCCCCCCGCCAGATGTACTGAGTTAATGAGACTGCCACTCAATACACCCTTTTGTAGAAGGGTTTTCTATGTAAATAGGATTAGGCTGAGCTTAAATCATTTTCCGAATCTTTGGCGGAAGAGTGAGAGGAAAACTATGAGCTTGTTTGAACCGTTTATTGTTAAGCCGAACTCTAAAATAAAACTAAAAGATTTTGACCCTCGATATTTGAATAATTTTGAGTATAAGGATATCAGGATAGACAAAAAAGAGTTGAAGGAGCGATCGCCCGAGGTCTTAAAAGCGAGCATCGAGCGGCTAGCAGAGTTTCAAGACAAACTCTATGCACAGAACACCTATGCTTTGCTCTGCATCTTTCAGGCTATGGATGCAGCAGGAAAAGACGGCACCATCAAGCATGTTATGTCAGGAGTTAACCCTCAGGGATGCCAGGTGTTTAGCTTTAAACAACCCTCTGCTGAAGAGCTGGATCACGATTACCTGTGGCGGTACTCCAAAGCGGTTCCTGAGCGCGGCAGAATTGGTATTTTCAACCGTTCCTATTACGAAGAAGTGTTAGTGGTGCGCGTTCATCCAGAGTTATTGGAACGGCAACAACTACCTGCGTCCCTTAAGGAAAGCAGTAAGGTCTGGAAGCAGCGCTTTGAGGAGATCAATAACTTCGAGAAATATTTAGTGAACAATGGCGTTGTTATCCTGAAGTTTTTTCTCAATGTTTCGAAGGAGGAACAAAAGGAACGTTTCATGAAACGGTTAGAGCTACCTGAGAAGAACTGGAAGTTTTCTGCTGCTGATGTTAAAGAGCGCCAATTGTGGGATAAGTACATGGATGCCTACGAGGATGTTTTTAATAACACGAGTACGGAATGGGCACCGTGGTATATCATCCCTGCCGATCGCAAATGGTATACACGGCTCATTGTGGGCGCTATCATTCACGAAACCCTGGCAAATCTTGGGTTGGCCTATCCCGAAGTGACAGCAGCTCAGAAGATCACACTGGCAGAAGCAAAACAGCTTTTGGAACAAGAACCGTAATAAACTAAACATGTAATGGAGTGTGGAAGAGGTACGAAATACCTCTTCCACACTCCATTATATGGCTAAAACACTATTCGAAAATGCGTGAAACCTTAATTTTGGCCTGCCGCTCATAGTGAACCTTGAATAGACGTTACGCTTTGCTATGAACGAAAGATATAAAGCAACGTGTACAAGGGGTATTTCTGCTGGAACTTCAGCAGAGTGCTTTAACTCAGGTCTTACAAACTGCCATTTCACCGGTTGTTCTTGTATCGGGGATTGGGTTTACTGATCCTCTCCATGACGAATCGGTTTGCACATACCACTGGCTGTATTCAGCTCTTGTTGAAACAATCTGAAAATACTGATTTTGATGAACAGACTCATCGCTGTAAGACGCAAATCCGTATTTTATATGGGCGATCGCGCATTCTTCTACTTGCCATCGCCCTCGGCAGTACTCTTTTTGTGAGTTTGCTGGTTATAGCTCTATTCACAACCTTTTTTGTAAATATTGATCTTCAAGGCATCATTATCATACTATTCACTGTTAGCTTGATATGTCTTGTAGCATCTGTTGTGCTGTTCATTCAGAACATAAGTCTGACTCTCAAAGCTTTAACAGAGAAACTGCGGGGTCAAATGTAAGTGTAATGTGTTTTTAATATACAGTTGTATTTTCTTCTCATGTTGCTCTTAGTGTTATGTATCGTCTAACTATTATTAAAATAGGCTATGCATACTATGCATAGCCCGTAAATGATTGAAGGTTAAATGCTCTGTGAATCGGAGGTAGATCAACCTTACATCATAGATGCTATTTGTTACTGAGCGGGCTGCGCGGGAGCCACTACGGCATTCACCTTAACATCAGTAACCCCTTTAATTTCCCGAGCTAAAGAATCAATGCGCTCCAATTGAGGTTGCGTTGGTACAGTGCCTGAGATAGTGACGACTCCATCCTTTGCCTCGGTGGTTAACTGGCTGGCGGGTAGATTGGCTTCCAGCTTACTGCGTACCTCGCTTTCCAGGTCACCATCGGCCCGTTCTAAATCTCCACCTCCGGCATTATTCCGTTGTTCTCGGGCACGAATATCGGAGTTCAGCTGCCGTCGCCGGACGGCGCTCTCGCCATCCTCTTGAACGGTTTGTGAATCTTCCCCCTGCGGTACTTGGCCTACCTGAGTGGTGTCATCCGGGGCATCTGCTGCGGTTTGAGCCGTATTGCTGCAAGCAACACCGCCTAATAGCAGAGCGCTACTCAGAAGTAATGTGGTGAGTGTCTTCATAAGGAATTGCTGAATGGGTTATGTCATTTACAAGGAGATGATTTTACGCAGATAACTCTGCGTAAAATCATCCCAAATGGACTTAGTGAGGGTCTTTACGGTGATCAATGATGATCACTTCGGGCTCAGAGCTACTTTTTTGAATGCGAGGTTGGGTGCGATCGTCCCGAGCGCTATCCAGCCCTGTGCGTGCACTTTCATCAATTCCTATGCGCTCATCACGGGTTCCGGCTGAACCGCTGAGTCCTGAGGCATTCATGCTCGAATTGACAGACGCCGACTCATAGACCTGCCAGGATGCTGGTTTACGAGCTGCTAAAATCTCATGAGCCTGGTTGATTTCGGATGCCGTGCCGCCAACAACCAGAAGGAAATCTCCGTGCTCTAAATCGCTATCGTACTGTTGCGCCTGATCAGCTGGGATACCGTAGCGCGATGCTTCAAAGCGATCGCGCACGTCTAACCCCACAAAGGAGTCACGCCGGGCTATCCGCTTGGCGGTTATAGAAACATGGCTGAGAGGGAACCCTGAGCGATGCAACTCGGTTACAGCTGCTTCGGCGTCATGCAATGTAGAGAAGCGGGCGATCGCATGCTTGTTGCGCCCTGCACCAACCACATCCTCGTGTGGCACAGAGTTGGCTGTAATGGGATGGGCAATACGGGGGTCTGGATGGGCTGAGTGCATCGGCATCGGTGCAGCAACAGGAGCCGCCGTTGTTGTGGTGCTCGGAGCATCGTAGACCTTGTAGGATTCCACACCCCGGCTATGGAGGATCTGCTCAGCCTGAGCAATCTCGTCATCGCTGCCATCCACAATCACCAGGTATTCCCCACGCATAATGCGATCGTGGTAGCCGTGGGCTTCGTCTTCGGGAATTCCCAGACCCGCCAAGGCACCCAGTAAGCTTCCGGCTACCGCCCCAATTGCGGTTCCTGCCAGTGTCGTTGCCAGTGTCGTAGCGGTTGCCCCCGCTACCAGAATGGGGCCAATTCCCGGAATTGCTAGGGTGCCCAATCCAACCAATAAGCCAGTTATGGTTCCCAGCGCTCCACCTGCTGCCGCACCCGTCTTTGCGCCTTCATCAGTTTTGGTGTGGTGAGTCGCCCCAGCAATGTTGCCCTGGTCTTCGGAATCTTTGGTCAGGATAGAAACCCGAGCCATTGGGAAGCCTGAATCGCGTAGCTCGTTCAGGGCATGTTCTGCAGCACGGCGGTTCGGAAATGTTCCGATTGCGCGGCGATGTCTGGCTGTATCGACATCAGAACGAGTGTTAACCATAATTTTGTCCCTCCGAAACGAGTCAAAATCACTTGCAAAGACATAGCTTTAGGGGTGATTTTGATGAATTCGCTTAACTAAAATGTGAATGGTGAGTACATCAAGCTTGCTGTGCTTTTTGAGCTTGATGGCCATCATTAATCAATAGTTGGGCCCGCTCACTATTCAGATTCAATTCCTACAAGTTAACGGTTGAGTTATCTTTAAACCCTCTATCTTTTGGGCCGTTTCAAGTAACAGCGTGTTCGTAAAATTGATAGATATTAGCGATTCATAATGCATCATTTTCCGCATTAGTGAAGTACGAAAGCTAGGTGGGAGCTTTGTTCTACATCTATCTCTCGTACTTCTCTAGTTTAAAGGGATTACAGCGCCTTAGGCTTGAGTCAGACACGGTTGTTTTTGTGAGAGCCGCGCTCCGCGCGGCTCTCACAAAAACAACCAGGTTTTAAGCGGTTGAAAAACGCTGTATAAGTAGCTATAGCTAGACACAAGGCATAAAGGTTTGTACTACTCTCAGTGCAGACATGTGGCCTTTCAGGTCTTATGTTTAATCGAGTTGAGCGACTGATTTGTAACAAAAACGCTAGATACAAAATCTTTTGGCCTGCGCCAAAAGATAATTTTGCTGTCCCCAAAGCACCACTCAAATTATCTTTTGATGTCGAGCCTAAAGATACAAAAAAGGGGTTTCAAGCATCACTAGCTTGAAACCCCAAGGGTCAGAGGGCTGCCTGATTACTCCACATCATCGTGGGCAAAACGGTTGTATAGGAAGTCGAGTGCGTAGTTACGCAGCTTATAGTATTCGGGATCTTCCATAATGCGATCGCGATCCCTTGGTCTGGGGAAGGGAATCGTCAGTACTTCACCAATATTGGCGGCGGGGCCGTTGGTCATCATGACCAGGCGATCGGCCAGGAACAACGCTTCATCAATGTCGTGGGTAATCATCAACACGGTGCAACGGTTGTCGTTCCAAATTTTCAGCAACTCTTCCTGAAGTTCTTCTTTGGTGATGGCGTCCAGTGCACCAAAAGGCTCGTCGAGAATCAGCACTTCTGGGCGGATGGAGAGGGCGCGGGCGATCGCGACCCGTTGCTTCATACCCCCAGACAGTTGCGTCGGCTTTTTGTCCATCGCATCGGACAGGCCGACCATCGCTAGCGTATCCCGAACGATGGCCCGCTTCTCTGCCTCAAGCTTGTTAGGATTAACAGAATCTACAGCCAGGTAAACATTTTCGAAAGCAGTCAGCCAGGGCAATAAGGCGTAGTTTTGAAACACAACCATGCGATCGGGACCAGGACCCTTGATCGGGTTGCCTTTCAGTTGCACACTACCATCGGTGGGCTGGCTGAAACCCGACACCATATTCAGAAGTGTGGACTTACCGCAACCAGAGTGACCAATTACGCAGATGAACTCACCCTGGGCTACGTTCAGATTGACATCTTTCAGTACCGTGTAAGGCCCTTTGGGAGTCGGATAAACCTTGGAAACCCCTTCGATCGTTAGAAATGGTTCGGCTACGCGTTGGCCTGGCGAACGATTCGTTACGGAAGTATCGAGTATTTGCTGCATAGTGCTTGATGAGGAATAAGGGTGAACCGGGAAGTGCTTGGTTGCCAATCTCAGGAAAGGGCAGAGTGTTTAAGGTAAGGAGCCTCACAGCTCTGCCCAAAACTGAGCGGATGGATACAGCGGCGTTTGCAAAACCGTCTGAAGCGTTTGTGTGTACCGACAAACAACTAGGCGGCGACGGTTTGGGGAACGACCGGACGGACTCCGTCGAGGGGAACTTCAGCCACGCTGAAATCACGCTTGATCGTCAGGTCGTTGAGGTAGGAGATGGGGTCGTCCGCATCAAAGGCTACGCCGTCGAACAGCTCAATAGAATCACTGCGGAACTTCACATCTGTAATCCCGATTTCCCGTGCCGCTGTGCTAAAAACGCCCACCCGGCAAACTCGCTCCAGAATTTCCACCCAGTTGCGGGGGAAAGGAATGTCGCCCCAGCGAGCCATCTGGGTCATCATCCACAGATGCTCAGTACGGCTGGGACGGTTCACACCACCGCCAAAGAACAGGTGGTGAGCATACTCACGCATGGGTTGATCCCGATTGCATACAAAGGTAGTGGGATCGCCCAGGTGGATGTACTCCACATCGGTGCTGATATACTCACGACGCGAGAGAAGCTGGCGAATTTCTTCGTGGTTCGCTTCATCGGCGCAGTAGCGGCAAGCTTCCAGCATCGCCTTCACCAGCGCAATGTGGGTGTTGGGGTAAGCGTTGGCCCAGTCTTCCCGAACCCCGAGCACTTTGCCGGGGTGGCCCAGCCAAATTTCCAGGTCGGTGGCAACGGTGAAGCCTGCATTTTCCATCGCCGCTCGTACGTTCCAGGGTTCCCCCACACAGTAGCCATCGATGGTACCCGCCTTGAGGTCAGCAATCATCTGAGCCGGAGGGATAGTCTTGAGAGACACATCGTGGTCGGGGTCGATGCCACCAGAGGCGAGCCAGTAGCGCAGCAGCAGGTTGTGCATGGAGGAAGGATGTACCATCCCCAGGGTGTGCCGCTGATCGGTGGTTTCCAGCAACATCCGCTTGAAATCTGCAGCGGTTTGCACCCCTAACTCGTAGAACTTTTTGTCCAGGGTGATGGCGTTGCCGTTGCGGGTCATGGTGAGAGCGCTGACCACAGGCAGAGGAGTGTCCTGGTGACCGCCAGCGCAGAACCAGACGGGCATCCCGGCGGGCATTTGTGCGCCATCAAGGTAACCACCGACGATGCCATCCACGATGCCACGCCAGCTAGTTTCCCGTACCAGGTTCACTTCGTCCAGGCCATGCTTGGTGAAGAAGCCTTTCTCCTGAGCAACGACCAGAGGAGCGCAAGCAGTGAGGGGTACGAAGCCGATTTCGAGGTTGACTTTTTCTAAACCATGACGAGCGATCGCCTCGGTCTTGCGAGCCCGCAGTTTCTTGATCCGCTTCTGTTGGTTGAGGAAGTAAATCAGCTCAGAACGCAAGCTGTAGTAGCTGGGGTGGTTGACCACTTCCATCCGCTTGCGGGGACGGGGGATGTCAACTTCCAAAATGCCGCCGATCTTGGAAGCGGGGCCGTTGGTGAGCATAACGATGCGATCGCTCAACAGTACCGCTTCATCTACATCGTGAGTCACCATTACAGCGGTAACCTGGTTTTCTTCGCAGATTTTCATCAACTGCTCTTGCAGGTTTCCGCGAGTCAGTGCGTCTAGTGCACCGAAGGGCTCATCCAGCAACAGCAGCTTGGGACGGATAGCTAGAGCGCGGGCGATCGCTACCCGCTGTTTCATGCCTCCAGACAACTGTGCGGGGGGCTTATCGACTGCATGTTGCAGACCCACCATCCGAATGTGGTCATCTACAATCTTTTCCCGCTCGGCCTTAGGCAGGTCGCCCAACACTTCATCGACTGCCAGCGCGATGTTTTCTTTGACCGTTAACCAGGGCAGCAGAGAGTAGTTCTGGAACACGACCATGCGATCAGGGCCTGGGCTATCGACCCGCTTACCCTCCAGGGTTACAAGACCATCGCTAGGAAGATCCAGACCTGCGATCATATTCAGCAGAGTAGACTTACCACAACCGGAGTGACCGATTAACGAAATAAACTCACCTTTTTTAATTTGTAGGTCAATTCCCTTAAGGGCAATGTACTCGCCACCGCCAGAGAGCGGGAAGACCTTTTCGATTTGATCAACACCAACAAATACTGACATAAGCTTTCTGGAAAGAATGGAGGACTGTGGGGGAATAGGCGATGGATGTATTTGTGAATGAGGTGAGGATAGATAGAACTATTTGAATTTCCGTTTATGAAACATTCCGTTGAGACTAAACGGAACACGGATGAATTCAACTCACACTCGTCTCCATTCCATCGCCTGAGTGATATCGCTTTGGATCGCTAGGCGATCGCTGCTGATGGCATAAATCGGTGTTGTGAACTGTGGGGACGATGAGAGGCCATCGCCCCACAGACACCCTTAACCACCACCAATCAGCAGTTAAGCTTGACCAAAACCTATCGACGGTCCACGGGCACGATCAGGTTTTGGATAAAGGCCATCGCACGGTCGAGCAACAAGCCAACGGCACCAATGTAAAACAGGGCCAGAATGATTTCGCTGACATAGTTGTTCTGGTACGAGTCCCAGATAAAGAAACCAATTCCCACAATTCCAGACATTACAATCTCAGCCGCGATAATCGCCAACCAGGCCAGACCAATTGCAATCCGCAGACCCGTAAAGATGTAAGGCAGTGCAGACGGAAGCAGAATCTTAAAGAAGAACTTCTGGTTCGACAGACGCAATACCCGACGTACGTTGATGTAATCTTGCGGAATTTGCTGCACACCAACTGTGGTGTTAATCAGAATCGGCCAAATCGCGGTAATGAAAATTACGAACAGGGCAGCGGGCTCGTTTTGCTGCAATGCTGCCAGAGAGATGGGTACCCAGGCAAGAGGCGGTACTGTTCGCAGAAACTGGAAGATGGGGTCGAGAGCACGATACATAACCGGGCTGAGACCAACGACAATTCCCAGGGCGATTCCTACAATAGCGGCCAGAGAGTAGCCAATCATAACTCGTTGCAGACTGGCCAGGGTTTGCCAGAACAAACCTTTATCTAGCCCACCCAAATCGTAAAAAGGATAGAGCAATAGGGTACGAGTCCGCTCATCCGTGAAGATGCTAAGGGGTCCTGGCAACAGCGTTAATTTGAGTGCATAAGCCAACTGCCAGATAGTACCGAGCACCAAGATAGCAGCCAGAGGGGGCCAAATATTCTTAGCGTTCTTCTTCCAGAACTTGCCTAATGCTCCTCCGGCATTGAAACCTGAACTGCGTCGCGTGGTGGTGGTGGTCATAATTCTGCTCGTAATGAAACAACTAAACAGGTGAAATCACAAGGGGAACACAGGAAATTGGGTAAACGCATTCCCTATGCCGACACAGAACCTATCCCGGCATTGATTGGGAGTTTGTTTTGAATTTGAATCGTGCTGGCCTATCAACACGTTTCAAGCTTTTCGGAACCCCCCAAGCCCTTTTCTCTCAGGAGATTGGGGGTTTCGGACGACTAGACCTTCTTGATCTCCAGGCTTTCGAGATATGCCTTGGGATTGCTCGGATCAAAAGTCTTACCGTCGAAGAAGGTTTCAACCCCACGGGAGGTGTTGCTGGGGATGTCGCTGGACGCTATACCGAGGGCCTGGGCTGCCTCTTTCCACAGGTCTTCCCGGTTGACGCTGTCGACAATCTTTTGAGCGTTGTCCATCGTGGATGCAGGCAGGAAGCCCCAACGCACACTCTCGGTCAGGAACCACAGGTCATGGCTCTTGTAGGGATAGGAGACGCTGCCCTTGCTGTCCTTCCAGTAGAGGGTGGCCATCTTGGTGTCATTGATGTCTGGTTGGCCGTCGCCCATCTTGTACATACCTTTGTAAGGCTCAGACAGGATTTCCTTCGGCAGGTTGAAGTAGTTGCGGCCTGCCAGAATGGTGGACAGCTCTTCCCGGTTTGCAGGGTCATCACACCACTGCTGCGCTTCCATCACGGCCATGAGAACGGCTTTGGTGGCTTTGGGATTAGCGTCGACCCAATCGGCGCGAATTGCCAGATATTCCTCGGGGTGATCGGGCCAGATTTGAGCGGTTAACGCTGACATAAAACCGATGTCGTCGGCCACAATCCGGTAAGGCCAGGGGTCGCCAGTGCTGAAAGCGTCCATTGTGCCCGTCTTCATATTGGCAACGGTTTGTGCTGAAGGAACGGCCAACAGACTGATGTCGGTGTCGGGGTTAATGCCACCTGCGGCGAACCAGTAGCGAATCCAGAAGTCTTGATTGGCTTTGGGGAACGTGTAAGCCGCTTTGAAGGGAGTTCCAGCAGATTTCAAGCTGAGGATATAATCCTTGGCTTTGCTGAGATCCAAGCCAATGCCTTTGCCCAGGTGCTTTTTGGCGATCGCAATACCATTCCCCTGAGTATTCAGCTGCGACAATACATACATGGGGATTTTCTGATTACCCTTGGTAATAATCCCTTCGGAAATCAGGTGTGGCATGGGCATTTGCCATTGGCCCCCATCAATTCCACCCGCAGCAGCGCCAATTTCCACGTTATCCCGAGCAGAACCCCAGTTGGCTTGCTTCAATACTTCCGCGCCAGTCATGCCGTACTTGGCGAAGAATCCCTTTTCTAAAGCAACGACCAGGGGTGCTGATTCTACGATAGGAACATAGCCCAACTTAATCGTGGTCGTTTCTGGCGTATCAGCGGTACCTGCGGTTGTTGCTGGAGCAGTAGTAGTATTACCGGTTGTTGCAACAGGAGTGCTTCCGGGAGGATTGCCAACGCAACCCTTGAGGAATACAGCACCGGCAGCGGACGCACCAGCGGTAAATAAGAACTTACGTCGCGTCACGCGGGAAAAATCGGACATAGAATCTCCTCCGTGGCATCCCCACAGCAAAAAGAATTATCGACAATAGAAATTGATGAACGAGACCTTGCGGGTCCGGAACCACTCTCACGTTAGAAACCCAGAACTCTCAAACCGAAACCTTTGAGGTTCTGAAATGAGTGTTGGCCGTAACCCTTCTCGAATTGGCAACTGTATTTCTAAGCACTGCGTTGTGCTTATGTATGAGAATAGCGCCTTTTTAAGGAAAATTTTCGCTTCCTAAACCATCGGAAGACAACGACTATCCAATCGAATTGATAAGCTAAAGTTTTAGTTTCTGAATCCCAATAAAATCGTTCTTTTTTAGTGTGGTTTTCTATAGAACGGATTAGGCAAAATCGTACAAATGCCTTAACTATTGGGTGCTTCGATGAACAAGGATTAGATTTATCTATCGTTCTTAAGGAACTTCACAGTGTTTCTAGGAGCTTTCCGGAATTGATAGGTCGATGAAAAATAATTGTTGCTATCAAAGTCTTCTATAGTTGCATCTGCTAATTAGTAAAGTGCTAGATATTCTGATGGAATGTATTGAGTGGGCTGAGGGTGTTTGATTAAAGCCTAATGAATGCTTCCAGAGGTTCGCTAGCCGTAAGCTGTAGTGATTGTCGTTAACGATACAAACTAAACTGCTACGCCGCCTGCTAGGCGCAGCAGTTTAGTTTGTTTTAGATTGTTTTGAGGTGTCTATTGAGTGATGCTTGCCGATCGGTGACTGAGAGTTTATGGTGCTCACTGTGGTTTTAAGTAAACGATCATCTCGTTGACGCGGAGATTGAGCGATCGCAAATGCGGGTCACTATCCGGATACAACTCCTCACCCATGACAGCCTGATAATCCCCAGACGTTTGCAATTCGGCTTCCGGTTGGACCCGAACCACTAACAAGTCTTCGTAGTTTGCCAGTTTTGTTCCTTTCAACGAAAGCGTACCACCGTAATCCCAACCAAATCCTGACAGTTCAAATGGCCCCAGGATTTGATGCAACTCTGGGAACGAGGTGCCAATGCGAATTCCTTCAGGCACGTGCCAGCCGGAACCAAAGTTGCGTACTTGAACGGGTTGGGTGCGGGTGGTATCTGACCAAATGATGCTGAGCGATCGCCCATTACCCAGATCCACACGGGTTCCTGGCTCAACAAAGCCTTCCCCCACATTCACATCTTCATCGGTCAGGGCGGCTTCACCAAAAAGCTCCGCTAATTCGGCACGCGACGTTGTTGCTGTAATATCCCCAACTCGTTCTCCAGGAATAATTACAGTGTTAATGGCAATGCGAGAAGTATCGTCAACAGACGGCTCAACCGATACATCAGGAGGTGAAGCGACAGAGGCTGGAGTCTGGTCTGCTGTGGGTGCCGTACGGACAGCAGGGGCAACTGTTGTCGTGGGGCTGGATGTAGACGAAGGAGCCGTATTACATCCCGCAAGGGATAGTAGGGCCACGACCATCCAAGGCGTAACGGAACAATTTTTCATAGCAGTAGCCCGGTATCGGGCTCAAGACGATAGGGTAGATGTCTCCGTCCAGGAGGGGGGGCTTTCTGGGCTCTAGATCTAGTATTACAAGGCGATTAAAGAATGGATGGTGACAGAGGGTCGGAATCTACCATTTCTCTGGAGACGGTGACATCTCCTCTATACAGTTCTGGCAATTTGCCCTCAGGATAGATGCTTGGATGGGTCTTACAGGACGCGATCGCCCATCCAACGTGAGAGCCTTCGGATTCAAAACCGAGAGTTCGTGCCCTGCGAGCCCGGCTCTCGGTTTTGCAGCTCACAACGAGAATTGCTGATTGAAAAGGGGTATCAATTTTTCTTCCCCACGTCCGGGGTATGCTGAAAAAGAATTTCAATTCCAGTTTCCTGGTTTATGCCCTACAAAATTCTATTTGTCTGCCTTGGCAACATCTGTCGCTCTCCTTCCGCAGAAAATATTATGAATATGCTTATCCGGGAACGGGGACTGGAGCAGGAAATTGTCTGTGATTCTGCTGGTACAGGCGGATGGCATGTTGGTCATCCTCCCGACCGCCGCATGATGGCCGCTGCTCGACAACGCCTCGGCCTGGAAATGATCGGTTCTGCCCGTCAATTTGCCCAATCGGATCTCCACGCCTTTGACCTTGTCCTGGCGATGGATCGGGATAACTACCGTGAGATCCTACGCTGGGATCTAGAGAATCAGTACAGCGATAGGGTGAAGCTGATGTGCGAATACTGTCGCACCCACACCGACGAGGAGGTTCCCGATCCTTACTATGGTGGTCCCGAAGGCTTTAATTACGTCATTGATCTATTAATGGATGCCTGCACAGGCTTGCTAGACGAAATTTGCAAAACGCAATTCGCGAAGCATGGCGGATAGCGGAGGGGAGGTTGCCGTGCGATCGCAACTAAAGCCCTTAGAAAACGTCCATTTGGAATAAGCTGGACCGCCTACTTTGGTATGTGCTTTGTGCATACCAAAGTAGGCTTTTCTGATGACAGTGCACCATGGGACTGGCAGAAAAATTCTCACAGCGCTTTGCGCTTGAATCAGTCACGGCTGTTTTTGTGAGAGTCGCGCGGAGCGCGACTCTCACAAAAACCAGATTTTAAGCGCTTGAAAAGCGCTGTAAAACAACAAAGTGTACGGCACGAACCACCATACACCTTCATGGGAAATAAATAAGGCCCTACTCGACCAGGTGATGATCCATCGCAAACCGTACTAACTCAGCACGATTGTTCGTCTCGGTCTTGCGGAAAAGGTTGCTCACATACTTCTCAATGGTGCGAGGGCTCAGATGCAGGCGATCGCCAATCTGAGCATTGGAAAGCCCATCGGACAGCAAGCGCAAGACCCCCTTCTCACGAGTAGTTAAGCCAAGGGCGATCGCCACCGCCATATCCCGAGCGGCGTTAGGGGAGGATGCAGTGTAGTTGTCAGGGGACAGGGGAGCAATTTCAGTAGGGGTGGAGAGCGATCGCATGCGCCATTCGGCCTCGATCAATTGCGATCGCTCCAACAGATTGCGGACTACAGCTCCTAATTCTTTCAGATCAAAGGGTTTCGGCAAGTACACATCACAGCCGAGTTGATATCCCCGAATCCGTGATTCGGTTTCGTGATGAGCCGTCAAAAACACCACTGGAAGCAGGCGAAACTCCGGCTTCTGGCGAATCTGCCGAACTAGCTCAAACCCATCCATGCGGGGCATGGCAATATCAGTCACCAAAAGATGGGGGCGATATTCCTCGACTAGCTTCAGGGCTCGCTCGCCGTTCTCCGCCATCAATGTCAGGTAGCCCGTTAGTTCAAGATAATCGCTAATCGAGAGCCGGGTTCCCAAGTCATCATCTACCACTAAGACTGTTAAGGGCATGGCATCTGGATTCAGCCTCCAAGTCTAAATTTATTATCGCAAGAATTCCCGTAAAACTAAGGGAAAAGATCCAGTTTTAGGTAGAGGTAAGCTGGCCTTCCTCTAGGTCACACTACAAAAATGGGTATGCCGTGTCTGGGCGTCGAGGATGCGCCCTGTCAGGACGGGCAAGAAACTGCCACACGTCCCTGTCAGTGGATTCGGCTTCCGGCTTCCAATAAGGAAGTTAAAGACGATGGTCATGGTAAATAAACTTTCCTCAGCCCATAATCCAATCCGATCATCAGATCGATTGATATGATAATCGTGAGCGATTGTTTACGTTGTGTGACGAACCGGCACCTTTTTTAGCAAGCAGCTTTGCAGAAAGTAACAGCAAAGACCGTCTTCTTAGCTGTTGGGCGGCTCCAATGAGACTCATCCTCAATTCTGGTGTAGGAGTGTAACAGGCGTGCAAAACAGAGAGAATAGCACGGGTACCAGTTCTCCCCATCGCCCCCCGCTAGAGCCAATTCGCGTGGGGGTTATTGGTGTGGGGAATATGGGGCAGCACCATACTCGCGTTCTCAGCTTGCTGAAAGACGTCGAACTGGTCGGTGTATCCGATGTCAACGTTGAGCGGGGGCTCGATACCGCCAGTAAGTACCGTGTCAGGTTTTTTGAGGATTATCTTGACCTTTTAGACCACGTAGATGCCGTCTGTATTGCAGTTCCCACGCGCCTCCACCACAGTGTTGGAATGACCTGCTTACAAGCTGGGGTACATGTGCTTATTGAAAAACCCATCGCTGCCAGCATTGCTGAAGCTGAATCCCTTGTCAATGCTGCTGCTGCCTCGAACTGCATCCTTCAAGTGGGCCACATCGAGCGCTTCAACCCGGCCTTTCAAGAATTGAGCAAGGTGCTCAAGACCGAGCAAATTTTGGCTTTAGAAGCTCACCGCATGAGCCCTTATTCTAACCGGGCGAATGATGTATCGGTGGTACTTGACTTAATGATTCACGATATTGACCTGCTGTTGGAGCTGGCTGCTGCCCCGGTGGTAAAACTCACCGCCGCCGGAAGCCGTGCCTCTGACTCGGGCCACCTCGATTACGTAACTGCTCACCTGGCGTTTGCGAACGGCATCGTTGCAACGGTGACCGCCAGCAAGGTAACCCACCGTAAAATTCGTCAGATTACGGCTCACTGTCGTAATTCCTTGACCGAGGCAGATTTCCTCAACAACGAAATTCTAATCCATCGCCAAACCACCGCCAATTACCGCACAGATTATGGTCAAGTGCTTTATCGCCAGGATGGTTTGATTGAAAAGGTTCACACCAGCAACATCGAACCCCTCCACGCGGAGTTAGAACATTTTGTTCATTGTGTTCGGGGGGGAGACCAACCTTCTGTTGGCGGTGAGCAAGCGCTGAAGGCGCTGCGATTGGCTAGCTTAATTGAGCAAATAGCGCTAGACGGCCAGGTCTGGGAGTTCCAAGAACCCTCTACCCTTCAATCGGATCTCTCGACGGTGATGGCGGGATAGGACTTACGCATTTGTGTTATGGGTGGGGTGCTTCGCCCCCCACCCATAACACAAATACACTACGGATAGCGGAGCGTAAGTCCTGAAGGAGCTGAAATATTCCAGAAGTAAGAATTCCGGCGTTCTCAACAAAAACATCCCGCCATTCCAAAATCTCCGCGTAGAATGGGCTAGGAATTATGGCCTTTCGGTGTTCTCACTGAGGGTGTTTTTCTAGAATTCGTTCTTTCGTTACTGCTACCCATGTGGAGCCCTGGTCGGCGAAATGCTTCTAAACGGCAAAGCCGAACGTCTAAAACAACGCCTTCTCCTGCCCCTGCATCCCCCGGTTCACCTCGGGTGAAGCTGTGGGTGCAGTCGCGCCGTGGACGCGCAACATCCCCACCTGAGGGACCTAACCCTGAGATCAGTCCTCCTCGCCCTCGGGTGCAGGTACTGGTTTCTCAGCATCATCAACCTTCCACCTCAGAATTTTTTGAAGGCAAGCCGGATCTAGAACCCGAGCCTACGGATACCACCTCTCGCATTCGCATGATGGTGATTCCTAAGGATTACAGTAAGCGGAATGCGCTAATTTCGGCCATACTTGTCAGCTTGCTGTGGACAGGGGCTGGAGCCCTGGTGTTTGGTGGAGGATGGGTTGCCCTTCAGCTGGTCGTGAACCCGGGTTCTGTAGGATGGTTGAGTTGGATGTTTCCCGAATGGAGCCGTGAGGCCGAACGTTACCAACGGGATGCACCCAAAACGCTAACAGAACTTAAAACGTTGGCTGAAGAAGATGGTTTGATGCTAGGCCAACCTTTGAACTTGGCTGGGGATGCCAACGGTGCTAGAGATGGAGATTTGCTGATTCCAGTTTTGGGGCGACCTTCAGGTTGCCAGGAGGCTGCTTCCTGTAACCGTATTCAAGAATTGCGAGTTTATCATCGGGAGCCGGGCCGAGATGCTCGATACCGTTTAGGCGATCGCCTTCCCATTGACGGCCCGGACGAATTTTTCGTAACGGCTCCTCTGGTACAGGTCACCGCAGCAGGACCGGGCTCTGACCGTGCACTGCCGATGGACGCCCTGGAACCGTTCTCGAATGCCCCTTCTAACGGAGGTGTTTGGTTTACTCTGAGTGGGGTATATCAACCGGGGCGCGATCGCATCCGATTCGGGTATGTCGGCTGGTACGATCCCCGCTGGCGGCAATTGCGACTGGTCCTGCCTTGGACCAGCCCTGCTGGTCAAATGCCTCAATGGAAGCCCATTACAGGCGGGGGTAGTCCGGAGTTATTAATTGATCAGACCATTGGTCTAGAGCCAAGCTTTCGGGTTTATCAGTTAGCCACAGCTACCCGCGAACAACCTATTCGGCTGAATGAGATTTCTCTTCAGCAGACTCCCATTGATAGTTCTGGCTACGACAATGCATTATTGCTGGCCCGCCAGGGCCTCTGGTCTCCAGCCCAGGAAGTGCTCAGCTCGATGAAAGAGCGGTGGGGTAAGCGTTGGCCCGCCTATGCTCAAGCTCAACTAGATGTGGTGAAGCTGCACGCCGATGTCACCCAGAAAAATGCGGACCGCGACTGGGCTAATCCGAGTGAAAAGCTGATGGCTCAAGTGATTGATGGTCGTTGGGAACTGGCCTGGGATGCTTTGATGAAAGGGCTCAAAGATGGG
The DNA here is from genome assembly GCF_039962325.1 of Leptolyngbya sp. PL-A3. Taxonomy (NCBI): domain Bacteria; kingdom Bacillati; phylum Cyanobacteriota; class Cyanophyceae; order Leptolyngbyales; family Leptolyngbyaceae; genus Leptolyngbya; species Leptolyngbya sp. PL-A3. The sequence goes on from NZ_JAMPLB010000003.1 coordinate 238,993, forward strand.
GATGAGGTAACCCGGCTATTGAGCCCGGAGTCTCGCCAATTGTGGCAACGGGTCAACACGGCAGCACGGCTCAGCCGCGATCGCACAGCAGTACGGCAGTGGGCCAGTCTCATGCAATATATGCGGCAGGGGCGAGGGGCGGCGATCGCCTGGCTCCAAGGGCAGTCTGGGACTACCCTGGTCAACCGATCCCTCGATTCTCAAAACCGTCGCATTCTCCAACAGCTTGATGAAACCCTGCTGAATCAGACCGAACAGCCTGCGGTAGCCAATCGGTTTTACGGTACCGCTACTCCCATTTCTTCTCCTGATCCACGCAACTGGCAACAGCCCAATGGCACACCACCTGACCCAGAGGCGGCGACCCAGTGGTATCGGATCCAGCTTGTGGGGGTCTATCAGGGTCAGGGATGGGAGCGATCGCCCTTTCCTTCTCTCCTCGGACCCACCGTTACCCCTCGCTACCTGTGGAATCAGTTGGGTTTCCTTCAGGAATCGAACCTGCAACTGGTCGCTTGGGATTTAGCCGGAGAACCTCAAAACCGTTCGGTGGTTGTTCGGGCTCTGCGCTGGAGTAACGGTGTAATTGAGCTGCTGGCTTCCGGAGAACCCGTCACGGATGCTCCCTCTAGCCCATTACTGGCCTACACCAGTGCCGCCTTCACCTGGCAAAATCCGCGAGGCAGCACTCGCCTGCAAGATCTGGCTCTCCAAAATCCGGCGGCGGCCGAAACGCTGGCTCAGGAATTGCGCACGGAACTTCAGGCTCATTCCAACCTATCCACAGATAATGAAGTGCGGGAAGGAGACGCTCCCTTTTTTGAACAGGGTTCCTGGCTGGTGAACTCTATCGACTTAACCGGGGATGGTCAGATGGAGACCATTTTGAATTTGCAGCAAGAGAATTCAACGACTTCTCCGACCTCTCCCCGAACCCTTGTCTTTTCTCCCGAGGGTAAGTTGGTCTATAGCGAACTGAGCCGTAATGCGGGCCAGCAGATGTTGGCGATCGCGAACACCCCAGACAACCCGCTTCCTCTTCTGATTACGCGTCAAAACAACACCTACTCTCTGCGCCAATGGTCATCTCAGCGTCAGAGGTTTGAATAACCCTTTCCTGTTGAATTTTGCGTGTGCTCCGGGCACGCAAAATTCAACACATTAAAGAAAATTGTTCGCTTCAGATTTTTTGCTCTATCGTTTGTTAGACCCAACCCGCTGCATTCACCTTGACTGCTAAATCTCCCGCGCCACGTAACCGCACATTGAAACTGACGGATGAGGAGCGATCGCACTATCGTCAACGGCTCCTAACGTTGCATCAGCCCGCCTCTGCTGATGAAATTCTCAACCGTACAATTTGCCAGGATTTATTGGATGTGTTGCCCTGGCTTCCCAATCAATTTGTCGATTTGTTGGTGATTGATCCGCCTTATAACCTCACGAAGCGCTTTCGCCAACAGGCTACCCGCCGTAAACCCCTGACTGATTACCGGGAGTGGATCGAAACCTGGTTTACGCCTCTCATGCGAGTACTAAAACCAACGGCATCGGTTTATATCTGTGGAGATTGGCAATCTTCCTTAGCCATTTATGAAGTCGCGTCCCATTATTTAGTGATTCGCAATCGCATTACCTGGGAGCGGGAAAAGGGCCGCGCTGCCCGGTCTAACTGGAAAAATAACGCTGAAGATATCTGGTTCTGTACGGTGTCGTCTAACTATTATTTCGATCCGGAGGCTGTGAGGTTGCAGCGACGCGTGATCGCGCCTTACACCGACGCAAGCGGCAACCCAAAGGACTGGAAACGCACATCACACGGTAATTTTCGCCTGACTGCGGCCTCTAATTTGTGGACGGACATCACAGTACCCTTCTGGTCAATGCCCGAAAACACCGACCATCCCACCCAAAAACCTGAAAAACTGATCGCCAAACTGGTTCTTGCTAGCACACCTTCTGGGGCTGTAGTGCTCGATCCATTCCTTGGCTCGGGCACCACCTCTGTTGTTGCCAAGAAACTCGATCGTCACTTCATCGGCATCGAAATTGACGAATATTATTCCTGCTTAGCGGAGAAACGCCTGCACCTGGCAAATCAGAATCGAGGAATTCAGGGATATCGCGATCGCGTTTTCTGGGAACGTAACAGCCAACCCTACACTTGTTCGGATGGTTCTCAATGTTCTTAGGAGGTTTCTGCATAAGAATTTATCCAGGATGTTGGTGCTTTGCCCGCGAAGCGGGCAAAGCACCAACATCCTGGGGATAATTTCATTGTTGGAAATCTCCTTAAAGCGAAGCCCAGCCCAAAAAGAGTAGAGTGAGAGCAACTTTCGCATTCCCTCTTTTTGGCACAAAAAAGGGTTAGCTCAAGACCAACCCTACTAAACCCATATTCAGCAAAATTGCAAATAAATTCCGAAGCAGGCACTTCTCAACAGTGCCCCCAATATTGATCAGCTGTCACTTTGCTTGCTAGCAGTTTGAATGTAAAGAATTAGCAAGAAAACGGTCGGAACAAGTACAAACAAAAGACTTGCTACAAAACCCAAATCATTAACAGGCATTGAACCCAGCCTCCCAACCTAAATCTTGTGAATCAAAACTACGTTCCAGAATATCACCGAGTGCGCCGTCACTGGCAACTGAGAGTTTTTATCTGAATCTTTTTCAGAAGCCAGAGATATTCTGACTTCTGAAAAAGGTTGTTTAGGGCTTGGTATTCACGGTCACTGGGCCATTTACCAGGGTTTGGCAGGCCAGTCGATAATTGTCTGGCTTTTTCTTGAGTTTACGATTCTCAACATCCGTGCGGGGAGATAGGTTTTCCATCCCTTCTACCACTTCAATGACGCAAGTGCCACATTGGCCGTAACCACCGCAGTTCATCATCTTGCCCATGAAAGTATAGAGGTCGATGCCATTCTCCAACGCTCGCAAGCGAAGATTGGCCCCACTGGCCGCTACGACTTCCTTATCTTCTTTAAGAAACTTAATTGAAGGACTTCCTGCGGGCTTGGTCTGAGGTTTTTCCATAATTACGGGTGTTTCCTCCACTGCCGTCCCTTCCGTAGGCAGCGACTCGGTTTCGGAACTTTGAAGATTCGACATGGGAAAAAATACCATCCTCTACTTCAACGGCGCACTTGCATTCAAGTATGAACGCTAGTTACACTTTTTCATACACTTTCATTTTTACAACGTACCGTCAAGCTGTCGAAGGTTTAGAGCCTCTACAGAGAGGTAAAGAACTTTATGTACAGACGGGCAACTTTAGGAATGCCTGATTCTGGTAGTCTTACTAGTATCTGGCAGCTTACATAAATAAAGGCTCAAGAAGGCGTTGAAATCATTGAATTTAGGAGGAGCGTAGTCGATGGGACTACCCTGGTATCGCGTACACACAGTCGTTCTGAATGACCCCGGGCGATTGATTGCTGTACACCTGATGCACACCGCTCTGGTCGCCGGTTGGGCAGGATCTATGGCTCTTTATGAGCTGGCGATCTTCGACCCCAGCGACCCTGTGCTGAATCCCATGTGGCGTCAGGGGATGTTTGTTTTACCCTTTATGTCTCGTCTGGGTGTGACGGGCTCCTGGGGTGGCTGGAGCATTACGGGTGAAACTGGTGTGAACCCTGGCTTCTGGTCATTCGAAGGTGTTGCCGCTGCTCACATTGTCTTGTCCGGTCTCCTGTTCCTGGCTGCCTGCTGGCACTGGGTTTATTGGGATCTGGAACTGTTCAGAGACCCCCGTACCGGGGAACCTGCTCTGGACCTGCCTAAGATGTTTGGTATCCACCTGTTTCTGTCTGGGCTTCTCTGCTTCGGCTTTGGAGCGTTCCACCTGACCGGTCTATTTGGGCCTGGGATGTGGGTGTCAGATCCATACGGATTAACAGGCTCCGTTCAACCGGTTGCTCCGGCCTGGGGGCCAGAAGGGTTTAACCCCTTCAACCCAGGGGGTGTTGTGGCCCACCACATCGCCGCTGGGGTCGTCGGAATTATTGCGGGTCTGTTCCACCTGACGGTGCGTCCACCGGAGCGTCTCTATAAGGCTCTGCGGATGGGTAACATCGAGACGGTGCTGTCTAGCAGTATTGCCGCTGTGTTCTTTGCTGCCTTCGTGGTAGCTGGAACCATGTGGTATGGCAGTGCTACCACCCCGATCGAACTGTTTGGTCCTACCCGTTATCAGTGGGATAGCGGCTACTTCCAGCAAGAAATCGATCGCCGTGTGAAAGCGGATCTGGCGGATGGCTCTTCTTTAGAAGATGCTTACGCTGCGATTCCTGAGAAGCTTGCCTTCTATGACTATGTGGGCAATAACCCTGCGAAGGGTGGTCTGTTCCGCACTGGCCCCATGATTAAAGGTGACGGTCTGCCCGTAGCCTGGTTGGGTCACCCCGTGTTCAAAGATAAGGAAGGCCGCGAGCTGACCGTTCGTCGTATTCCTAACTTCTTTGAAAACTTCCCCGTTATCCTGACGGATTCTGACGGTGTGATTCGGGCTGATATTCCTTTCCGTCGTGCGGAATCGAAGTACAGCTTTGAGCAGGTTGGTGTCAGTGCAACCCTTTATGGTGGTGCGCTGAATGGTCAAACCTTCAACGACCCCGCTGAGGTTAAGCAGTTTGCCCGTAAAGCACAGTTGGGTGAAGTGTTCGAATTTGACCGGGAAACCTATGAGTCTGATGGTGTATTCCGTACCAGCCCTCGTGGATGGTTTACCTTCGGTCATGCTGTCTTTGCTCTGCTGTTCTTCTTCGGTCACATCTGGCATGGGGCTCGTACCCTGTTCCGCGACGTGTTCGCTGGTGTAGACCCCGACCTTGCAGAAGAGCAAGTGGAATGGGGTTACTTCCAGAAAGTGGGTGACAAGTCCACCCGCCGTAAGGAAGCTGTCTAAGACAGTCTCATTTGATCTTTCGTGTGCAATGCACACGAAAGATCAACCCTTTTTGCAGATTTCTATTCAGCAGCACAGGAGAGTCTGACATGGAAAGCATTATCTACGTTCTGTTGTTGACGGCTGCGATCGCCACCCTGTTCTTTGCGATCGCCTTCCGTGAACCCCCCCGGATTACCAAAAAATAGGATTTTTTTTCGACGGTACTCATTCGTTAAAATTGAGTATCCATTTCAATAAATTGCAGTACTATGACAGAGCCAAAGGTTAACACTTTGGCTCTTTGATCTATATAATTTCGGTGATTCGTTCGAGCCCTTCCCCATTGCTTTATTAGAATCGCTCAACTTGGCTTCTTCCAGGGGTTATTACAAATGCGCTGTCCGTTCTGTCAATTTCCAGATAACCGAGTACTTGAATCTCGCTCTGCGGAGTCGGGGCAGAGTGTGCGGCGACGGCGAGAGTGTCTAAGTTGTAATCGTCGGTTTACGACCTATGAGCGGATCGAGTTTGTCCCCGTTACGGTGATCAAACGGAACGGCGATCGCGAATCCTTCGATCGCTCCAAACTGCTCCGAGGTATTATGCATGCTTGCGAAAAAACAGGCGTCTCTACGCTTGATATAGAACCGCTCGTAGATGAAATCGAAGCTGAACTTCAGCAACGGGCTGTGCGAGAAGTTCCCAGTAACGAAATCGGTGAACTGGTATTAGACCGCCTGCAACATGTTAATGAAGTAGCCTATATTCGGTTTGCTTCGGTCTATCGTCAATTCAAGGGGATTCGAGATTTTGTAGAAACCCTGAATCACCTCGAAAGTACAAGCCAGCAAAGGCCTGAGCGAGATTTAGATTCGTCGGAGGTTTCGTCCAAAAGCCAGAATGGGGTGGGCGATCGCGAAGTCCCCTCTTCCCCCGCGGCCTGGTAGTAATATCTTGATTCCATACAAAACCTCAGTTCGGGATAAGCTGAAGTGCTCATTTTGGCGTGCGCAAAGCACACGCCAAAATGGGCGTTTTTGAGTGCCGCGCAACGCGTGGCACTCAAAAACGCTCTTAACCCGAACTCAGGTTACGAAGAAGGGGAGCAAAGCTCCCCTTCTTCGTATGGAATCGGGATATAGAGCTCTAAAAAGAAATTTTTCAGCATAACCTCAAATTTCTTGAAAAACTTACCCCGTTAAGGGGGTATTCCGGATGCATTTAATTGGGGTATGATATATCTTCCAGGGTTAATCATTACATTAGACGCATTCTGCCTGTGCCTTGATCAAGGGTAAAGGTAGGTGCTGCTGAGGTTTGCCCGCGATGTCTAGCCACGCATAGACAGGAGAAAATCCCTACGGAGACAAAGTCTAGGAAACGTTAGCATGGTCAATCAGCAAAAAGCAGATATTGGTTTTACTCACGAGGATTTTGCTGCCCTTCTCGACAAATACGATTATCATTTCTCCCCTGGCGATATCGTTGCAGGGACAGTATTTAGCCTCGAACCCAGAGGGGCACTGATTGACATTGGTGCTAAAACTGCCGCCTACATCCCGATCCAGGAAATGTCGATTAATCGGATCGAAGCTCCGGAAGAGGTACTCCAGTCCAATGAGACTCGCGAGTTTTATATCCTGTCCGACGAGAACGAAGAAGGCCAGTTGACCCTTTCCATCCGCCGCATCGAATATATGCGCGCTTGGGAACGGGTACGGCAACTGAAGGCTGAAGATGCAACCGTTCGTTCCAGCGTGTTCGCTACCAACCGAGGTGGTGCACTGGTACGGATCGAAGGGCTGCGCGGCTTCATCCCTGGTTCCCACATTAGCACCCGGAAACCGAAGGAAGACCTGGTGGGCGAAGAACTGCCCCTCAAGTTCCTGGAAGTGGACGAAGATCGCAACCGCTTAGTACTCAGCCATCGTCGTGCGCTGGTTGAGCGTAAGATGAACCGCCTCGAACTTTATGAGGTGGTAGTGGGTACGGTTCGGGGTCTGAAGCCTTATGGTGCCTTCATTGATATCGGCGGTGTCAGCGGCCTGCTGCACATTTCCGAAATCTCCCATGATCACATCGATACGCCCCACAGTGTGTTCAATGTGAATGATGAAGTTAAGGTCATGATCATCGATCTGGATGCCGATCGCGGTCGGATCTCGCTGTCTACCAAGCAGTTGGAACCCGAGCCCGGTGATATGGTGAAGAATCCTCAACTGGTATACGACAAGGCTGAAGAGATGGCCACTCGTTACCGTGAGAAGATGCTCCAGGCTCAACAACCCGCTGACCTGGTTGTTGAAGAAGACGTAGAAATCGATGCGGTGGCGGAAGAAGAACCCGTCGGCGCAGCGGAATAAGCGAACTTGTTAAGCTGAAAAGAGGGGAGCTTCTCCCCTCTTTTTTTATTGATTTTGAATGTGCAAAGCACATTCAAAATCAATAAAAAAGTTGCAGTATAGGATGGCCCCAGATCATGACACAACCTAATTCTCAACGGTGGGACCCAGGTCGATTTATCAAAACTCTCTGGTTCTTTGATGCCATTCCCTTTCTCAAAGGCTGCCCCTTGCTGCAGCAATGGTTAGGGTATGGCGATCGCCCCTCTTCTACCGTGCAAAGCCCCAATCCCCTTCAGAAACAATGGCAGCCCAGACATTAATAGACTTTTCCCAGGATGTCTTTACGCAGGTAGGTATGTGGGGAGCTCTAGATGATGTGGTGATGGGTGGCGTCAGCCAGAGTCGGGCGCAGGTAGGCGATAGTGCTCTACTTTTTACTGGGGATGTTTCCACCGCTAACTCGGGAGGATTCTCATCAATTCGCACTCGAAACTTTGAGCGTCCATTGGATTTGTCAGGTTGGAATGGAGTAGAACTACAAGTCCGGGGAGATGGCAATCGCTATAAGCTTTTCATCCGAGGAGAGGAACGGTGGGATGGTGTTGCCCACGCTCATTCCTTCGATACGACTGCTGGGGAATGGCAAACGATTCGGCTACCATTCCGAGAGTTCGTCGCGGTTTTCCGAGCAAAAACGGTAAGCGATCGCCCCCTCGATACCTCTCAAATCTATGCATTTCAGCTCATGCTTAGCAAGTTTGAATATGATGGGGAACTTAATCCACGATTCACGCCAGGGGCATTTCGATTGGAGATGCGATCGCTGGCGGTTTACCGCTAAAGCCCGAATGAAACAGGATTAATGTGATGGATACAGCATGAGACATTGCATCCATTTGATGAATCAGGTTAGATAAGTATTAAAAAAGAGGGGGTGGATATGCAATCCACCCCCTCTTTTCATTTGGATTTACCGAACATTCTGAATTGGATCCAGACTACGGGTAAACATGTCAGTGAAGATACTAAGCACTGAACGCTTACGAATTTTGATGTTAGCCGAAACCGACATACCAGATTGCAACTGCAATTCTTTGCCGTCAACCTCCAGGGTTTGGCTATTCAGTTCAACCTTTGCAGGGAAGCGGTAGAACTGATGAAGCTGATCAGGAGGCAGAGCATCATCACCAATTTGGGTAACGACCCCTTTAATGTCTCCAAATTCGCTGAAGGGGAAGGAGTCAACCCGAACATCGACTTCCATGCCTTCCCTCACAAAACCAATGTCCTGGTTTGTGATATAAACTTCAGCTTCCAGACCATTGGCAGGTACAACCTTCAGGATAGGTTCCTGATTGTTGGCGACAAATCCAATACCCTTTGCCTTCAGATCAAACACTGTGCCATCTACGGGAGCCCGTAACTCCTGGTACTCCAGAGTCAGCTTGGTCTGACTGAGCTGGCTATCAATTTCAGCAGCCCGCTTATCGTTTTCAACGATAACCTTGTTGATCTGGCTATCGATGTTAGCAATTTGCTTTTCGTTTTCTGCGATCTTCGAGAGCAGATCCGTACTGGTGAGGGCGACCGTATTTGAAAGCTTTTCTTGAGCCTGGGCAATTTGTACGCGCAAGCGGCCTGCCTCTTGCTCCAAACGTGTTACCTCAGCCTGGCCCTTCATGGCTTCCTGCTGCTGCCGCAACACCTGAATTCGGGCTAACGCACCTTCTTCTACCAGAGGCGCAATGTCCCCCAGAATGTTCTCATCGATAGCGGCTGTCTCACGAGCCACCGCGAGTTGGCTTTCGGCCTGGACTAGCTGCTGCCGGAGCTGAGCAACTTCGAGTTGAGCTGCGGCCGTGCGGGAGGTGGCTTCCTGTTGCCCCGCTTGCAAACGGGCAACCTGTTCTGGGCTTAAGTTTTCACCCGGAGCTAAACCTAATTGAGCGCGGTACATCCGGTTTTCTTCTAGCAGGCCGGCCCGATTAGTGGTGAGAGCTAAAACCTGGGGAGGAATAGTTGCCGCAACGGATGTAGGCGCTGCTACACCGCTCATCTGACTGCGATAGAAGGCATTTTCCTGAAGGAGGGAATCGCGGATTTGTTCCAGGGAACGTAATTGCGCGGCCGCTGCGGTGGGATCAAAGCGAATCAGCACCTGGCCTTTTTTCACCTGGTCGCCTTCCTCAACCAAAATTTCTTTCACAACTCCACCAACGGGAGCCTGAATGGCTTGTACAGAGGCCTGGGGTTCAAGCTGCCCTTGGGCGGGCACAGCTTGCTCAATCTTGGCTAACCCTGCCCACAGCACAGCAAAGCTACTGACGCCCACGATGGCCCACACGATCGAACGTGACCATACCGAGGGCTGTTGAAGTATTACTGCCTGGTCATAGGGAGCAGGCTTGGGTTTATGGGGAGTGCGTGCTCCCTCATCGCCCATGGGGGCATCCCCATTAACCGGCATGACCAGGGGCCGTGCGGTAGTTCCATTCGAACCCCCATTTTGGGAATTTCCGTTGGGGGCACCGTTTCCGTTTTGGGTTTGAAGTTGCTTCATGGTTCTGGGGAGGAGCTAAAGTTCATCGTCCCAGTCGTCATTAGTCTAGCGTGTAGGTTCACTAGACTCATGACAACTGGCTATCTCTTCATCTTTCCTTAGCATTGTGTAGTCAGCGTTCCCGGTGGAGGAGTGAGGATTGCGATCGCCTTTCCCGCTTTCCAGTACGGCTATCCGTCCCACCGCGCTTGAGCTGGCAATGTTGATAAGTACATGGGGGCAGTGTATTCTAGCTGGTCAACTCCTGCTGCTGGAACAGACAGTAGTAACGCCCTTTGATCTTCATAAGCTCGTCGTGGGTACCCATCTCGACCACGGAGCCTTTATCCATCATCAGAATCAGATCGGCGTTGCGGATGGTGCTGAGTCGGTGGGTGATGAAGAACACCGTACGCCCTTTAAATGCATCAGCCAGGTTAAGGCACACTCGTCGTTCGGAGTCATAGTCGAGGGCGCTAGTGGCCTCGTCCATGATCAGCAGTCGGGGATTTTGCATAACGGTGCGGGCGATCGCGATCCGTTGCCGCTGTCCCCCCGAAAGGGAAGCACCCCGTTCCCCAACCCGGGTGTTGTAACCATTGGGTAGACCCATGATGAAGTCGTGGGCTACAGCCACTTGCGCCGCCTCAATAATTTCTTCAGCGGAGGCATCTGGAGCGTTCAGGGCAATGTTTTCCTGAATGGTGCCGTCGAACAAGAGGGTGTCCTGGGGGACAATCCCGATTTGCTGACGCAGGGAGTAAAGTTCTACTTTACTGATGTCGTAGCCATCGATCAGGATACGTCCCATTTCTGGGTCGTAGAGTCGAGGCAACAACTTCATCAAGGTACTCTTACCGGAACCACTCTGGCCCACAATCCCGACGAACGCGCCCCGAGGAAACTCCAGGTTAATGTTGTTGAGTTGCAGCGGCCCACTGGGGTTAAAGCGGAAGGATAGGTTCTCGTAAGTAACCGTCCCTTTGATCGGAGGCATGGGAATGTTCAGGCGATCCTTCTCATCCGCTTCAGGGGAAGAATCAACGATGTCGCTCAAACGCTCAATGGAGAGGCCGACTTCCTGGAAGTTTTGCCAAAGTTGAGCCAGACGCAACAGCGGGCTGGTCACATAACCGGCAATGATTCGGAAGGCGATTAACTGACCCAGGGAGAGTTCCTGCTTCAACACCAAGTAGGCCCCCACCCAAAGCACCAGCAAACCCGATAGTTGGTTCAGGAAGTTACTGGCCGATCCAGCGGTGGTAGACGTTAACACCGTCTTAAAGCCTGCACTGACATAGCGAGCGTAGCGCTGTTGCCACTGCCAGCGAGCCCGTAGTTCCATATTCTGGGCTTTTACCGTTTGAATACCCCCGACCACCTCGACCAGGTAGGACTGGGTTTCAGCGTTGCGCTCGGCTTTCACCCGCAACTGGTTCCGAATGATGGGGGATGCAATTACCGCTAAGCCAATGAACAGCGGCACAGTTGCCAACGCTACCAGTGTCAGCAGCCAGCTATAGACAAACATGACCGCAATATAGATGACCGAGAACACGGCATCCAGCACCACGGTAAGCGCTGTCCCCGTTAAAAAGCTCCGAATATTTTCCAGCTCGTTGATACGCGTAGACAGTTCACCCACAGGGCGCTTCTCGTAGTAGCGCAGGGGTAGACGCAACAGGTGATCAATAATCTCCGAGCCCAGAGCCATGTCGATGCGGTTGGTGGTATCGACAAATAGGTACGTTCGCAGGCTTGTGAGAACGGCTTCGAAGAGTGCCAGTATCAGCAAGAAGATCCCTAAAACGTTCAGGGTGTCGATGCTGTTTTGGACGATTACCTTGTCGATGATCACCTGAATCATCAACGGGTTAGCCAGAGCAAACAGTTGGACAAAGAAGGAGGCGATCAATACCTCGACCAACACCTTCTTATGTTTCTGAATGGAGGGTAAGAACCATTTCAGGTTGAACCGCTTTTGGGGAGACTGCTTGGTGGTCTTTAGCAGGAGCACTTCCCCCTGTTCGCCCCAGGAGTCGGTGAAGTCGGCCGGCTTCATCTTGCGGATGCCACGATCGGGAACGGCAACCACCATTTCCTTCTCGGTAACGCTGTAAAGGAGCACCAGTTGATCTTGCCAGCGCACCATCGCAGGGGCTTCGACACGGGCGATCGCCTGCGCCGGAATCATAATTAACTGCGCCGTCAGTCCCATCAGCTCAGAAACGGCTCCGCACACATCCAACGATAGGATTTCGGAGCGGTCGAGCTGAGCGGCCAATACCCGACGCACGACATCTCGCCGGAAGGGCAAGTTCATGTGCTCACATAGCATCTGGAAGCAGGCCATGCCGCCATCCAGTTCACCTCGGCCCCGCACAAAGGGGTATTTGGGCAGTTTGTCGGCTTCAATGAAGCCAACGGGCTCATACTCAGCGGGGCGATCGGGAGCGTAGGGCACTTCCACGGTCGCATCTACGGGAATGGCCAGATCCTCCTCGGCATCGGCAATGGAGATGGGCTCTGTTGGACGGTTAGGTGCAGAGGGGTTCAGAAAGGATTGGGGGACGCCGATTAGTCGGGCCGGCTCGTTTCCGGAGACCTGTACCGATGTCAGGGCATCGCTAATGTAAAGGCGGCTGCCCACGGGGAAGTTCTCAATCGTACCGCTACTGACGAGCCAGAGGTATCGCCGATCTACCCGTGTGACATCGACCAGCCCGGGAGGAAGGGTCTGCACCGTGGCTAGAGGCAGAGCGGCATCCGTGATTTCCTTCAGGTTGGCAGTCCCATCGGCCTGACGGTTCAACTCTTCGCCTAGCAAGTCAAACAGCTCAAGCTGAGCGCACTGGCCACGGAAGTTTTGATCCAGGGTTGGATGCTGCTTCAGAAGATTGAGAAAGTCCTGGGCTGAAATCACCAGGCACAGGGTTTCATCGGAGGCGATCGCCGTCTCACAAGGGATACCCCGGATCAAGCCCAACCAACCCAACACATCCCCTGGCTGCATCAGCTTCAGGGTAACGGGGCGCTTGGTCCGCGGGTCATATCCCAGGCTGCGGGCGGTGCCTTCGTAGAGGATGGTAACCTGGCCGGGTAAGCGATCGCGCACCACAATCGCTTGCCCCATCCGATAGCGCAGCATCCGGAACTGCTGGGAGCATTGGGCGATCGCTGCTTCGGAAAGCTGGTTAAATGGCGCGACCGTCGTTAGGAATTCTTGGATGGTATCTCGGGTATAAGTCATGCGTCAGTTAAGGCAGAAGGGGCTTCTTGAGGACGGGCAGAATTTGCCGACAGGGCAGCGGTTAGATGGCCGAGTTGTTCCTCTAACCAGGTACTAAAGAGTTCGTTCAGCAAGCGATGGCGCATGTTGTCATCCATCTGTGCTGGAATAAAGCGCTCTAGCCGCACAATAACCATCCATTCCCCAATCCGGGTAGGAGGCCAGAGCTGCCCAGGTTGACTCACAGAGAGCATCTGGGCCAGGGTCGGGTGAGGCACGCTCAGTTCAACCGGGCCAATCAGGCCGTCGGTTTGAGCTTCTGGTCCCTGGGAATAGGTGCGAGCCAGCTCTGCAAAAGTCTGTTCGCCTTCCTGAATCCGAAAATAAAGCTCCTGAGCGATCCCCACGTCTTGAGTGCGGATGAGTGAGTAGATGACTCGATCCAGGCTAGCTTTTCGATTTAGGAAATAGGACTCCAGTTTCGGTCCCCAGGTCGCTTCTTTAAACTTTTCTATACGTAAATTGCGAATCGCCAGTGCTTCTAGCTGCTGGGGAGTCATGCTGTGGCGCGTCAGCCACACCTGATAAGTTTCATCATTATTAATTTGATTCTGGGCCAGGAATTGGTTGCGGGCGGCACCAGCCTCTTCCTGGGTAAACGCAGGCTCTTCTAAAGCTTGCTCCCACTGGGCGATCGCCTCGTCTACCAGCACTTCCTGAAGGAGTTGCGGCAGCATCCGATAACCCGCCAGCAGGGGCATAATGTCTTCGGTAGTAACCTGTCGATTTCCAACCTGTAAAACAACCGTCATGATTTGGGCCTATGGACAAACAGGGGCAGGTGAAGGGGCACGATTGGACTAACGAAATCGCTGTTATTAAGCTACGACCCTTACCTTAGGGGATTCATTTCAGGAAAAACCATAAATTATTGCAAAAGTTTTTACACCAGAAAAATAAAGTTTTGGACTCATCTGCATCAAAGGTAAGCCCACTAAGGCAGAGAACTCTTCCACTTCTTTTGGTAGAGTACCCAGTCTGATACAAGACGAAACAGGCAAGTTTCCTGATAGGAATAGATTACGAAAGTTAATGTCTATCTGTGCTTGGGTCTGTTGTGGCGATCCCTGCTGCTGAGATAAAAGGAGAGGCTAGCGATTTTACTTCGGCTCGCTCCTTTTGTTTCTAAATTTTAGGTAAACGCTATATATGCCAGTATAAAATAAAACATAAGAGAGGAATTTTAGGCATAACATTCCTTCTCAAACACAGTTATAGCTATTGCTAGGTAGACTGTAGCAACAGGGAATCATGGCAACGTCCTGATTCCCTGTTGCTACAGGTTTTGACAGGTTAAGGGCGTTTTTGAGTGCTGCGCAACGCGTGCCCCTCGAAAACGTCTAGTTTGGCCTAGTGGTCTGTCAATGTTCAAGTGTGGGGTTAACCCGGACTTGAACATGAAATTTGAGAAGTTTTTGAGGGGTCTTAGACCCCTCAAAAACTTCTCGACAGCGTACTAGGCTTCGTGTTCGCCAAAATGGGCATTTCAGCGTATTCCGAACCCGTGTTCTTCAGGATAAAGAAGAGAGGGCAGGTACAACGTACCCGCCCTCTCTTCTCAACGAGTGATTGGCTTTAACCCCCGACATGTCCCAGCGCGATTCCGGTTACTAGCATGCCAAATACGAGGAATGGCTGAGCACTGGCTTGATATTTCACGTCATTTTCCAGCGGGTTTCGCAGGAAATACATATCCTGAAAGGTGATTTGCGGCACGATGAACAGCAGCAGAATCGTGGCGTACAGGTTTTGCCCGACGCTCATTAAATAGGCCGCTACCCCAGCCTGGAAAATGTCGATCATCAACACACAAATCCAGGCTGCTTTCTCAATACCAAACATCACGGGTAGAGACTTGAGACCAAGTTGGCGATCGCCCTCTACACTCTTGAAGTCATTTACGACAGCAATCCCCAACCCCGACAAGCTGTAGAAAAGGGTGAGCACGACAATCTTCCAGTTGAGTTCCCCAAAGAGCGCATGGCCTGCCCACCAGGGGAGTGCAATGTAGCTGGCTCCCAAGGCATAGTTGCCCAACCAACCATTTTGCTTCAGCTTCAAAGGGGGTGCGGAGTAGATGTAAGAAAGGAACGACCCGCCCACAGCCAGAGCCGTCAAAATAGGAAATTCGTGACCGGCCCACTGATCCAGAGCATAGGCAACGCCAATCCCGGCGAAAAGGAGGACCAGGATTTGCACGGCTACCTGGGGAATGCTGATCGCGCCTGATGGAATGGGACGATAGGGTTCGTTGATGGCGTCGATGTGGCGATCGTAGAAATCGTTGATGGTTTGGGTATACCCAGCCAGCAAGGGGCCTGACATGAGCATGCAGGCTGCTGCAACAAGAACGTTTTCCAGGTTCCAGGTGTAATGGCCAGACGAAGCTGCCCCACAAAGGACACCCCAGATGAGAGGAATCCAGGTGATGGGCTTCATCAGTTGCAGGCGAATTTTCCAGATGTTGGTATCGCCAGAGGTGGCTCCCTTCATCCCCAACAGTTGCCGGGCTTTCGCGCTACGGTCGGCTTCAGAGTTTACAGCGGTTTGTTCGGTCACAGGGGGAGAGGACTCAGTCATGATGACGATTGGGTTATCCCTAAATGTGAAACAAATTTGAAGACAGTCCTTTTCTGTTTTACCGTGAATTGGGACCTTGCGCAGTTGCTGAGTTAAAAAAACTCAGAACCCCGGCACTTTCAAGGCCACCGGGGTTCTAGAGTCCGTTTTAAAGATTAGATTTGCGTCCGTCAAGCACACACAAACCTAGCCCTTCAGACAGTTTTAAAGCGTGCTCTAGCATTTAGAAGATGAGCTTGAACTGACTCTGACATCCTTGCAAATTGCTCACTAGAGACGTTCT
The DNA here is from genome assembly GCF_039962325.1 of Leptolyngbya sp. PL-A3. Taxonomy (NCBI): domain Bacteria; kingdom Bacillati; phylum Cyanobacteriota; class Cyanophyceae; order Leptolyngbyales; family Leptolyngbyaceae; genus Leptolyngbya; species Leptolyngbya sp. PL-A3. The sequence goes on from NZ_JAMPLB010000003.1 coordinate 254,923, forward strand.
TTCATCCGCTTTGTACGCAAAAAATGGCGACTTTGGCATGGTTGGCTCAGCCCGTGGGAGCGAAGATAAAATCTGCGGCCGTCAAGCTTGTTGCACTAACACCGAGCAAACGTACCGAGTCGGTTGTATTGAAGGCGATGGTAGTGCCAACCAGGGTAACTTCATCGATCAATTCATCAAAGGTGTCGAACCCAAAGTTAGATACATCCAGCCGATCTTGCCCCTGAATGAAGTCTCGGATAATATCTTTGCCACCATCCGGGCGGGCAACAAATCGATCAGCGCCGAGGCCGCCTCTGAGAACATCCGCTCCGGCCCCTCCATCCAGGCGATCGCCTCCTGCTCCACCTGAGAGTGAGTCATTCCCCACCCCACCATTGAGGATGTCATTATTATCTTCACCCAGGAGCGTATCGTCTCCTTCCCCTCCCAGCAAGTAATCATTGCCCAGACCGCCGCGAATGTAATCATTGCCGCGATCGCCAATTAAAATATCGGCACCGGCCTGGCCTAAAATCCGGTCGTTATCATTGCCGCCGAAGGCAATGTCGTTGTTCTCGCCGCCGAATACGAAATCAATTCCAGCACCCCCGCTAAGAATGTCATTCCCCTGGTCCCCGAAAATCTGGTCGCTTCCATTCCAGCCTTCCAGGCGATCGCCCTGACCGCGTCCCCGCAAAATATCGTTTCCACCAAAGCCATCGACGTTATCTCTACGACCAGTACCTCTTAGTGTTTCTCCACGATTCGTACCCCGTACTTGGTTAAAGGACAGGGGAGGAATTTCCCCGGTGATAGTTTGATAGATAGCATTTCCCAGGACTTCATGGCCTCGGGTTGTAGGATGGAAGGTATCCCAGAAAAAGTACTCATCGGCATTAGAAACCGGCAGGCTTGGAGGCTGAAAGGCTGGATCCGTAATGTTGGTGAAGCCATAGCTGCTGGGATTGGCGGCGACCGCCTCTCCTGTCGCAAACACATCGACTTGCGTAACATCAAAGCTCAGGTTGTCAAGTTCCAGGGCAAGAGCTGCATTAAAGGCTCGGCTAACAGCAGTGGCATCAGCACTCACTTGGCGGGTGCCTGGTAAACGCCCCAGATTCACCATGTTGGGTAATACTAAATTCCGAGCTCCCAAGTCGTACAACCGGGTTGCTGCCTCCCGGAGATCAAGAGCACCCTGACGAATGAGCGCAACGGGATCGATGGCTGCTTCATCCCTGAGCGGATCTAAAAAATTATTTGGCCCCGCCCACACCAGATACAGATCAGTTGGATCTGCGTCACCCGTACCAACGGAGGCTGTAAAGGCATCAATTTGATCTCGTAAGCCTGGTAGGTCTGCATTCAGGTCATCATCCAGGGAATTAGAGTTTCCGGTTGTTGCCCCTGAAAAAGCTAGATTGCTGTTATCTGTAATTTCGTAATTTGGTAGTTGAGTGTCTAAGTATTCAACCGCAAGGAGGCCATTTGAAAGGCGACCATCAAAATAAGGAGGTGGGGGAAAAAGATTACCGGTCGCATCAAACAAGTTTCCATTATCCGAAAGACTATCCCCAAAGACATACAGGTCTGCCATGTTTCTTTACTCCTCTTTGTTATATGAAAAGGTACCAAAAGCATCGGTTTACGAAGGCATTCAGTTCACTTAACTTGCCTCTTGAGGTAAGCGTGAAGTTTCCTGATTGCCCTTATCTAAGCGTTAATGAATCAGCCTTTAGGCCGTTAAGTAATCAATTCCTGGACTGTAGGAAAACTGGCTAAAAAGATGAAAACTTTCCTGATGGGTTTATAGAAATTTCTGAAAAGTGGGGATTTTTGAATTCAAAAATAACCTTTCAGTTTCTTTGTAAGGGTAAGACAGAAATTTGAATAATCTTGTTCCTCAAATTTCTCAAAATTGAGAGAGTGGGTAGCTGCATCTAATCGGCAGAAAAAGTTTCCTTAAAACTTATTCCTGGAAACACCTTATTATTTTTATTTCTATTAATAAAAATGTCAAGGTTTAGTTTCTACAGCGCTTTGCGCTTGAATAAAATGCAGCTATTTTTGTGAGAGCCTCGCGGAGCGAGGCTCTCACAAAAATAACTTGTACCTCATAGGCTTGAATGCTGTATATAGGTGGGGTAAGTCAATAATCATCATATTTAAGTGTGGATCTTCAGTTTCGCACTAGCTGGTATCAAAGAAGAGCGCCAGGCTTAGCCTGGTGTTCTTCTTTGGTTGCTGGATCTAACTGTTTAATACCACGATTAATGTGTGGTGAACTCAGCCATAGAAACAGTATTAGAGAGAGTGGTTTATTAGATGAGGGCGATCGCCACTACAGCAAACGCTACAGTTACAACCCAACGACTCACAACAGGAAATTCTTTCATTCAAGAATTCGATTTTATGTTGTATTTTTCCTGTTGTTAAGTATTTTGCTTCTACTGCATCTAACTCTATAGAAAAACAGTCTCAAGGCAGAGGTTTATCGTTGTAATTCATTCGTTTGATATATACCAAGTAATCCTCGATAAACCATTTAATCCAATGTCGATGTTCTCTTATAGCACTATGCAGTCACAACCAGGAAGTTTATTTTTGAGAAGCCTCAGTCGCGAAGCTTTTCAAAAATAAACTATCCTAACTACACTGCGTAATGCTCTATCTCCATAGAGATGGATAGAGAATGTTGTCAATCGAATAAATGGCCATTTCAACCCTTTCAAGATTGATGTACTTTTGTTGGATGTGTGAAAGGCCCCACACCTGGCAAAAATACATAAGTCCTGCCACTACCGTTGCCGGGAAAATAGCTATAACTTGTGCCACAAATCTAAAAAGAATTAATCGGATTCTGCGATCAGCGCCAAATCTTTTTCAAGTTCAGGTTGTGAATTCAGGTGGGGTTGGAGAACTTCCTGGGTGCGAGCCAGGGTTTGGGCCAGGTTAATGTCATCCTGAGTCAGTAGACCCACAACCACATCGGGGTGTTCTCGTTTGACAACGGGGAGTTGGTGAAGACCCCGGGTCGCCATGCGGGCGATCGCCTCTGACAATAACTCATCACTATAAGCGTAAACAACCTCGGTCGTGCAGAGATGCTCAAGCGGTTGCTGAAGAACAGTTTCTGCTAATTCTTCAGCTGGCCGAGTAACTAGACGGTTGATGTCATGCAGGGTAATGATGCCTGACAGTTGTTGCTCGTTGCCGAGTACCAGGGCACAGCGGCTCCTGTGATGGAGGAGCGATCGCCCGGCTTCTAGAAGAGATATATCCCCTGGCAAGATCAGAGGCATTTCGTACATGGCCTCGGTAACTCGCAGGGAGGGAGAATGATCGACAGCGGGCACGTCCAATGAGGTACCCTGTTGTTCTCCGTCCGAGTCCATTACGACTGCGGGTTGCAGCCGTTCCACCAGCCATACGCTAAGGCCGACCGCGGCCATTAAGGGCAACACAATACGGTAGTCGTGGGTGAGTTCAAACAGGAGCAGGATGGAGGTGAGCGGTGCCCGGACACTGCCAGCCAGCACAGCGGCCATGCCTACCATGGCATAGGCAGGAGGGGAAGCCATATAGGGATGAAGCGCGGGGAAGGCGATCGCCAGCATCTTGGCGTAGGCCGAACCAAGGGATGCGCCCAGAAACAGAGCTGGAGCAAATACCCCACCAACAAAGCCACTGCCAAAGCTAAGCGCTGTCATGAACAACTTCACTACCAGCAAAGCCAGCACCAGTTGCAAGGAAAATTGCACATCCTGCAACATAGACTCCACCGTTTCATAGCCCGGGCCTAGAATTTCAGGAAAATTCAGGGAAACTAGCCCAACCCCAATTCCTCCAATCACTGGGTGTAAGGATTGAGGAATCCGTGCCAACCATTGCAGCCCCGCCACTTGTCCATGGAAGGATTGTTGGGAGAACCCCATCAACTTCTTGTAAATCACGGAGACAAGGCTGGCTGAAAGACCCAGGCCCAGATATAGCGGAAGTTCCAACAAACTCCGCACTTCATAGGCCGGAAGTGAAAAGGCTGGCTGAAATCCCAGACCAATTTGCGCAATCCACGCGGCCACCACGGCTGCCAGTAACACAACGCTCACTGCTGAGGTGGCGAAGGTGGTTCCTAAAACGACTTCCAGGGCAAAGAACACCCCAGCGATGGGGGCGTTAAAGCCAGCAGCCAGGCCTGCGGCAGCTCCTGCCCCCAAAAGCAACTGCAAACGTTCACGGGATACCTGTAAAACCTGGCCCATCAGTAGGCTAAAATTCGCTCCAATTTCCACGCTGGGGCCTTCTGGGCCAAGGGATGCGCCACTTCCTAAAGAAATGGCAGCGGCCAACATTTTGCTAATGGGTTTAAGGGGGCCGAGTTCCCGTCCCTCTTTGACGGTTTCCATTAGGGCCGTTAAGCCCGGGCCAAAATCCTGTAAACGCCACCGCATCAGCCCTACAATCAGGCCGCCCAACAGGGGAATCAGGGCTAATGTCCAGTGTCCCCACGCCGACAGGTAGCCGTAAATATCCCCCAACATCACAAAGTGGAGAACCTGGGTGAGGAAACGAAACAATACCACCCCAGCTCCTGCCCCTGAGCCAATCAAAATAGCCAGCAGCAACACGACCGTCTCTGGGGCGGGTTGCAGGCGGTTAAATAGATGGGTAATCGTTGATGTGTGACTAGTGCCGGCCGTATGAATTGTTTCGGATGTTCCCTCAGATTCGGGGGTCAGGCTCATTGGGGTGGGTTGCAGGGCAGCAGTGGTTGTCTCACTCACCATTGTGCTGGATGAAACGTCTGAAGGGGAATGATTTTAGGGAAATTCTCTCCTCGCCTTAGAGCTTGCATAGAAGGTTGATTTTGCATGTTCTTGGGTACACAACGTTAACCTTGTCTCGCAAGAACTGCCCCCATACCTATCTGCTTTCCTAGGGCCTGTTAAATGGGCCATTTTTGTGTGTGAAGCGCACGAAAAATGACCCTTTCAACTAGTAAGCTACGGCCTAAGCCCGTAACCTATTTTTCTGTGGGGGTGCGAAGCACCCCCACAGAAAAATAGGCTATATATTTACGCCTCAGCGTACTAGTTTTAGAACACGTCTAGTGGAATTTTCTCCCTGTGCTTTCAGGGTGGAAGAAAATCCTGTGATGAGAGCCTCAATGGCTATAGCGAGATGATGTGCGGTATTTTGCTCTCACATCACCAGGCTTAAAGCATAGCCAGGGGGGTGGGGCCTTTTGGAGATGGAAAGGCTGCCTCCAATGACTCTAGCTCTGCGGAGGTGAGGGTCAGGTTAAGGGCGGCGAGGTTCTCGTCAATGTGGTTGATGCGGCTGGCTTTGGGAATGACAATAACATCAGGTTGATGGAGGAGCCAGGCGATCGCTACCTGTGCCGTACTCACTCCTCGTTGCTCGGCGATCACCTTCAACGCGGGCTTCTGTAGCAATCGCCCCTGTTCAATGGGCGAGTAGGCCATGATAGGAACCCCGTGCTGCCGACACCAGGGCAGTAAATCCCATTCTCCGCCCCGGCGCATCAGATTATAGAGAACCTGGTTGGTGGCGATCGCCTGCCCTCCTGATAACCGCCAGGCTTCCTGCATATCCTCGGTGTCAAAGTTACTCACCCCGTAGCTGCGAATTTTGCCAGCTTGCTGAAGTTCTTGAAAGGCCGCGAGGGTCTCGATCAGGGGTACGGAGCCACGCCAGTGGAGAAGGTAGAGATCTAGATAGTCAGTTTTGAGGCGTTTGAGACTACGCTCGCAGGCGGCGATCGCTCCCTTGCGCGAAGCATTATGGGGATAAACCTTGCTCACCAGGAAGACCTCGGAGCGGCGATGGGCGATCGCCTCTGCGATCACTTCTTCGGCTCCCCCTTCCCCATACATTTCTGCGGTGTCGATCAGGGTAAGGCCGTGATCTAGGCCATAGCGAAGGGCATCGGCTTCGGATGATCGCTGTTTCTGGTTTTCACCCATGCGCCAGGTTCCCATGCCTAGCACGGGGATGTCTTGTCCAGATGATAGGCGCAGTGTTTTCATAGCAGTTTAACCCAGGTTAGATAGCGGAGGATGCCATCTAAATTCCATCGGATTTATGATTTCTGCAATCCTCTTACTGTTGATTATCTTGGCTTTTCTAAGAGGGGTGAAGTGCCTCTTTAGGCTGAAGGCATAGCAAATATTTGGATTGAGGATGGTGTGTGGTTGGAGGATTAGTGCTGACTTCATATCTCTAGTGCTGCACGGCAGCACTTCACCTGTATTGAAGGTAGGGTGTGAAGCATCCCCCGCCTTCAAACGTGAGCAAACTTTAGGAGATTTCCAGCAATGAAATTACCTCCCAGGATGTTGTGCGTTGCCCGCTTAGCGGGCAACGCACAACATCCTGGGTAAATTCTTATGCAGAAACCCCTAAGGGGTTAAACCTTTGCGGTGCCGATATACATAACTGACGTATCGTCATCAAAGCGAATGCGAAAATTGCCAGTTTTCCAGTAGTGACGGAGGGTGGTGAAGTATTCCAGGGGATTACTGCCAAACAGGTTAAAACCGTTGAAAGAGATGCTTGAAAAAGCTTGTTGTTGCAACAACTGGGTCAGTTCTTCTGGGGTGATGAACTTCTTCCAATCATGAATTCCTTGAGGAATTTCTTTCAATAAATCCTCCAAAAGCCAGATCATCACCAGGCGAGACTGCCAGGTACGATTGAGGGTGTCAAAACAGAACAGTCCGCCCGGTTTAAGGACACGACGGATCTCTGCCAGTGTGCTGGTGGGGCTGTCTACATGTTCCAGCACATCGACACAGGTGACGATGTCGAAGGTGCGATCGCCCCACGGCAGTTGTTCCCCAACACCATGCTGATAGGCAATCGGCAAACGCTCCTGATCTGCGTGGGCCTGGGCTGCCTGAATACATGCGGCGGATTGATCAATGCCCCAAACCTTAGCGCCCCGATGAGCTAAAAACTCGCAGGTATAACCGCCTCCGCAGCCTACGTCCAGCACGTGCAAGCCATTCCAGTTGGGGACGAAGCGATCAAAATATTGGAATCTCAGGGGGTTGAGACGACGGAGAGGGTAAATTTTGGCGGTTTCATCCCACCAATGGGCAGCCTGCGTATCGTAGAAGCTTAGATCGTTACGGGTAATTTGAGTTCGCGGCATTGTAAATGGGACGAGGAGAAACGATGGGTGTTTCAATCATTATCCCCACATTGAATGAGGCGCGCTGCCTGGAACGGACGCTGCGGTGCTTGAGCATTCTGCAACCACCGCCGCAGGAAATCCTGGTAGTGGATGGGGGGAGTGATGATGAAACCGTAGCGATCGCCGCCCAATTCTCCGCTACAGTTCTGCACTCGAATCGAGCCCAACGCTCCACTCAGATGAACTTGGGGGCAACCCACGCCACCGGAGATTTTCTCTGCTTTGTCCATGCCGATACCCTGGTGCCAGATGATTTGGTGGTGCTGGTGGATAAGGCTCTGGCGGAGGGGGCGATCGCCTGCGGAGGTTTCATCTCCATCATGGCGGGTACCCATGTCACGCGTTGGGGTATCACGCTGCATAACAGCTTAAAAACCTACTACGCTCCTCTGTTATTTCGTCCCCATCTGTTCTTTCGCAACGGTCTGCGGCTTTTATTTGGCGATCAGGTAATGTTTTGTCGGCGAGAGGATTTTCTGGCCTGTGGTGGGTTTGATACAGAAATGCCCATTCTGGAAGAGGCCGATTTATGCCTCAAATTGTGCCGTCTGGGACCCATACAGCAGTTGAATCGAGTGGTGCAGTCGAGCGATCGCCGGGTTGCCTATTGGGGGCCACTTAAGGCGAATTTCATCTATGCCATGATTGGCTTCTTGTGGGGATTTGGAGTGCCGGCTAAAACCTTGAAGCGATTCTACGATGAGGTTCGCTGATTCAGGCTCCAATCGTACGGCAAATAGCGCACTGTCGCCGTTTCAGGAATCTCTACACCCGAAAGATAGCGCTGAATATAAGCCGGGATAGACGGAGCCACCTTCAGGAAATCCTTGCCATACCACTTGAGAATTTTGCTGCAATAGAGCGTTCGAGAATCGGCATCGTAGCGCACTTTGGCAGGATTGTGGATGAACCGCTGAGCATCCTCCTCCAGTTGCTCTTGCACCCGGTCAGCCCAGTATGCGCCGCTACGCAAGAGCGGGCAGCCGACCGCCGCGCATACCAGGGCAAAGTGGATGCGCGGTTCGGTAAAGTGTTGCCGCAGAATGCCATGTTCAATCTTGTTGAGGCTCAACGATTGGTTGTTGAGGGAGAAGCGCGATCGCTCAAAAAATCGCAAAAATGCTAACCAATTCGGTACTCCCAGGAACTTGGGCAGGATTGAATTAGTTGGATAGCGCATCAACACTTGTTCAATCACCAGCGCGTTGTAAAGGTTGATCAGCAAAGCCAGTTGGGTATCGGCAGAAAGGTCAGATAGGGAAATGGGCTGTACTGACGCTAACCATTGCCGTAAATCGGTCTGAGCTTCTCGCTGCCAGCGGCCATAATTGACGCGGCCTTCTCCGTCTACGTAGGCTTTGAGTAATGCATCCAGGAGGGCAAAATTAACCATGATGAGTGTTCTAATCTACCTGCATTAAACCGTGTATGGTGCGATCGCCCCTCCACTTCCTCCGACACCAGGCCTGGAAATCCGTGAAACGGATGATCCACAATAAATTTCCTAACGCCCCTGCCATTTCGACAACATCCCTGGCAGCGTGGCTCCAGTCGGGTACACAACCTGCTCCTATTCTGCTGGATGTTCGTCGTCCTGAGGAGTTTGCCGTCAGCCATCTGCCCCATGCCTATTACACACCCAATCTGGATTCGGTGCGTGCTATGGATTTATCCCTGGATACACCTCTGGTCGTCTACTGCTCTGTCGGTTACCGCTCAGCCCGCCTGGTGGAACAGTTGCGGGCGGCGGGATTTACTCAAGCTGTGAACTTGGAGGGATCGATATTTCAGTGGGCCAATGAAGGGCGGGCGATCGTCCAGGCAGGTCAACCCGCAAAATTCGTCCATCCTTACAACTGGCTTTGGGGATTGCTACTGAACGGAGATATCAGAGGGCGTTCGAGTTAACCGCTCTTGGCAATCGACGTCATCCCGTTTTTATATGAAGCGGTACAGAATGAGAAGTATGGTGCGGCGTCCCACACCTCCCATCCTGTGCCGCTTTATATTTGCTTGGTATCAGGTTTTGGAACAGACCGATACAGTTTTTCTAAAGCCTTTGATTTTGCGTATCCTTAGCGTACGCAAAATCAAAGGCTTTAGAAAAACTGTCCAGAGTATTGTGAATGTATCTATTACATCAAGCCACCTTTATTGATCAAACTAAAGGATACGGCTCGCAAATCCTGAAAACTAACTAGAACGACTATGAATCACGCACGGATCATCCTTACGGATCATCTTTCAGTTCATCCGTTAGCGCTATTCTGATCTGTACCGTGAATAAGATTGATCAAGCCTACGAACATTTCATGTATACGACCCTGGTAGATCTGGGAGGCTGGCGGGCATTCGCTTGGAGCAAAGCCTATCGTCCGCCCCATGTGACCTAATCATGGGTTGCACCTTCTTCAGACTCCATTGGCGTGGGCAAATCCTCGAGTTCGATATATACACTAGGGACACTTCAAGGAAACCTCGAACCCTATGACTAAGTCCCCTTCTTTCCCTATCCAGGCGGTTATTTTTGACCTCGACGGTGTGTTGACGGATACGTTGGAATTTCACTACCTGTCATGGAAGCAACTAGCCGACGAAGAGGGCATCCCCTTCGATCGGGAAGCCAACGAAGCCCTGCGAGGGCTGACGCGGGGCGAGTCATTGCGCCTGGTGCTACAGGGTCGAGAGGTGGGGGACGAAACCTTCCAATCCATGATGGAGCGAAAGAATCGCTATTACCTGGAGTTAAGCCAGAACATGACGCTGGATCATGTGTTGCCGGGGGTACTGCCCTTGCTAACAGAACTACGAGCAGCAGGGGTTCGGATGGCACTTGGGTCAGCTAGTCGGAATGCGCGGGCCGTGGTCCAACGACTGGGCATTGCTGAATTTCTAGATGTAATCGGCGATGGTTCCTGCGTTACCCAGTCTAAACCCACTCCCGATATTTTCCTGTATGCAGCCACTCAGCTTGGCCTTGATCCGGCTAACTGCTTGGTGGTAGAAGATGCTGCCTCAGGTGTCGAAGCAGCTCTACGAGCAGGTATGTGGGTGGTTGGTCTTGGCCCTGAAGAACGGGTTGGAGCAGCCCATCTAGTGTTTCCTAACCTGGAGGGGGTGCATTGGGTAGATGTGGTTCATAAGCTGACCTACCAGCGGAGAGCGATCGCCGCTACGTAACCCACGGTTACTTCCATGCTCGATGGCAAACTCAGCCCTGCTTCAGCGATCGCAACAACTGTGTTGGACGAGCAAATCGCACTTCATCGTAGCGATCGCGATGATGAACAAAAATATAGTGCTCATATTCGTACCAGTGCATCTCGCCTTTTTCCTGGTTGCAAATGCGGCAAATGACCCAGAAGTTTTTGAATTCTAGGGAGAGCCAGGGGTATTGGGCACGGGGCAACTTGTGGTCAATGGTGCGGCCATCGCGATCGCTAAAACGATAACCACAGATGGGGCACAGCCGCTCAGAGTTGTCCTTAACCCATTGCTTGCTTTCAGGTGTTGTGCCGCATTCGCTATCGCCATTTACATAACGCCAACGGTCAAATTGGCGATAATCCTCAAAGTCTTGTTGGGTCAATTTGTGATAGCGTCGCTTGCCAACTTTGTCAGCTATCTTGAATAGATCTTCCAGCTTTTTGTCGTTCAAATCCATAGCTTTGCTGAGAGGCTGTAATTGGAAGACAATTAAGAACGCTTTCGCCTTGTAGTGGGCTTGGCCTGTTTGCCGTAATCGATGGACTCAATTTCGGTGTCAGGAAATTGGCGATCGATAGTGTCAGCGATCGCTTCAACCTCTGTAGACAGCTGCTGTTGAAATGCTTCAATTTCCTCAGGAGTCTGATATTTATTGCCAATCTGATCAGCTTTTAGGAACAGCTCCTCCAGGGTCGGCTCATCAGAGTCGGGTTCTGCTAGTAGCTCATTAATCTTCTGGTAAAGCTGAATGATGTTGTCCCAGCCTACATTTCGATAACCACTTTCCTTTAACCATTTTTGCTGTTGTTTAGGCAGCTTACTCTTGCGATTCGAGTTAGATCGCTGTACATCGCGATAACTCATGCCGCTAAACGATCGTTTTTTGCTTTGCTTAGGTTTCATAGGGCCAGCTTCTAACCCAAAGTCCATCGGAACAGCCGAATCATCGCCTTACGAATCTCGCTGTCCTCATATTGCAATAGCAGATTAATATCCTGGGCGAGTTTCAGACGAATTTGGTCAACTACATTTTTCAAGTCTTTATTATCTTTTTTGAGCTGTAGATTTGCCTCTACCAGCTCATTATTTTGAGTGCTTAAAAATGTGACTTTTGAGGAAAGCTCCTGATTCTGGGCCATCAGGCCATTAATTTCAGATTCGAGAGACTGATGGTCTTGCAAAAGTTGCTGTCGGCGATCGCCTAAAGATTCCTTCGCTAGCTCTAAGTCTGCAATATTCTTCTCTAGTTCCTGATACTCTAATTGAAGCTTTTCCAGCTTTTTCTCGGCTTGGCTTCGTAATGCGCCAAAGTTCCGATTCTTTTGGCTCAAATCTGAGTTTTTAGAGATAAACGATTCGACCAGTCTTGTGGCGCTAGGCTGGTTTTGTAGAATGCCTAAAATTTGCTCACAGTCTTCTATTGTTAGAGACTGGCTAATATTCTTATTGATGCCGTATTTTTCTTTGAGCAGATCCTGGAGTTCACTCTTTGATGGCATTGACCATACCCTTCAGCTGTCTCTCGTCTCAGCCTAACCCAGAGAATATTGGGAAGGCAAATAAAGATTGAGCTAGCACAGCTTTAAGCGTGAAGGTTTCTACGGCAACACCTCTTTAATAGAGAAGTCGTCATCTAAATCGTTGGCTCGGCTAAGGGTGTGTAAAGGCTTCGCCGCATTCGAGGGCCAGCCGTCCTCCCAGATCAGTGTGAGAAGGGCTCGTCGCCGTAGCTCTAGCATTTCGAGGGCTTCTTCAAATTTATGGTGGCTGACGGTTGGGATGCCGTAGGCCCGCAACTCCTCCAGGGAAGGAGGTGGAAGGCAATGCCTGGATGGCTTGAGATAAGCAGAGGTGAGAGTTTTAAGGAAGGAGGCATTGGCACGGCGGAGGGGGCCAATGCTGGCAGGGTCAGGGCGAACGCTGGTGCTAACCCCATAGCTCAGCAGTGTCAGGGCCTCATCTAGAGCTACCAGACTGAGAGCGAAGGAGCGCGATCGCTCCGCACTATGGAAGTAATACAGAATGGGGTAGGTCACATGCTGCTCACCCAGCAAGGTAATTTGTGACGTAAGACTAATGAAGTGCTGGTTGAGCTGTCCAAAATCTTTCCCATTCCAGGCACGAGTGAGAATTTCTTCGGGAGTGCCGCCCAGAGATGAAATGTAGAGGGCCAGTTGCCGCTTATTGGTTGCAGCAGAAACAACCGGCAACAGGTAGGTGATGATCAGCGAGAGTAAGGCGAAACCACTGATGGAGGCGATCGCTGTTGCAAATTGCCAGAAGGTATTGCTCGGCTCAAAGTCCCCCAGGCCCAGGGTTGAAAGGGTGTAGAGGACGAAATAGATGCGTTCCCAGAGGTTGGCATATTCCCCCGTAGAGGCTTTCACCAGTGCCTGATCGGAGGAGCTAAAAATGAGGCACCATCCCAGAAATGCCAGGGAAAACCAGAGCCAGGCTGTGAAAATGAGCAACAGCCAACTAATCAGAAAAAGCAGATGATGATTCGGATGCCAGTGATGGATCCGGAGCACAAACCTCCAGATTTTACCCAAAATGCGATTGGTCAAAGGACCACCGCCCCCCAGAATTAACGTGGTGACCAGAACATCAACGAAAACAATTAGCAGAATCAGAGCGCCCAGGAACAGCAGCATGAATAAATATTAAGCAAGGTTCCCGAATCACCATAGGACAAAGCCCCTAAAGGGAACCTGTATCCCAGGGTTAATCTAAATCTAACGTCAGTTCGGGATAAGCCGAACCGCCCATTATTGCGTGCTCGACACGCACGCAATAATGGGCTTTTTCGAGTGCCGCGCGAAGCGCGGCACTCGAAAAAGCCCATAACCCGAACTGAGGTTAAATCTATAGAACTTTGCTCATTGATTCGGTAGGTAGTGTAGGACACTTCGCGCCCTACACTACCTACTGAACGCGGTTGTACGCTGCTGTAGTCGTGCATGTAAAAGACTTCTTGCATGAATTGTGGTGGGGCGAAGTCGCGCCACAATTCATGCAGATGCAGCATGCAGCGTACCGCATCAATCCCTCAAAGTGCTGCAAGTGGCTATTCTGCAGTCGTTCCCTCTAAAGTTTGGATCGTTAGAACTTGGGGGGGAGTTGCATCCGGTGGATAGAGGAAGCGGATGCGAAATGGACGGCGGTTGTTGGGAGGAATCGTCAGCACAGCCAACGGTTCACTGCGATCGCCTCGCCGCTGCACTAAATGGAAGTAGCGCTCCTGAAAGGCTCCCTGCTCATCTCGGTAATTAACTTGCACACTGCCCCGGAAGAAGGTTTGGGTCGGCAACGTTTCAAAAAAACGCAGCCCATTCTGACTCAAGACATCCTCCTTAATGGGAGTTTGCAAGCTGACGGCAACGCGTTGGGTTGCATTTGTGGAGTTCTGCAATGGCAGAGTCAGATCATACTCCACGCCATAATTTCCGTGAGCCTGATATGCCGTGTCAGGATAACGCACCCGCATGGCTGCGGTTTGCACCTGTCCTGTTCCCTGGCGGCCCCGAACTAATGTGCTGAGGCCATAGGAATAGACTGTACCTCGTGCTGGAATGGTCAGGGACTGTTGGTTTGAAGTATCGGTTACGGTTGTCTGCCAGCGAGAACCAACGGAAACTCCGGCCACCCGACCATAGCGGAAGTTGCTGGTAGCATCGAGGGCTGAAGGGGGGAGATCGCGCGGTTCTGATAAATTGCCAGATTGGAGGAGCGATCGCCACTCATCCAGGGTTGGGGCTCGTTCGCTACCATCGGCGTTGCGTTGGGCAAACATGGCTAGACTTGCCACATAAACGGGTTCTCCCGGGTTCCGTAATCGCATATAGGTCGAACGGCCATTCAGTGGCGGTTCTAACCCTGCTACGGGAATGGGGGCATTTAATAACAGTGTGTAACCGCCTGGGGGAATTTCGACCACGGGAGGCAGGCCGAGCCGTTGCCGCCCTCGGAGAATATCGCTCATCACCCGGCTACCTGGCCCAGCATAGACATCCCCGGTTGGGTCTTCCACAAGGGGAGGCAATGTTGTGATAAACGGGGCATCAGGCTGGCTTAGATAACTCGCCCCCTCCAACACACTCAGCCGTACAGATTGCGTCCCAGGATTGTGGACCAGGATGCCCAGGTACATGCTCCTCAAATCCTCAGGTGTCGACGCTCCATAGACGTGATGGGCGAACACATCGAATCGTCCTGTGAACGGTACATTGAGATGGGCCGCTGGATTGGCTTTACCTTCGGGTGGAAAGGTTGAAAGCAAAATGCCTTCGCCACCAATTTTCTCGGGGCTGTTGCTATTGAACACAGGGACTGTGTCCAGAGCCCCTGGTAGGGGACGTACATCTTGAGGTTGCACAATTTCAGGGGGCGAGGGAGCAGCCTGAGCGACCATAAAGGCAGCAAGGAGAGAGAGCATGAGCTTATCGGAGAAGGGGAGTAACAGGCGCAATTGGCTGGGGTGATCCAGCGGGAATTGCGTGTAATCGGCCCATTATCACCTGAATGTCTTGCAAAATTGCAGCCTTGTTTTCTGCCGTTAGCACGGGCACATGGATAAACAAAACGAACTTCTCAGGATGGTGCTGCTGTACATAATCCAAAAGTTCGTAATAAAGGTGGTTGCAGACAAACTTCCCAGCATCGTCGCTAATATCGGTAAAACTGAGTTCCTCCAACCATGATTCCAGAGGCAAGCGAGTTTGCCGGGTATGGTCTTCTCGAACGGCCTGCCGCTCTAAATTGAGGCGATCGCGCTTTTCTGCCATCCCAAAGCACACCACACCATCCGGTTGAAAGGTATTGAAGTAGTCGATCGCCCGTCGAGGAGCCTCCTCGAAATGTACAGGTAACAACCGCACCACTTGGGTTGGTGATACCATCCCCTTGTCCAACATTGCCAACATCAAATCATCAGAAGAGTTAGATGTTTGTTCCGGTTTCCATGTTGTAAACGAGGTCATCATTAACCGTTTAGCCATAAATGAATGCATCCTATACATTTGCTCACGCAATCCATTATGGCTTTCCTCAGAAACTATTTGAAGGAGTTAATTTATTCAAAGAACTGGCTAAACTCAGGCCAAGACTGACAGCACTTTGTACTTGAATTAGCCACGGTTGTTTTTGTGAGAGCCGTGTGGAGCGTGGCTCTCACAAAAACAACCAGATTTTAAGTGCTTAAAAAGCGCTGTATGTGGAGCTAGTAGGCTGCAGCCTAAGTTCGCAACCTATGTTTTTGTGTAGGGTGCGAAGCACCCTACACAAAAACATAGGTGATGGATTTCCGCCGCAGCGTACTAGCAAGATGAATCAAGGTGTAATTGGGTAATAATTGCATACCATTTCTGTTACGGCGATCACTGCCCAACTTCCAATTGCATCGTGTTTCTTCAACCTGAATGCAATTTCCAACTTGGCGATCGCTGATGAGCGATGCGTCCAGGGCGATTTCTATGATTTTGTGAAATAGAAATTGAATGGGTCTGTCGTATCAGAAAAGCAAGAAAAGCAGCTCAACTCAATTCAATATAAAATTCAAAATATTATTCCATTCACGAAGTGAGTCGCACAACGTTTTGGGCTTTATATTCAACTATGCCTGCCTGCTTATCAATACATAGTTGATTTTGGAAAAGTATGCTGATGCCCATAATATTCTTGGCTCAAAATGAACGGAGACAACGCGTTGTTGGGAGCAATGCCCTGGTAGTAGAGTAGATAAGGGGTATTTCGTCCTCTCCCATGGCTTGGTCCTAAATTTTATGTCTGCAAAAGAAACAGTGTCGTCTCAGGATCTGGGGTTTGTTGCAACCCTTCGTCGGTATTTTCGGCAGGAGTTGCTGCCCTTGCTGGCGGATCTTCGGTTGGCGATCGCGCTCCTGTTGGCGATCGCGATCTTTAGCATCAGCGGCACCATCATCGAGCAGGGCGAAACCCTGGAGTTCTACCAGGCCAACTATCCTGAAGACCCGGCACTGTTTGGTTTTCTCAGTTGGAAAGTATTGCTCACCCTGGGCTTAGATCACGTCTACCGCACCTGGTGGTTCCTGGCCTTGCTGATTCTGTTTGGCTCCAGCCTTACCGCCTGTACCTTCTCGCGGCAGATTCCCACTCTCAAGGCAGCCCGGAAGTGGAGCTACTACACACAGCCCCGGCAGTTTGAAAAGCTGGCCTTGAGTGCAGACGTTGACACTAATGATATGGACCACCTGACACGATTGCTGCAAAAGCGACGCTATAAGGTGTTTCAGGAAGGACAGAGCCTGTACGCGCGTCGTGGTATTGCCGGGCGCATCGGTCCGATCATCGTCCACGCCAGTATGCTCATTGTGCTGGCAGGCTCGATTCTGGGTTCCATGACCGGATTTTTTGCCCAAGAAATTGTGCCCAGCGGTCAAACCTTTCGGATTCAAAACATTTACGATGCGGGACCATGGGCCGCGGGTCAAATCCCGAAAGATTGGTCTGTACATGTGAACCGCTTTTGGATTGATTACTCCCCTGAGGGGGCGATCGACCAGTTCTACTCCGATTTGTCTGTATTGGATAACGACGGCAACGAAATCGATCGCAAAACGATTCACGTGAACGAGCCCCTACGGCATAAGGGCGTTACCCTGTACCAGGCTGATTGGGGTGTTGCTGGTATTCGCTTTCACTTCAATAACAGCCCTGTATTCGACTTGCCCATGGCGCAACTCCTCTCCGGCAATCAGGGTCGCCTCTGGGGTGCCTGGATCCCGACGAAGCCTGATATGAGCCAGGGCGTATCCATACTGGCGCGGGATTTGAAAGGAACAGTGTTGGTGTACGACCAGGAAGGCAACCTGGCGGCTACGATTCGCGAAGGCCAATCCGCTGAGATTAATGGAGTGCAGCTGGGAATTGATGAAGTTATTGGCAGCACGGGCTTACAGATTAAGGCAGATCCAGGTATTCCGGTTGTATATCTGGGCTTTGGTCTGCTGATGCTCAGCGTGGTCATGAGTTATGTGTCCCATAGTCAGGTATGGGCTTTGCAGGAGGGCGATCGCCTCTACCTGGGCGGCAAAACCAACCGCGCCCAGGTCACCTTTGAACGGGAGATCCTGGAAATTCTGGATACTCTGCAACCGCCTGTTAATTCGGTATCTGAACCTGCTGCTTTGGTGAAGGTCGATTAGACGGCGAACGTCTGGGTGGCGCGAAGCGTTCGGTGGAAAGCTGTGAGTAACGCCCCTTTGCCTCTTCCCAGTCTTTTCGTCACACTGAAAGCAATTCCGTGTCTATTGCCCCTTCGCGGAGATGCTATGAAAATTTTGGTGATGAATGCTGGATCGAGCAGCCAGAAAAGTACGCTGTATGAACTTCTGGGCGATCGCCTCCCCAGTTCTCCCCCCGTCCCGTTGTGGGTTGCCAGCATCGATTGGACGCATCAGGCTGGTCAGGCCGAAATCAAGGTCGACAATCATCAAGGTACTCAGGTTCAGGAAACGATGCCGAATCAGCCTCGGGAAGCGGTTATGGCTCGCTTCCTGGAAACCCTATGGTCAGGTGAAACCCAGGTTATTGAAAAACCCTACGATATTGATATAGTGGGGCACCGAGTAGTTCACGGTGGGGCCGAGTATCAGGCCAGTGTGCGGATTACGCCCGAGGTGAAGGAGGCGATCGCCCGCTTTTCCCATTACGCCCCAGTGCATAATCCGGCCAATTTGGAAGGGATTGAATTCACCGAAAAAATTCTGGGAAACATTCCTCAGGTCGCTGTATTTGACACCGCTTTTCATGCCACATTGCCCCAATTCGCAACGGTCTATCCGATTCCCTATCACTGGTACGAGGCGGGAATTCGCCGCTATGGCTTTCATGGCACCAGTCATCGGTACTGTGCTGCACGGGCTGCCGAGTTGCTGGGGCATCCAATGCCGCTACGGCTCATCATTTGTCACCTGGGTAATGGGGCATCGCTATCAGCCGTGCGAGATGGTGAGTGTATTGACACCACTATGGGGTTTACTCCGTTGGAAGGGTTGATGATGGGGAGCCGCTCTGGTTCCATTGATCCCGGCATTTTGATTCACCTGCTCCGGGAGGAGGGATTCGACGCTGACAAGTTGGATCGCCTGCTGAATAAAGAATCGGGAGTGCTGGGAGTGTCAGGAGTGTCCAACGACATGCGGCAGGTAACGGAGGCGATCGCCCAGGGAAACGCCCAGGCTCAACTCGCCCTGGACGTCTATTTGCATCGCTTGCGTCAGAGCATTGGTTCCCTATTGCCGGGATTGGGAGGTTTGGATGCCATCGTATTTACCGCCGGGATTGGAGAAAATGCGCCTGACATTCGAGCGGGGGCCTGCCAGGGATTTGAGTTCTTGGGTTTGAAGATCGATCCGGAGAAAAATGTGCGATCGCCTCAGGACATCGACATCGCCACCCATGACTCCACGGTTCGCGCGCTCGCCATCCATACCCAGGAAGATTGGATGATTGTTTCTGATGCCTGGACAATAGCCCGCGCATCCTAGAGCTTGCTTCATTGAGGAGGGGTGTAGTTGTGAAGCACCTATGCACCCTCTGGTGCCTCATTAGCTCAGGAAGGGGTATAGGCGGCAGGTACATTTGCCAGTCGGCAATGCTGAATTGGCTCGCTAGAATGCAGGAATATAAATGAACACTGAGCTACCGTATGGGTTCTCCTCTCGCTCAAGAAATTAGTCCGGTTCCCGCGTCTCAGGACACGGCGGCACTCAGGCGGGTCTTCGAAGCGATGACCCCAGAACGTTGCCCCCGCGTCTACAACTTTCACATGCACACGGTTTGTTCTGATGGTAGGCTCACTCCTGAGCTGCTCATCCAACAGGCTGTGTCCATCGGTTTGCAAGGGCTGGCTATCACTGATCACCACTCCGTTGATGGGTTTCGCCGCGCCCAGGCATGGCTGTCGGGCCAACAACTTCCCAATGCTCCCCATTTGTGGAGTGGGGTTGAGATTAATGCTCAGCTATTACATGATGAGGTCCACGTTTTAGGTTATGCCATTGATCCCGACCATGGGGAAATCGCTCCCTATCTTCAGGGGTATGGGTTGAGGGGCGATCGCGGTGATGCCCGTCATGTTATCGACGCCATCCATGCGGCTGGGGGCCTTGCTGTCCTGGCCCATCCCGCTCGCTATCGCCACTCCCCTGCTGAACTCATCGCCGCTGCAACAGAGTTGGGTATTGATGGGGTTGAAACCTATTACGCCTACAACAATCCCAACCCCTGGTGCCCTAGCCCCCGGCAAACTCGCGAAGTCTTTACCCTGGCTGAGTGCTATGGGCTGCTGCATAGCTGTGGTACTGATACCCACGGGTTAAATTTGCTACAGCGTCTGTAAGAAATTCTAGGGCTAATCAGCCTATCTGATAGACGTTTAACTCTCCCAATCAGGCCCAGCTCTGGTCGTGGTTTAACCACATGTTCGCCATTTTTCTCAAGTCCTTTGTGTACACGTCGCATACCAGAATCAAGGGCTTGAGAAAAATAGCGAAGGTATTGGTTTAAATGTGTGGTTAGTTGTGGTGAGATAAGTGTTGCGCGTTCCTCTTGCCACAATTTATCCGCTAAAAACAGCACCTTCAAAGTCCCTTGTGGAACTGTTGTCCTATCTAACCTTAGTTCGAGTTAAGGGCTTTTTCGAGTGCCGCGCGAAGCGCGGCACTCGAAAAAGCCCATTATTGCGTGCGCGTCGCGCACGCAATAATGGGCGGTTCGGCTTATCCCGAACTGACGTTATCTATAACCCACAGCCGTTTCAACTACAGCGTTTTGTGCTTGAATCAGCCACGGTTGTTTTTGCGAAAGCCTTGCGGAGCAAGGCTTTCGCAAAAACAACTAGATTTTAAGCGCTTAAAAAGCGCTGTATAGGAACACTCAATAACTTCAGCTCGTTATGAAACTGTTTGAAAAGTTATGGAAGGGGATGATTTTCGAACAGGTTCTCAAAGCTCAACTTCTATTACGTAACCTCAGTTCGGGATAAGCTGAAGTGCTCATTTTGGCGTGCGCAAAGCGCACGCCAAAATGAGTGTTTTCGAGTGCCGCGCAACGCGCGGCACTCGAAAACACACTTAACCCGAACTCAGGTTACGTAAATAATTGCTGTTGCCATAGTTATCTTTATCAACGAGAAGTTCAGCAATGACCACGTGCGAGAAGTGCTGTTGACCGCTATATAATGCGGGCACACTATTGGCTGTGTTTAGGATAGAAAGCTCTCGTTTGGTAGTGGATCGTTCCTTCTGCACCGCTATCTACTGCTAATTGCTAAAGCTATGTCACTTGCGTTGAGCGTAGAGCCGTTGTCACTGGTGGGGATTGGTATCTCTTCAGATGGCTTGCCAGCGCTTGTTGATTTTCTCAATCATTTCACAACAGTATCTGCAACGGTGGTGGTAGTGGCATCACAACCTGATGACCTGACACCTACGTTGCAAGGTCAGGTGCCTTGGAGCGTTATGCCCCTGACCAATCAATCATCCTTGTTGCCCCATACGGTGTATGTGGTGCCCATACACCATCGCATCCAGGCAGAAGGTTCACAGCTACGGGTTATTGCTCTGGAGGAACCAGAAGCCCAACCCCTGAATGCTGGGTTGAGCGCCCTAGCCCAATGGAGGGGCGATCGCACCTTTGGGCTCCTACTCGGTTCCCCAACGAGTGATGGGCTGGCAGGTTTACAGGCTATCCGTCAGGCGGGAGGGATTGCGCTTAATCCCGCACAAGAAGTGTCTGAATCGGCCGCTGTCTCTGCTGAGGACTTGGCCCGAACGCTCGCTACTCTTATGCAATGTGCAGTCTGGAGTCCGAGACCTGAAGTTCAGGCTGATCTGCGACAGCAAGCCGACGAACTGGAATACCTTTACAAGACGGTACCAGTCGGATTGGCTTTGGTGGATCAACACCTGTGTTACGTGCGAGTCAACGATTTTCTCGCCCATCTGCAAGGATTTGCGTCTGCCGCCGATTACGTTGATAAAACCGTTGCCGGGCAAATTCCCTACCTGGCGGAGCAGGTGTTGCCCTATTACAATCAGGTGCTCGAAACAGGTGAGCCATTGCTGAACGTCGAGGTTCGCATGGTTCGGCCTGAAACGCCTCATCTGGAAACGATTTTACTGGCCAGCTACTATCCCATTGAGCGACCGGATGGGCAACGGATGGTTGGGGTCACCATTGTCGATGTGACGGAGATGCGTCGGGCCGAGGAACTGTTAGCCCATTACAATCGCCGCTTAGAAGCGCAAGTGGCTGAGCGTACTGAAGCTCTCCAGCGCAGCGAAACTAGCTTTCGCATGATTGTAGAAGCAGCCGAGCTGACCTGTTGGGAACGCAACCTGGAAACCGATGAAGTTTGCCTGTTTACACCCCACCATCAGGGCCTTTGGATGAGCCAGTCGTGGGCAACGTACACGCAAGCTATTCATCCGGAGGATCAGCCGCAATTTGAACAGGCGATCGCCACAGCCATCAATCGTCGCAGTGACCTGGAAGTAGAGTATCGGGTGCAGTTGCCGGATCAATCCGTGCAATGGATGCTCGCTCGGGGGCGTATGCTCACCGACCGGCTGGGGCGACCTCACCGCATTTTCGGCATTAGCCTGGATATTACCGATCGCAAACAGGTTGAAATTGCCCTCCACGAACGAGAGGAATTTTTGCGGAGCATCTACGAAAACGCCTGTTTTGGCATTTTTGTAGTGGATATCCTGCCGGATGGCCAATTCCGTTCCCTGGGCCTAAATCCAGTTCACGAACGCACAACAGGGCTAAAGGATACCGATATGTGGGGAAAAGCTCCACAGGAGTTGCTTCCTCCAGACATTGCTGCCGCTGTTTGCGCGAACTACCAGCGCTGCATTGATGCTGCAACCCCTATTACCTACGAAGAATTTTTGCCGTTTCAGGATCGAGATTTTTGGTGGCTAACCAGCCTGGCACCCCTATGGGATGAAACTGGGCGCATTTATCGATTAGTGGGCACCACGACGAACATCACAGCGCTGAAACAGGCTGAAGAACGGCTGAAAACGCTAACAGATAACGTTCCAGGGGCGGTTTTCCGTTACTTGCTACGGTCGGATAGCTCAGATGCCATGCTCTATGTCAGCCCTGGTTGCCGCAACCTGTGGGAATGGGACGCGGACACGGTGTTAGCTGACATGAATGTGTTATGGCAGATGGTTGAGCCGAAGCACCAGCAGGCTCTCCGGCGATCGCTCGCAGACTCCGCTCAAACCTTACAACCCTGGTGCTGGGAGTGGCCCATTACAACTCCCTCGGGTCAGCAACGGTGGCTGCAAAGCACAGCTCAACCGACACGAGAAGCCAATGGAGATGTGTTTTGGGATGGGGTGCTGTTGGACGTGAGCGATCGCAAGGCCGCTGAAATGGCCCTTCAGCTCGAAGAGAAACGTTTTCGTGCCATCTTCGCCAAGGTGCTGGTTGGGGTGGCGATCGAGTTTCCGCCAGATTACACCCTGGGTATGACAAACCCGGCATTTCAGCACATCCTGGGCTATTCTGCCGCCGAACTGAATCAATTAAGTTATCGAGACATTACCGTTGCCGAGGATCTGCTACAGCAGCAACCTTTATTGGATGAGTGTTTTGCTGGAATTCGTGACGGTTACCAAATGGAAAAACGCTACATCCGTAAAGATGGACGTTTGATTTGGGTGGCCGTGAATACGTCCCTCATTCGGGATGAGCAGGGGCAAATTCAGTTTTTCGTCTCTACTGTGGAGGACATCACTAACTGGCGAGAGCAGGTCAACCTGGAGCTGAGCCGTAACCGTGACCTGAAAGAAGCCTTTTTTGAAGAATCTACTGATGCCATATTTTTGGCTGACTCTTACACCACAGACATTTTTGATTGCAACCAGCGGGCTGTCGAACTGTTCGAAGCGACCTCGAAAGCCGAACTCCTGCATCGGCCTGGGATTGGGTTCTGCAAATATCCTGTCTCGCTGGAAGAGGTCGCTGTACTCATGCGGGAAATTCGAGAAAAACGATTTTGGAGCGGTGAGTTTGAGTATGTGACCTGCGGGGGGCGTGTCTTCTGGGGCCAAATTTCTATCAAGATGATCCAGGTGGCCGATCGCACGATGCAACTGGTTCAAATTCGGGATATCAGCGATCGCAAACAGGTTGAACTCGATATGCTCAGCAACATGAAAGAGTTGCAACGGCTCAACCAGATTAAAGATGACTTTCTCAGCACCATCTCCCACGAGCTACGCACGCCCCTCACCAGCATTGATATGGCTAGCCGTATGGTACGGATTGCTTTAGAGCAACCCGGCACCCTTTCCTCCGAAGCCAATACCGAGCGCATCTTCCGCTATCTCTCCATTCTGGAGGAGCAATGCCAGCAGGAAGGCGATCTCATTAAAGATCTGTTGGATCTTCAGCAGTTAAATGCTGGTGCTTACTCTCTGGAACGCAGCGAAATCTCGCTTCCGGCGGCCCTGACTCCCTTGCTAGAGTCTCTAGAAAAACGTATGGAGGCCCAAGCACAACAGTTTCGGTTGGTTGTGCCGCCAGCGCTTCCCCCCCTCATGACCGATGTTGAAGTGCTGCATCGCATTTTGGGGGAACTGTTGACCAACGCCTGTAAGTACACGCCTCCTCATGAGACTATTTCACTTCAGGTCAATTCTCTGGACATGTCGAACGGTGAAACCTGGGTTCGATTTATGATTTGCAATACCGGCGTGGAGATTCCACCGGAGGAGTATGACACGATTTTTCAGGCGTTTTACCGAGGTATTCAGGGCGATCGCTGGAGTAAGCGCGGTACAGGACTGGGTCTCACTCTGGTGAAAAAGTTCACTGAATGCCTGGGCGGTACCATTCGCTTAGCAAGTGGCAATGGCAGAACATGCTTTCGGGTCGATTTACCTGTCGATGGGCGGCTCGACTAACAGCATGAATCCTTTTTTGAGGGTGTGAATTATTGCGCAGCTCCGCCGCGCAATAATTCATGCAGCAATCTGATGACTTGGGGTTACTGCAAACGTGGCGCTTTACGCAGCACGAAAACATT
Organism: Leptolyngbya sp. PL-A3; assembly: GCF_039962325.1. Taxonomy (NCBI): domain Bacteria; kingdom Bacillati; phylum Cyanobacteriota; class Cyanophyceae; order Leptolyngbyales; family Leptolyngbyaceae; genus Leptolyngbya; species Leptolyngbya sp. PL-A3. Next base: position 279,420 of record NZ_JAMPLB010000003.1, read on the forward strand.
TCCCTCGTTGCCACGCCCGACGCGCAGGTCGTCATCCAGGTAGGTTACCTCCAGCCATCCCTGCTGGTTGTCGCTATTGATCGGAAAGTCCAGCGGGAGGAAGCGATCGCCCGCATCAATCTTTTCAATTAACGCCTCAGGAGAGTGGTAACCCATCAGCCGTTGCAACCCCAAAATTCCCCGGCGAAACTTCACGTCGACTCGCTTCTCCGATACGGGTTCAAAGGTTGCTGACACACTGACGAGCCCCTCTAAGTACGGCAAACCATAAACTTCAGCAATGTTAAAGATTTCCTGGGTCTGCGTTCGAACAACTTGATAAATCTGCCCCAGCTTGAGCAAAGCAAAGCGATCGATCCCCAACAACTCTTGGCTAGTGGTATAGAGTAATTGCCAGTTCCCATCCAATTTTTCTGGAGCTTCCAGAGGCCGGGGGGTAGGGTTGTGGTCTTCTAATTGAGCGACCGCCGCCAATATGGCCTGCTGATCTGGTTTGGAGGCCAGGATGCCACGATTTTTCCCGGCGATCGCCTCTAGCAACCTTGTTTTACCAATCATCCGGATTATCCCCCCGATGCTCTCGTTATAGGATAGATAAAGTTGATTCAATCTAATGATTCAAGTCAGGATTGATTCAATGGGAAGTGAGCAAAAACGACGTTTTACGTTAACCTTTGCTTGGGTACCTGTAAAGTATGAGGGCATCGCTCTAACAGTCTACCGGGCTAACCCTATATGTAGGGACTAGTTATTGACAGACTGGAAATATTTACGCTACCCTTAGCGCTCAGTTTCGTCTCACGGTTTCGTTCTGATTCCTTCGGCTTCTATCTCAAGCTTAGTTGGTTTCAGACTCACTCCTCGCCCACGGGTAATTCACCCTAACTCACGTTCTTTTTCAGACGAGCAATTCTATGCATAATCCTGCTCTGCGCGGTCAGTCTCGCAAAGACGCCGCTTCACCCATTCCGCTTCAGCACGACGCCTCTATCTTGGATTGGCTGGAAGGTACAGGTCGATTGTTGGCCCGTGACACCAACGACAACTTGATTATGGACAACGAAGAAGAAATTACTGATTTGATGGGAGCAGACGACGGTGATTTCGATGATGACGACGACGATATGCTCGATCTCGATGATTAAGTAGAGGGTAAGGATGGGCAGTTCTTAGATTGTCCATCCTTATCTTTTATTGTCGAATGCTCATTTTTCTGAAACTCCCTCTTGCCAAATAGGTATTTCTGCCAAAGAATGTGTGGAAATGTTGCCCGAAATTAACAATTTCGTCGTAATGTTTGGGAAGACGTGAGGCTGGCTTGAAGTAAAAGGGTATAACCCCGGTTACGACTGTGGTGTGGCTGACGAGATTTGACCGTTTCAAATTGTGGTGTGGAGTGTGGTAAGCGGTTGTGGATGCAAAATTTTCCTCACGAAGTTTAACCTTAATCAGTGGTAAGTTCCTGTTCTGGAGCCTTGCAGGTATTCTGACGCTCCTTGCGTCCAGTCTGGACTGGTTTGCGGGTCGAGTGTCCTGGCAGCCCCAGAGTTTAACGTTGCCGTTTCTATTAGCGGCTGTTGGAACCTGGTTAGCCGGCTGTTGGGCTGTTCCTGTGCTTCGGGCTCTCAAAGCTGGGCAGATCATTCGAGAAGATGGGCCACAAGCTCACCTCCAAAAGGCGGGAACTCCGACCATGGGCGGTGTCTTCGTTGTTCCGGTTGGCGTGGCGATCGCCCTTCTCCTGTCCGGTTTCAACACAAATGTTCTGGCCGTATCCCTCGTTACCCTGGCCTACGCCTTCATTGGCTGGATCGATGACTGGCAGATTCTCAACCGTCGCTCTAACAAGGGTATTACCCCTCGCCAAAAGCTGCTTCTCCAGATCGGGTTTGGAGCGCTGTTCTGCCTCTGGGTGTTCTGGCAGCAACCCATCAACGTCACCCACGTGCTGCTTCCTTTCGGCTTTATCCTGCCCCTGGGTTTCTTGTTCTGGCCAGTTGCCTGGTTTGCGCTGGTAGCCGAGAGCAATGCTGCTAACCTGACCGATGGCCTGGATGGTCTAGCGGGTGGAACGGGGGCGATCGCCCTCCTTGCCCTAGGGGCCCTCGTTGCTCCTAATCATCCTGACCTGATGGTGTTTTGTGCTGGGTTAGGCGGAGCTTATCTGGGCTTTGTGTCCCATAATCGCAACCCCGCCCGAGTTTTCATGGGAAATCTGGGTTCCCTTGCCCTTGGCGGTGCTTTAGCCGGAGTTGCAATCCTGACCCAATCCCTGTTTGTCCTGCTGATTCTGAGTGCCATTTTCCTGGCAGAAACCCTCTCGGTTATCCTTCAGGTTGGTTACTACAAGGCCACTAAGGATGAGAATGGGATCGGCAAGCGTCTCTTCAAGATGGCCCCTCTACACCACCACCTTGAGCTCAGCGGTTGGTCTGAAATCAATGTTGTTGGCTGGTTCTACAGTATTGGCTTGATTCTTGCTCTACTTTGCCTGGTAAGCTTCTAAGCTTTCCCATAAACAAAAGCTGTGCCGTCCGCGACGCGGGCGGCACAGCTTTTTAGGGTATCTGTAAAGCGCCTACAATTAAGGGCGTTTTCGAGTTACGCAACGCAGCACTCGAAAACGCCCTTAACCCAAAAGAATTAGTCTACGATCGCCGCCTTCAAGCTCCGACAAAACCCTTCCAGTGCTTCTAAGCCCTGATGAGGTTCTCCTTCCGCTAAACGCTTGACGAAGGCACTACCGACGATTACTGCATCAGCTCCCCAATCAGCGACTTGTCGAGCCTGGCTAGCTTCAGAGATGCCAAAGCCAATACCAATGGGTTTATCCGTAACTTTTTGAAGATCTAGCAGCAAATCCTGAACACGAGACTCGATCTTGGTACGAATGCCCGTGACGCCCGTGACGCTAACCAGGTAGATGAAGCCCTGGGAACGCTGGGCGATCGCTTCTAACCGCTCCTTAGGTGTCGTCGGTGCTACCAGCAGAACCACCTCAACGCCCATCTTTGAAGCCGGCACCAGCAGGGCGTCCATTTCTTCGAGGGGCAGGTCGGGCACCACTAAACCCCGCACCCCAGCATCAACTACATCCTTCAAAAAGGTCTCAATACCACGGTTAAGAATGGGGTTGTAGTAAATGAACAGCACAATTGGGGCTTTTAGATTTGGGCTGACGGTCTTTACCATTGCCAGTACATCATCTAGCCGGGTGCCCTTCTGGAGGGCGCGAGTGGCTGCAGCCTGAATCACAGGGCCATCTGCCAGAGGGTCGGAATAAGGAACTCCTAGCTCGATAATGTCGGCTCCGTTGCGATCGAGGAGTTCCAGAGCCTTTGCAGTCGTTTCTAAATCCGGGTCCCCCGCTGTAATAAAGGGAATCAGCGCACATTGCCCGCGATCCCGCAGGGCAGCCATTTGTTCAGATACCGCAACCATGTTTAATCCTTATCGTTCCCATCCCCAGCGGCTAATTTTTCCTGCTCTAGCTCGGCCTGAAGCTGCGCCCACTGTTCGGGCGTCATTTCATCCAGCCGCTTTTGCAGAACCGCGTCTTCGTAATCCTTCAGTTGTTGATGATAGGTCATCTTGTGGGTCACCACGCGAAATAAATAGGTGGCCGTCCAACCCACGAGCCCCATCACCAGTAAAACCTGGCTCCAAATTCCGGCATTCAGGCTATCGAGCCCAACAGCTTGTAGCAGGAGGTACAACACACCCCCTGCTACAAAAATTCCAAAGCCGATGCCAATGACATCAATCCGTCGCATGTTGTAATGGTAACCCTACGCGAGCGTTCGCTTCTGAGGGCGGCTATTGAGCAGGGGGCCTAACAGCAGCAACCCAGGGAAGAAGAGGAACACGAAGAAGTAGGCAATAAGCCGCTCAAAGGAACCGGCCGTGTGAAAGCGAGTATTGAGATACGCGAAAATGAGGGCCGGAATCACAACCAGGTAGGCTCCGCCCAAGCCAACGTATAGCAGAAGGGGAATAAGGGGAAGATTCAAGGGAAGATTCATAGCACCAAACCGGTTAGGACACGACGAGTTGCCGTCCCTCAAATTGTATCGCCTTCAGGGAAGGACGCTGGGCGATTCAATCATTTAAGTTCCTGAGGGATCGGATTAGGTTTTGCAAGAATTTTACGAGTAAACGCTGAAGAGGTTGGCTTTTCACTCGTGATGCCAATGAAAAGCCAACCTTGTTAACCTCAATTCGGGTTAAGGGCTTTTTCGAGTGCCGCGCGAAGCGCGGCACTCGAAAAAGCCCATTATTGCGTGCGCGTCGCGCACGCAATAATGGGCGGGTCGGCTTATCCCGAACCGACGTTTGTTAATAGTTTTTGGGATGCTGTTTTTGTTGCTAGAGGAAGCTATGCACCCTCACAACATACCACCCCTATAAAACACAACCGTTCTACGGGACGCGAGTGAATTAATCCGCTCCAAACTGCACACGGCGGGTCTCCATCGTAATCCCGTCTTCCCGAATAATTAACCCCGAAACCCACCGCTGCTCAGGCAGAGCAGGAGCCCGGCCTACCTTGAACAACCCCCCCGCTGTCAGAAGTTCTAAATCGATGCCAGGGGTGGTTTGATAAGCGGTGACGTTGACGGGTTCTTCCAAAGCTGCACCCAGCAGCTGGCGATTGCCCAGGGGCTCCATAACTACTGCATCAAAGTTAAAAGAGCGCCCAATGGCAACCTGTTGGGGTAAGTTTACCGTCAGCTCAGGTGGATTTTGCCCGGAGGAGACCCGGTTTGCCTCGGTGAGGGTTTCCTGCTGCACCAGCTTGTCATTCTGGAAATGCTGACGGGAGGTTAGGGTAGAATCTAGCGCCATACTTCGAGGCCCAAGGGTTTGCGTCCCGGTAATATGAGTCGTCGTTTCAACGACCACCGCATCTCCATCTCGCTCCCATGAATTAACTGTTGTCGTATACGAAAGATTGTCGTAGCGCTCCCAGAAGGTGGTTAGGGCCTGTTCAAGGGTGTCGTAGGTAAACCCATCTGCATGGGTAAAGTCGCGGCTAACGTAATCCATCACCCCATCCAGGTCTTCCTGGCTGGCGGCCTGATCCATATTGGTAATCAGGGTTTGAATTTCTGCGGGAACGGGTTCTGTCTGCGCCTGAGTGGCTGTATCCGTTGCCAAAATGCTGCCAAATAGGGCGATCGCTGCCAACATTCCTCTCTGCCAGCCAACACGCGACAATTTTGCGGAGGAGCGGGGAAATGACTGGGGAGTAGGCAACAATCGAACCATGGCAATGGTAGGCTGAGAGCCGATGATGATTTGAACTCTACTAGAGTACTCGCGGAACCGGAAAACTGCCATAGATTTTAGGCAGGCGGGGGCGTCGAAAAGGAATTGGCACAACGATGGCATCTCCAAAACTCTTAATTGCGGCTAGTGGTACAGGAGGACATTTGTTCCCGGCGATCGCCACCGCCGAGCAACTTCCCAAGGTCGATATTGAATGGCTCGGGGTACCCGATCGCTTAGAAACTCGCCTGGTACCGGAGCAGTATCCTCTTCATACGATTCGAGTGGAGGGGTTTCAGGGAAAACCTGGACTGGGCACGCTAAAGACTGTGGCTCGCCTGGTGAGTGCTGTTTGGAAAGTGCGACGGCTCTTACAGCAGGGGCAGTTTAATGGGGTCTTCACGACGGGAGGATATATTGCGGCTCCGGCGATTTTAGCGGCGCGATCGCTCGGCCTCCCTGCCATACTGCATGAATCCAACGCACTGCCTGGAAAGGTAACGCGGCTACTTAGCCCTCTATGTTCATTGGTGGCTTTGGGATTTGCGGATGCGGCAACCTATCTGCCCCGCGCTCGAACCGTAACGGTGGGCACGCCAGTGCGATCGCCCTTTCTCCTCCCACCTGAGGAAATGCCGCCCCTCACGCTGCCCATTCCGCCTGAGGTCCCCCTGCTAGTCGTTGTGGGAGGTAGCCAGGGTGCAGTTGCCGTGAATCGCCTGGTGCGTGAGTGTGCACCTGTCTGGGTCGAAGCAGGGTTGTGGATTGTACATCTGACAGGAGACAGCGACCCCGACGCAAAGAGCTACAGCCATCCCCAATATTTAGCCTTGCCATTCTTCGATAATATGGCGGCTCTGTTCCGTCGGGCGGATTTAGCGATTAGTCGGTCGGGGGCAGGGACATTGACGGAGTTGGCGATCGCCCACCTCCCCTCCATCCTGATTCCCTATCCCTTCGCTGCTGAAGACCATCAGACTTACAATGCTCGGGTCTTTGCTCAGGCAGGCGCTGCTCAGCTTATTCAACAATCGGACTTAACAGCGGCTCAGCTTCAGCAGTTGGTTTTGAACCTGATTGGAACGCCTGCATTGGCTGCTATGAAAGCTGAAACGGCAAAGCTCGCCGTTGTTGATAGCGCCCAACAGTTAGCAACCCAAATACAAGTGACCCTAAAGAGCTGATACAGTATTTCTAATCGGATGAGGTACGAGAGATAGATGGAGGACAGAATCCCGCATTTATCTCTCGTACCCTACGCGGTTGGAAAGGAGCATGGTAATTCCAAAAACTAAGGAGATTTCCAGTAATGAATTTACCCAGAATGTTGGTGCTTTGCCCGCTTCGCGGGCAAAGCACCAACATTCTGGGTAAATTCTTATGCAGAAACCTCCTAAGGCTTATCAACTCTTCTAAAGATCTGTACCAATTTGCTGTGAAGAGATATGAAAGGGATTGGTTTTTGCATATTAAATACGTCAAAAACTAATCCCTTTTATGATTTTAGCCTTCATTGAAGAACCTGTTTCAATCCGAATTTGACGACATGCTGAGATCGCTAACCACTATAGGATTTTGATGAAAGCAAATGGGTTAAATGCGGTCTAATTCTTAAAAGCCAGACATTTCAAAAAATGCTATGTAACTCAATTAAACATAGAATCCAGGATGCCGTGTTACCCGATTTGTGGGAAACACGGCATCCTGGATTCTATGTTTAATGATGCCCACCTATTGAAGACTGTAAAGAATGGTGGCAAACTCAGCTCCCTAGGAATGTTTTTTATATGATTGAAGTAGGATAAGTAAGCATATCTTGCCTTCTACTCTCTCCATCGTTACGCTCTCTTCTCCCGCTTGTTGTCATAGCTACACCAACGACAGCATTGGGTATTCAGAAGAATTGATTTCTATACATTCCCTTCAGCCTGATTGTGAGGTCACCTATGAAAGCTCTGCAATCTGTTAGCTATGCATTGCAATATCTCTGGGATGGTGCATTACGTATCTTCTCCCCAAACCGGGATGAATACCCAGCAACCGGAGTACTACCCTACGATGGAGATCCAACAAAGGCTACCCGTCATTCTCGTTAGAAGATGTTGATTTTGGGACATAACATCCACAAATTAAATGCTTTCAGACTTTCTAGTGTGACTCCTTGAGTTCATGGTGAGTCTACCAAGTACATCCCATGTAAGCGAAGTGGATAAATCCGCTTCGCTTGCAGATCGGGGCCCAGAGGGGTATTTTTTGATGCAAAGCGTCAAAAAATACCCCTCTGGGCTTTGGTTTTGGAAAGAAAGATGTGAGTAAAATTCACCCTATCTAATAGACCTCCTGTATGATTCCGGTTGTTGAGGGCGTGAATCGTAGCGCGGCTTAGCTGCGCTACGATTCACGCAGGAAGTCTAATAGAAATTGCTAGAACCATAAAACGCAAAAAGCGCAGTTTTACTGCGCTTTTGTGGATTTATTTAGTTTTTAGGAGTGCCATTTCAGGACAGTCTCCGTGAAAGATGAACTATTGAGTTAGACAGTATGCAATTGTTACGAAATCAATTCGATCCAGTGTAGATGCTTCCGGCAACAGATCTTAGGAAGCTGAGCCACTCATTTCAGTTTCACCCAGAGCCTGCGCTTGAGCAGCCCGTTCTTTGTCAAGTCGACGTTTACGGGCATAGAGCTGAATGATGGCGGCCATTGCCACGATCAGACCCAACGTTCCCCAGGCCGTTGCACTGGTAGGCAACTGGTTCTTGAAAACAGCCAGCAACACAATTAAGACCAGAAATACCGTAGGTACTTCATTCAGCCCTCGAAGTTGCTGTGCAGTCCATCGACAAGTCCCTGCTGCTAGTTGCTTCATGACTCGACCACAGTAAAAGTGGTAAGCCAATGTGAGCAATACAAAAGACAATTTCACATGAAGCCAGGTTTCCTTAAGCAGGTCGGGTGCGGATATAACCAGAGCGATCGCCATCGCCACTGTTAATACCATCCCAGGCGTTGTAATCAGGTTATAAAGGCGCTTCTCCATGATTTCGTATTGCTTCTGGAGAATGCTCTTGGCTGGCTCTGGCTGTTCATTCGCCTCCACGTGGTACACATAGAGGCGCACCAGGTAGAACAACCCAGCAAACCAGACAACGACGCCAATAATATGAAAGGACTTAAACCACAGGTAATTCATGGGTTCAACTTCATCATCTTAATCCCCTGATCATACGCCCATTGCTTGAGGCATTTCTAGCCCTGGCCTATTTCCTGGGACTAGACCGCTTGTTTGAACAGAGCATCTAAATAGACGCGAGCAGCCCGACGGTAGCTACGGGACGAGTCCACGGTATTGTGGCTGCCGTTTTGCAACAAAAACAACGATAGAGAGGCGACAAATACCCGATCCTGATCCCAGTCGGGGTGGGTTTCCAGATAGCTCTTGAGGGACTCGTGTAGCTCTTCGGGAATCTCGGCGAGAATGCTAACCGTCGCGTTCATACAACACCTCAATTTTGGGCAGTAAACATAGAAAGGGGCGACCCACCAAACAAGTAGCAGCCAGATCGGGTTTATGGCAGGAAAACACACACTAAACCCTAGCCGCCAGGAAATTTAGTCTTGCCCGGAGCCGTCTCATTTATTTGCACAGCCTCCACTGAACACATAGCCTCTTAACAGCAGATGTCAATCCCCTAAACCGGAGATCCAGAAACCAGGGAATCCGCTGCTTTTGAAAGAGGCGTTTCAAGTGGTGGTCGCATCATTGTGCGCTACAGGGGGGAGGGGTTGTCAACGCCAGGTTCTGTAATATTTGCCTTCAGAATAGCTTTAGCTTTACGAGAGAATCAGGGTTTGAGGCCAGTTTTTTTTACACTACTTTACCTTTTTCTCATATTTCTCGGCCGATCGCCCTTTTCCACAGAATTCCCCAACAGACGCATCAACGCCTGATGTTTTCGTCACCCCCTGTGGAAAACTCGAGATCCCCTGTGGAAAACTTTTGTGGTTTTGTGGAAATCATGTGGAATGCTCTGGGGAAAAGTCTTACGGAAGATAAGAATTACAAACCCCGCTAAAAAAATCAAAAATCAAATTTTCCTGATTTTTCTACTCACGCAATCTGTAGATCCGTGTCATATTGTGGCTTGAGCCCTTCTGTATCCTGTGGATACATTGCGTTTTGTGTTGGAGAGGCTGTTGAAAACCTCAGATTTTCCCTGAGTGAGACTTGAAAATTCAGTAATAAATTTTTCGGTGGTTTTAAATCGACGTCACTTTGCCTGTGGAAAACGTGACTTTTTCTCTGGGCTTGAGAGTAAAGCGATTTATGAGAGTGAAACCCTTCAGGATGTGGTACATGCTATGTCTTTTGGTAGAGACAGCAGTTTGGGTGTGAATTGCTCGATGCTGCCTTCCTCTGCCTCTGGGGGTAACCTGAAGTCAGGACAGTGCCAGGAGAGCAAGATGGAAGCGATTGTGTCAGGAGTGTTGGGGGCGATCGTTTTTATGATTGGAGCCTGCATCGGCAGTTTCCTGAACGTGGTGGTCTATCGCCTGCCAGCCGGAATATCGCTCATCCATCCCCCCTCTCGCTGCCCCAAATGCCGCAATACCCTTAAGCCGTACGACAATGTGCCTGTGCTGGGCTGGCTGTGGCTGAGGGGCCGTTGCCGTTATTGCAAAACTCGTATTTCCCCTCGCTACCCTCTAATTGAAACGGCCACAGGGCTGCTGTTTGTGGCGGTCTGGTGGGCTTTTGGCTGGGGCTGGATCATGCTGGGCTACTGGGTGCTGTTTAGCTGGCTCATTGCCCTGTCGTTTATCGATCTGGATACGATGACACTGCCCAATCCTTTGACCCAGTCTGGGCTTGTGCTAGGGCTGGTCTTTCAAGCTGCCTTGGGCTGGCTCTACCCAACCGCTACAGGTGGTGTTCCACACACCCTGATGACGGGTATTGTGGGAGCCGTGGTGGGAATGTGGATCTTCACCCTGATTTCTGTGGTGGGGGCGATCGCCCTGGGGCAAGCAGCCATGGGCGGTGGCGATGCCAAACTCGCTGCCATGATGGGAGCCTGGCTGGGCTGGTCACACCTCCTGTTGGCTGGATTAATAGCCTGCTTTCTGGGTGCGTTAGTGGGTGGTGGGGCGATCGCCTTGAAGCTAATTAGCCGCCGCCAACCCATCCCCTTTGGTCCCTTTCTCGCCCTCTCCGCCATCCTCGCCGTCTTCTTTGGCGACTCCCTGCTCTACGCTTACCGCCAACTCTTTTTCCCCATGTTCTAGGGCCTGTTCTAACGCTTGTTGTTTTGTGCAAGCGCCCGAAAAACAGCTCCATTCATCGAGAAGTTGTGTGCAGCGCATTGCGCCGCACACAACTTCTTCTAAACCCAACTGACTCTGATAAAATCTCCACAAGCGTCGTCAATCTACCCTTCAGGTTGGAGTGAACTGGATTACTCTCAAAACGACCAGCTCCCTCTGGGAAGCTGAGATGATGCAGCAAATGCTGGAGGCCCACGGTATTCCGGCCCGTGTCCTGAGTCGAGGGTTACAACCTCACTTTGGATGTGGAGCCCCTGCCGTACTGGAGGTTCGATCGCGCGACCAATGGACGGCTCTGCTGCTTCTCAGTCCCCTTGAAGAAGAAGCCACAGAAGGCTCCTTCGGCGGCTGAGCCCGGTAACCCATGGGGAGGCGACCACCACTTTCCAGATTAGACGGCATCCAGGTGGCCCCATTTTTCGCTATTGTTGAGGTTTCTGGATCGTTCTTGGTTGAACGCTGTCCAGATATGTTATTCACTCTCTACCCCGTTACTCTTCATGTCCCTGTTTGATTGGTTTGCGAATCGCCGGAAAGCTGGCCCCATTAGCCAGGAACGTCAGGAACGCGAAATTGCTGACGGCTTATGGAGCAAGTGTGTCGCCTGTGGGGTGTTGACCTACACCAAAGATCTGCGGGCCAATCAAATGGTCTGCCCAGACTGCGGGCACCATAACCGGGTGGATGGCGAGGAGCGCATTTACCAGCTCATCGATGCAAAAACCTGGGAGTCGATGGATGATCATCTGCGACCCACAGATCCTCTCAAGTTCCGCGATCGCAAGGCCTATGGCGATCGCCTGCGGGAGACTCAGGAAAAGATCGGGTTGCTGGATGGCTGTACCACAGGGATTGGCAAAATTAATGGCGAGCCTGTCGCTCTGGGTGTGATGGATTTCCGCTTTATGGGTGGAAGCATGGGCTCGGTCGTCGGTGAAAAACTGACTCGGCTGGTAGAGCGGGGAACCCGTGAGCGGCTCCCTGTTGTGATCGTCTGCGCTTCGGGTGGAGCCCGGATGCAAGAGGGGATGTTGAGCCTCATGCAGATGGCCAAGATTTCTGCTGCGCTTCAACGCCACAAGGAAGCACGGCTTCTATACGTTCCAGTTTTGAGCCATCCCACTACAGGAGGCGTGACGGCTAGCTTCGCTATGCTGGGCGACATTATTATCGCCGAGCCAAAAGCGACGATCGCCTTTGCTGGACGCCGAGTTGTAGAGCAAACGTTGCGTGAGAAGCTGCCCGACGATTTCCAAACCGCTGAATATTTGTTGAATCACGGCTTTGTAGATCTGATCGTGCCTCGTACCCAGCTCAAGGTAACACTGACGCAATTGATTCAACTGCATCAACTTTCTGCACCTAACCACGTTCCGTTTCACCACAATGCCTTACAGGTGCCCGACTCCTTCCCCCTGCCCACCCATACGGCAGATTGAGGCATGGCAATGACACCGTTCGATGCAATTCAAGTTGTCTTCCAAGATCCAGCTATTCCCTACGAGTCGCAGAAGCATAGTCTAAAGGGCTGGGCGAAATACTGTCTGCAAGCACGCGGCTTTAAGGTGCTGTATGCAGAGCGAGCTGACTTTGCGGTGGAGACGAGCGATCGCCAAAAGCTTTACTTCAAGGTCACCACACAAGCGGATGAGCTAGACCCATCAGTCGGCTGGATTATTTGGCAGGGCGATCGCGGCACTGCCAAAGTTTTGCCTCCGGGCTAATGCAATAGAAAAACTTATATCTTTTACGAATCCATGCGGGAACTTTACCCACCGATTGACCCCTATTTCAGGGAAATGCTCCCCGTGTCGGGGTTGCACACACTGTATGTGGAGCAAGCGGGAAATCCACGGGGTAAGCCCGTCGTATTTTTGCATGGGGGGCCAGGGGGCGGTAGCAACCCGATGTATCGGCAGTTCTTTAACCCCGAAAAGTATCGCATCATTTTGTTTGATCAACGGGGCTGTGGTCGCAGTACGCCCCATGCAGAGCTGCGGGAGAATACGACCTGGGATCTGGTACGCGATATTGAAGTGATTCGTCAGCATCTGGGGATTGAACAGTGGGTTGTATTTGGTGGCAGTTGGGGCAGCACCCTAGCCCTAGCCTATAGCCAAACTCATCCAGAGCGCTGCAAAGGCTTAATCTTAAGAGGAATTTTCACGCTCCGTCAGAAAGAGTTGCTGTGGTTTTACCAGGAGGGATGCAGTTATATCTTCCCCGATACCTGGGAGGACTACCTGAAACCCATTCCTCCAGAGGAGCGGCATGATTTAATTCATGCTTATTACAGACGTTTGACTAGCGATAATCTTCGGGTACGTCTAGAAGCTGCCCGCGCCTGGTCTGTTTGGGAGGCCAGCACCAGCAAGCTGCTGCCCGATGTCAGGCAGCAGGAACGCTTTGCCCAGGATGATTTTGCGGATGCCTTTGCGCGAATCGAGTGTCATTACTTTGTCAACAAAGGCTTCTTCGAGACGGAAGATCAGCTGTATCGAAACGTGGATCGCATTCGCCACATCCCGGCAGTCATTGTGCAGGGTCGCTACGATGTGGTGTGCCCCATGATTTCTGCTTGGGAACTTCACCAAGCCTGGCCTGAAGCTGAGTTTCTGGTTATTCCTGACGCTGGGCACTCCATGAATGAGCCAGGGGTTCGGGATGCTTTATTGGATGCGAGCGATCGCTTCGCTGACCTATAAGTGGATGGCATTGACATAAAAGATTTAGACCCCTAGTTTTTTAGAAAAATCGGGGGTCTGCGTACCCAGGTTTCGCCTATGTCAAAGTCCTGCTCATAAATGAGTGCAGAATTTATGCAGTTTTGTTGTGTGTGGCGTGTGAAGTACACTACACGCCACACACAACAAAACTGCCCTAAATATAGGGAACCAGCAATTCTCGTTTTGAAATCAGGCCCGAAAACCGCGCGCCAAAGGCGCGCGGTTTTCGGGCATCAAAGCCAAGAGTTCACGCCCGTAGGGCGTGAACTCTTGGCTTTGATGCCCATACTGAACCTCAGTTCGGGATAAGCTGAAGTGCTTATTTTGACGTGCGCAAAGCGCACGCCAAAATAAGCGTTTTCGAGTGCCGCGCAACGCGTGGCACTCGAAAACGCCCTTAACCCGAACTGAGGTTACTGAGAATTGCTGATAGGGAACTTGCGTAAAGCCTAAGTGAATGAATTGTGGAACAATGTAGCGCACTGAATGAGATCTATCCGTATATTCAGCCGGAGTTCAAATTCCTGATTAACCTCTCCATTTTTTACGGATCACTTTGCTTAGAGTAGTTAAAGGGAGAGAATCCCTATACTCTGAACTAGTTATGCGGTTTAAGCCTCTCGCTCTCTCAACTCTGGCTGTTTTTGCCCTTCAAGAAGTCTCGCAAAAAGCCAGTGCAATTCCTTCTCCTGATTCCACGACAGGTTCCAAACTAAATGCTTTGGATCCGGATTCTGATATAGCGGTAGAGATCAGCCCAGAGGTTTCCGTTGCGCCACCTGAATTGCCAGCACCAGATAAAGGTTTAGCCAAAGCCGTTGTGCAGCCGTTGGCTTCAACCCATGTAATGCCTGAAATGACGATGCCTATGTTTTCACCTTTATCTGTCTCTGCATCAATGGAGCAAGTCTCAGCTTCTGAAGCGCCTATTTTAATCAGCCAGGTTCCAGTTGACAGAGATGTTTATGTGTTGCCTGTAGCTACGACGGTCACCTATGGTGAGCCGATTCCTATTGCAGAAGATGATCCATTGAATCAATTTCCCGTCGGCTCGTATCATATGGCTACAGACCAAACTGTTCGACGGGGCGAGCAGGAAAATACAGAGCAAACTGGAGATGAGTATGTCATGGAAATTCGCTCTTGTTTGGCTGCCAATCCTGATCTCTTTCGGATTCGTCAAATGGATGGGGAACTTGTTCTTGTTCCCATTCTATTTAATGGCCAACGAGGCATGATTGTTGGAGACGCTAGTGGTCGGCCTATGTGTCCATCCGACCGTTCATCACTGACACGCGACAATTCTAGAGGCGTTAATATTCACGTGCCTGCACCTGAAGGTTTTCCACCTTCTTAGTAATTAATATTCATAGGTTTTTTACTAAGAGCAGAGCTCTCTGACAAGTGCTAGAAAGAGAGTTCTGCTTCTAATACCATTCTTATATCAATACTCTGGACAGTTTTTCTGAAACCCTTGATTTTGCGTACGCGGAGCGCACGCAAAATCAAGGGTTTCAGAAAAACTGTCCGAACTAATGTTATATGAAGCTGCGCGGAATAGAAGGGGATGGTGCTACATACTATTCCCTTCTATTCAGGTGCGTCCTGGTTTTGCGATTGTGGCAGACGAAGTTCGCTGTAACCACAACACTAGTAGGCTACGGCCTAAGTCCGTAACCTATTTTTCAGTGGGGGTGCGAAGCACCCCCACTGAAAAATAGGTTATATATTTACGCCTCAGCGTACTAGATTTTCAATCTGTAGAAATTGGTATACCCCTCCTATTCTGTGTAACTGCATATTGATTTGGAAGTACCTGGTGAAAGTTGTATGCGGTTTCTCAGTACAAAACAAAAATGAATTCCTTCCAAAAACCAGATTCTTGTTGTAACAGCGAAGTCACTGCAACACGAATCCAAGTTCTGGAGGTTTTGTTCTGGGCTTGGATACGGGTTAAATAACGTGAAAAGCTTTAGAAAACCGGTAGCTCTCACTCAAAATATGAGCTTTTCGTGAAGCAAAAATAACTCTGCCTATCTAAAGAGATAAATAAAGTTTGTCAAAAGTTGGAATTTTTTTGATTTATAACTTCGTAACTGCAGACTGAGATGAAAAGTGCTTAATTTCTGTTGTAATTGATGCACTTTGTCATTAGTTTCTGTCTACAGATGGACGAGCTTGTTACATTAAATTAACTACAGTCTCATTAGACAAAAGTAGTTGGTTGGTTGGGCAATGCTTGCACCAATGGGCTACTGATTAAGAAAAGATTCCTATCACTGTCCTATGGTCGCTTCTGTAAATCCTCGGCAATTAGTAGAAAAAGTCGAAAAATCAATATCTTCAACACCTAAAGATGTCGATTTCCTAAAAGCAGAAAATCGATTGGTTGAGCTGCTTGGAATGGAGGACTTAGATCGTTACGTTGCTCAATCGCCTGAGCAACTTGAGACTTTAGAATCTGCGATCGCCACTGCACTTTCCCTCGCCTATACCGATCCACTGGAACCGGGTGATGAAGCGGCCCATCGTTTTCTACAGCGAGTTCTCTATCGCATTAATCGTTTGAACTTATTTTGGTATGACGATTTAGGTTCCTATCGTAACGAGCGGTCATACTATCTGCAATGGGTACGCGATCGCATCGAGTCTGTCTGGCAGGAGTGGGAACTGGCCCAGATGAATGTCGAGCAACTGAAACAGATGGATGTTGCTCAAACCCTGCATGAGTGGGGTGATGCAGATCTCGAACCACCCGTCACTGAAAACCGCCGGTTCTTGCGGGAAGAGATGGATTTTGAGGGGTATCGCCGGTTGTTGGCGATCGCTTCCCTTGATGGCCTGGTGGAAGCTAGCCGCATGTCTCGCATCTTAGGTGGGGCTAGCAATGAAGTTCAAGCTACGCTCATTCGAGTCCTGCTTGAGGAATATGGCAATGGTCGCCTGTCGCGCAAGCATTCCACTTTCTTCGCCAAAATGATGGCTGAATTGAGCCTCAATACTCAGCCCGAAGGCTATTTTGATTTGGCTCCCTGGCAACTGTTGGCGGGTATCAACCACAACTTCTTGTTGACAGAATGCAAACGCCACTTTCTACGCTACAACGGTGGCCTGACCTACTTTGAAATCGCTGGCCCCTCCATCTACACCGATTACCTGATAGCGGCTCAAAGGCTGGGTCTCAGTGACGATGCTTCAGGTTACTGGGCGTTGCACATTCGGGAGGATGAGCGGCATGGGCAGTGGATGCTGCAAGATGTCGCCCTGCCGCTAGCTGAGCAGTATCCCGAACAAGCATGGGAAATTCTGTTGGGATATGCCCAGGAGAAATTTATCGGGGAACGAGCCGGTAATGCTGTTATTCAACGCATCAAAGATGCTCGGGAACCTCTCCCAGCTATCACGTCATAACACAATTTATTTTTCGGGTGTTTAATACCCGAAAAATAAATTCTTTTTAGAGTCCTCAAGGATACTCAAACAGGATTCTTAGCCCTGGTTTTGAGCCATGTCATGCTGCATGGAATTAGCATCAGCGATCTTTTTCCAGCACTTTTCACCTTTTCATTCTTTACAGAACCATTACCATGAACAAAAGTCTATTGACCTCCGATTCGATGATTGAGGTTCACTCCCCCAATCAAGTCTTCTTTTGCCCTGAAGAATCACAATTCTATGCACAGTGTTTAGAGAAAATGGTGTTTTCTCAGGGTGCGGCAGGGGAGTCAATTGTCGAATTTGGGGCAGGGGATGGTAGTCCTGTGATTCGAGCGCTCTTGAAAAGCTCCTTTGATGGTGTGATTCAAGGGTTTGAATTAAATCCCGATGCTTGTGCATTAGCACAATTAAGAATTGAGCAGTATGGCCTGGGTTCGTACTACCAGGTCCATAACATGTGCTTCTTTGATAACTCTCCTGAAGAAGCCGAGTGCCTGATTGCGAATCCTCCTTACCTTCCGGCTCCCGACGATCAGCTCTACATGCCATCCCTGCATGGTGGGCATGATGGCGCTAGCATTACCAAACAGCTTTTGGCCCATGGTTGTGAGCGAGTGATGCTAATGATTTCTGCTTACTCCAACCCAGTTGATACCGTCGACTACGCTTTGCAGATGGGTTATCAGATTGCTGATTTTATGGTGTCGCCCCTCAAGTTTGGTTATTACAGCTGCGAACCAAAAGTGCGCAACACTATTACAGAACTGCAACGTAAGCGTAAAGCATTTTTCTCAGAAAAAATCTACTTCCTGGCAGGGGTTTTGTTTGAGAAAGACGGCTCTGATTCATGCCTTTCGGAAGAGTTTCTGAAGGTCATGACAGCTTTATAAGATAGGCATTAATGAATTGATTTTCTGTACCCTCAGGGTACGGAAAATCAATTTCCATGAAATAGATAGTTTTTCTAGAGGCATTCATGTTGTGTATGCATTGCGCACAGGATTAGTGTTTCTAGAAAAACTATCTGGGTTCATCACATCAATACAGGAGGTTAAGAATTATGCTTCAACCCTGGATGATCATTGGAGGTGTGACCTTTGTGGTGGCGCTGGGTACATTCTTCTTCCGCCCCCGCGACATTTTCTGGGCCAAACGATTAGACCGTCCTTGGTGGCTCTTTTTTGAACCAGCGATTCCATTCATTTGGACAGTGATTTTTATCTGTGGGGCCGCGTCCGCAAACTATACCTGGAATGCTGACCCGGGCAGTTTAAAGACCTGGCTCCTGATGGGCTGGTATTTGTTGATTGAGATTTTGACAGTGGCTTATATTCCAGCAACGTTACGGAGTCGTAGCTTAGCGGTCGGAACGTTTCTGGGTGGGGCAGGGTTGGTGCTGGCGATCGCCCTCATTCCCCTCCTGTTGCCCACTTCTTCCACAGCCGTTCTGCTCCTGATTCCCTACATCCTCTGGACGCCTGTTGGTACCTATACAACTCGCCGTATGATCGATCTCAATCCTGAAGCTGCCTAAATTCAGGCTGATTTCCCATGTAGTAAAGGGAGAGCGTGGAGCTAAGCTTCACGCTCTCCTTTTACTACATCAAAACCGAACCTACCTTCAGGTTAAGGGCGTTTTCGAGTGCCGCGCACTGGGCGGTACGCCAAAATGGGCACTTCAGCTTATCCCGAACTGAGGTTAACTGACGCGACACTAGTACTCTGCCAAGAAGTGTTTTGAGGGGTTGCAGACCCCTCAAAACACTCCTCAAATTTCATGTTTGAGTGTGAGGTTACCCAACACTCGAACATTGACAGACCACTAGCAATGGCCGTAGGTGTGGCTAGAGCGGATGTAATTTCCCGGAGGCTGTTTCAGGTGTGTTTTGTTAAGTTGGAGGATACTCTCTCGCTCCGTTTATGCGGGCTTCCTGTGATTTAGCCCTCCTCCTATGAAATCGTTCCCGCTTTCGACTGCTGAACTTCGCAATTTAGAATCCGAAACCTACGAACCCCTTCATACCATTGGTCATGTTCAGCCCCATGGGGCCATTCTGGCTATTCATCCTACTGATCTGACCATTGAGGTTGTTAGCCAAAACATTCAAGAATTTTTAGGGCGCTCCCCGGAGGCAATATTAGGCCAGCCCTTAGTTGCGGTTGTTGGGGAGGATATAGGCGAGAGGTTGGAACAGGCGATCGCCAAACCCGGAAGCAACAGTGCCCTACCTTTTGTGCTTCCTTCAACTTTCGCGGGAGATGCTCCCTATTCCATGGTTCTGGGTAGCCTCCATCAAACTGAAGGCGTCTGGCTTCTAGAATTGGAACGGGTGACAACAACCCACAACTTCAGCCAATCAAATTTGTTCTACACCCAAGCCAATCATCTCATCGGCCGTATTAATCAAGCTGCAGACCTATCTGATTTCTTTCAAAACGTTGCCAGGGAGATCCGCGACTTGATCCAGTTCGATCGGGTCATGGTTTACCGCTTTGATGGCAGCTTTAATGGACAAGTCGTTGCTGAATCCGTGCGAGATGATTGGGAGCCGTATTTGGGGTTACATTATCCAGCAGCAGATATTCCCATGCTGGCAAGAACGCTGTTTATGAATACGCGTCCTCGCCTAATTCCCCACGTGGCGTACAAGCCAGTGTCTTTTGTCGGTACAAAAGTTACCTCTGTGCCGATTGACCTCACAACTCTTAGCACGCGAGGGGTTTCCTCCTGCCATCTGGAGTATTTGCAAAATATGGGTGTGGCAGCATCCATGTCCATCCCCCTCATCGGTCAAGATGGATTGTGGGGGTTAATCGCCTGTCATCATGGCTCCCCTTGCGCTGTCGAGTATCCAATGCGCAACCTCTGTGAGTTGGTGGGGCGATTAATCTCTCTGGAGCTAGTTGTGCGTGAAGAACAGGAAGCAGAACGATACCGCAAACAAATTCAGCAAATTGAAGAGGCGCTTCGTCAAGAGCTGGCTCAACATCCCCATCAGATCGAACGGATTTTGCAGCACAATCAGCAATCACTGTTGGAGTTGGTGAAGGCTCAGGGCATTGCGATTGTTTTGGGACAACGGCTGATGCTGGGCGGAGAAACCCCGACCCGTGAACAAGTTGAAGCTTTACGAGACTGGTTGGGAGAGCAGGATGGACAACCCTTGTTCTACTCAGACCGCCTGGTTGAGGAGTATCCGGAAGCGGCATTCTATCAGCCCCAAGTCGGGGGAATTTTGACCATTTCTATGGATGTTCAGTCTCGCTCGTACCGGGTGATCTGGTTCCGGCCTGAGCAAAGCTACACCGTACGATGGGGAGGAGACCCAAAACTGTCGCTGCAAGCTGTTGCAGAGGGGGAATTGCGACTGCGCCCTCGCACTTCCTTTGCTCTCTGGCAGGAACAGGTGCAGGGGCGATCGCTCCCCTGGCAAGCAATGGAACTAAAAGCCGCGCAGGAACTCCGTTACAGTCTTCTGATTACAGCCCTGGAGGTTTCGCAGACAGAACTGCGGGAAGCGGCTATTCAAGCGGAACAAGCGAATCAGGCAAAGAGCGATTTTTTGGCTAATATGAGCCACGAAATTCGCACACCGATGAATGCCATTCTGGGTTTTACCCAATTGCTAGAAACCACCACTCTGGATGCCGAGCAGCAAGGCTATGTGCAATCCATTACTCGGGGTGGCGAAAACTTGTTGGCTATTATTAATGACATTTTGGATCTTTCAAAGTTGGAAGCGGGAGAACTACGATTGAACGCACGCGAGTTTTTCCTGACGGAGATGATTCAGGATTTGATTCAGTTCTTCCAGCCTCAGGCAGTTGCCAAGGAACTGATTATTGCTTCTTCCATTGCTCCAGATGTTCCCCCCCATCTGATTGGGCCTGTGGATCGCTTGCGGCAAGTGTTGACCAATCTCATCGGTAACGCCATCAAATTTACGGATGAAGGTATGGTGGTGCTGCGGGTAGAGCGCAATCTGGAGAACCCTCAAAACTCGCTCTCCGCCGTCACGTTGCGGTTTAGTGTGCGGGATACCGGCATTGGCATTCAACCAGAGGATCAGGCCAAAATTTTTGAAGCCTTTACTCAAGTTGAGACATCTGCTACCCGGCAGTATGAGGGAACGGGGCTGGGGCTGACCATCTGCCGCAAGATTGTGCATCTCATGGGCGGTACCATTGGGGTTGAAAGTGTTTTAGGCAGAGGTTCAACACTCTGGTTTACCGTTCCCCTAGAGCAACCTAAAGCCGTTGAAGCGACAGTAGACCCCCTTGCCCTAAACCTGCCTTCCCCTGTGATTGTCAGCAACGCGCATCCCCGTATTCTCGTCGTGGAAGATACTGTACAAAATCAGACGCTGCTCTTGAGTATGTTGGGGCGGTTGGGTTACCAGGCTGAAGCCGTTAGCAATGGTCAGGAAGCGTTGGATCGTTTAGCCGAATGTTCCTACGATCTGGTATTGATGGACTGTCAAATGCCTGTGTTGAATGGGTACGAAGCAACCCAAAAACTCCGTTATCGCGAGGGCTCTGCAACTCATACGACCGTTGTAGGGGTGACGGCTTACGCTATGACGGGCGATCGCGAAAAGTGCTTGGCCTCGGGGATGGATGATTATCTCAGCAAGCCCTTCCGTTTAAAAGATCTGGTCAGCATTCTCGAACGCTGGCTTTAGGCGCAACTGGTTCATTTAAATTAACCTCAGTTCGGGTTAAGGGCTTTTTCGAGTGCCGCGCTTCGCGCGGCACTCGAAAAAGCCCATTATTGTGTGCGCGTCGCGCACGCAATAATGGGCGGTTCGGCTTATCCCGAACTGACGTTAAATTAGAAGCGTTGCTTCTGTCGAGAATGACGGGCTAAATCTCAGCAATTCTCATTTTGGAATTCAGCCCGAAACCCGTTTGTCCTGGGCGAGCGGGTTTTGGGCTTCAAAGCCGAGAGTTCGTGCCCGTATTAGAGTGCGAACTTCCGGCTTTGAAGCTCACAATGAGAACTGCTTCGCACTTTCCCCTTACGGGCTGTTTAACCAGATTTGATATAAGATCAGCAAGCGTTGATTGCTATTTCCTCACAGACCCGTCATGTTACAAGCTGGAATTGTCGGACTTCCCAATGTTGGCAAATCGACCCTGTTCAATGCAGTGGTTGCCAACGCGAAGGCCCAGGCCGCGAACTTTCCCTTCTGCACCATTGAACCGAATACCGGAGTGGTGGCCGTTCCGGATGAGCGGTTGCAAGTGCTGGCCAATATTTCTAGCTCTGCAGAAATTATTCCCGCACGGGTCGAGTTTGTGGATATTGCTGGATTGGTCAAAGGGGCCAGCCAGGGGGAGGGGCTGGGCAACCAGTTTCTCGCCAATATTCGAGAAGTGGATGCGATCGTCCATGTTGTGCGTTGCTTTGAAAATGACGACATCATCCATGTATCTGGTTCTGTCGACCCCGTACGCGATATTGAAGTCATCAACCTGGAGTTGGCCTTGTCTGATCTGGCTCAAATTGAGAAACGGTTAGATCGCGCTCGAAAGCAAGCCAAAGGTAACAAAGAAATTCAAACAGAAGTCGCGGCTTTAGAGAAGTTTCTGCCTGTGCTCAACGAAGGTAAATCGGCACGGACTGTCGACCTCGAAGAAGAGGAAGAACTCCTGATTAAGCCGTTGGGTCTCCTCACCCGCAAACCTGTCATTTATGCCACCAATGTGTCTGAGGATGATTTGGCAACAGGGAATGCCTGGGTAGAGCAGGTGCGGGCGATCGCCGCTCAAGAGAATGCTCAAGTGATCATCATTTCAGCCCAGGTGGAATCTGAGTTGGTTGAGTTGTCCGAAGAGGAACGAGTTGATTTCCTGGAATCTTTAGGGGTGAAAGAAGGCGGCCTCAAATCCTTAATTCGTGCAACTTACGAGTTGTTGGGACTACGTACCTATTTCACCACCGGGCCTAAAGAAACTCGCGCCTGGACAATTCGTGCGGGTATGCTGGCTCCTCAAGCCGCTGGAGTGATTCACTCCGACTTCGAGCGGGGCTTTATTCGTGCCGAAACTGTGGCTTATAACGACTTAGTTTCCACCGGTTCCATGACCGCCGCCAAGGAAAAAGGCCTGGTGCGCAGTGAAGGCAAAGAATATGTTGTACAGGAAGGAGATGTTTTACTCTTCCGTTTCAACGTGTAGCTGAATCAAAAAAAGATGGGTGGCTGGGCCACCCATCTTTTTTTATTTGTATTGCTTTACGCCTTTTGCATCAGCTTAGGCCAAATGAGCTTGCACAGCTTCAGCCAATGCTGCTGTCCAATGCTCTGTTAGGGAAGCGCTGGCGGCTTCAACCATAACGCGAATCACGGGTTCAGTGCCGGAAGCCCGTACCAAAACACGGCCATTGGCACCCATGTCAGCTTCAGCGGCAGCGATCGCCTGCTGCACCGGTTCGCACTGTTGCCAGTTGAGGCGGCGATCGCGATCCTCTACCCGCACATTTCGCAGCAATTGTGGGAAGGTCTGGAAACTCTGATCTCGCAACTCGGTGAGTGATTGTCCCGACGCTTTAACAATGGAAGCCAAATGTAATGCTGTCTGCAAGCCATCACCAGACAACCCATAATGAGGACAGATGATGTGGCCCGACTGCTCGCCACCCAGCATGGCTCCCCGTTTCACCATTTCCGCATGAACGTACTGGTCGCCTACTGAGGTACGCACTAGAGTGCCACCCTGCTGCTGCCAGGCCCGCTCAAAGCCCAGGTTTGCCATGACCGTGGAAATAATCGTATTGCCGGGAAGTAAACCCTGCCGTTTGAGCTCCATACCCCAGAGATACAGGATGTAATCACCATCCACAACGCGGCCTTCTCCATCAACGGCGATCGCCCGATCTGCATCGCCATCAAAAGCAATGCCCAGGTCAGCCTGATGGGTCTGTACAGTAGCCTGAAGGGTTGCCAGGTGGGTAGAGCCGCAGTTGACATTGATGCGATTGCCATCAGGAACATCATGCAGGGAAATGACCTCTGCCCCCAAGTGACGGAAGACTTCAGCACCGATTCCTGCCGCTGCGCCCCAGGCCAAATCCAGCACAATTCGCAGACCGCAGAGACTCCGCTCCGGTAAAAACGGTGTATGCAGAGCATCAATATAGGTCTGTATCAGGTCAGCGCGATGGAAGGCTTTTTCTGTAGAGCTATTCAGCCATCGGACATTAGTCGCATCGCCCTGTCGCAAATTGGCTTCAATGGTGGCCTGGATGCTGCTGCTAAGCTTCGTTCCATCCGGGCCAAAAAACTTGATACCGTTATCTTCAGGAGGGTTATGGCTGGCAGAGATCATCACACCGCCTGCACCCTTAACGTGATGGCAGAGGTGAGCTACGACAGGGGTTGGGCACAGGCCAACGGTCCAAACTTCCCCGCCTGCTGCCATGAGACCATCGGTGAGGGCGATCGCCAGCGTCTCACTAGAGTTCCGCGAATCCCATCCTAAAATAAAGGGTCCATCTGCATTAGCAGACAATACTTGACCTGCACAGAAACCTACTTGAAATGCCAGCGCAGGGGTGAACCAATCTCCCACACGCCCACGGATGCCGTCGGTACCAAACAGCTTGCTGGCAGGTAAGTCTAGGGATTTTCCATAGTCTATCCCTACAGCATCTAGTACCCGCTGCTTCGAAGCACTCGTATACGGTTCCGATTCTTCAAAAACAGAAGACAAAACCATTGATTTACCACTCCACACATCACATCAGTGGAGCATACCACTTGTTGTTTAAGAAGTCTAAATACCTATTGACACTCACCCTGATTGTCAAAATTAAAACGTGGTATGTTCCTAAGAGGCTAATCGTATCGCTTCTCAAATAAATTAGCCTCCTTCTTTCCATAGAATTTTCATAACCTAACGGCAAAATCCGGCTGAATTGAACGGTTCGCTCGGCGAATATTTAGGAGCGCTTGAGTACAGGCTGTAGGCCAATAAAATAAACCCTTCTTTCATTTTTGAAGTGTTAGTTTGAATGGTTGAAGGTTACTAAGCGGCTTCATCTAATTCTTATAAAACAGTATATTTACGGATTCTATACTTGCTTCAGGCGACTTCCTAAAGCTGCGTAGCGTTTTCTTTAACCACTTTTCGAGAGCTGCCCTTTAAGGCAGCTACATGACTTTAAGTAACGTCAGTTCGGGATAAGCCGAGCCGCCCATTATTGCGTGCGCGTCGCGCACGCAATAATGGGCTTTTTCGAGTGCCGCGCGAAGCGCGGCACTCGAAAAAGCCCTTAACCCGAACTGAGGTTAAGTAGGTGATTGCAATTAAACATAAGACCCGGAATGCTGTGCCACCTGCAAAGCGGGCAGCACAGCATTTAGGTCTTATGTTTAGTGACGCCTACTGACTTAACTACAGAAAGTTTGTCGAGCTGACAAATGCTTTCACAGCGAGAATCTCGTTCGAGAGGTACGATTAAGCTGTAAGACAGGTAGGATTCGCAAGATTTAAGGTTGTAAATACGATTCCATCGTTGCCCAGGTAATTCCCTGTTCCAAATAGCGCGGGTTTTCAGGATTATAAGGAGCGGCTAGACGGTCAATGCTGACTATTTCACTATCGTCAGGTAAGACGGGAATATCAGGGTCAAAAGCCGTCGGTCGCATTAAGGAACTGGAGAAGCCCCGGAAAATTGCAATTTGATCCATTTCACCCTTTATTGTGACCGTAACAAGCAATACTTCATCAGGATGTTTAATCGTATATTTCTCAAGGCGTTGACCAATTGATGAATTCATCTCGTATCCTCTTTCTCCGAAGAATTACGTATTTGTCCTGAAGAGAACATCGTTATTTTATGAAGTATGGACGAGAGTAATAAGCCTTGGGAAGATTAAGAAAGGAGTCGTTGGCAAGTTGATCACCCTACTTATCATGAAGGACGATTGAGTAGTATGTTTTTAGCTGAGTTTTCGTTTAATGGAACCGCAGAACTGGCTGATGAACTTCTAATTCAGGCAACTTCTGAATTGGATGCCCGCCGTTTTGCGGAGGAGCATGCCTCCACTCTAGGTCTCGATCTTTTTTCGTTTGCTTCGGCAACTCAACAGCAAATTTGGCTCTATCAGACTTTGCACAAATTTATTCGTCTTGAGAGCTCTCAAGAGGAAACGAAATCAGCCGAATCTGTTTCATCAGAACAGCCTGTTGCTCAAGCCTAAGATGCTTATATATTTGGGTGCTCAGGGGTAGAGGCACGAGATATCGAAGGCTTTATCCTACAAATAACCGCTAAAAAATCGACTTAAAATTTTGTCCAAAAAATAGGCAGGCACAGTATACAACCTGTAGCCTGCCTATTTTGATAGGTGAGATAGAAAACTTAGTTTTCCATTTCTTCACCATCTTCATCCAGTTGCTTCAGACGAATATGCTTCCGTCCTAGAGAAATCTCAAACTCGTCTCCAGGTTGCAAGTTCATCTGCTTAGTGTAAGCAGAGCCTATCAACAGGTTTCCGTTGGATTGAACAGTAATGCGATAGCTCGCACTCCGCCCACCACGGCCATTAGAACCTGACTTTCCATCTAGTTGAATGCCTTCTGCTTCAATCAGGGCATTCAGGAACTTCATCATATTGACGCGCTCTACCCCAGCCTTGGTAGTCGTGTAATACCCACACTCTTTAGCTTTTTCCTCTTTACTGAGATGGTCAAGCTGCTTTACCTTGGCTAGCAGTGCCTCGCCTGTTAGCGGTTCGCCTTTCTTCTTTTTTGTCATCAACTTAACTCTGGGTCATTCAACTCTGAACGGCATGTAGAACACACAATCGAAATACAGTCGGAGAAACATCCGAGGTATTGCTAAATAGCAATCAGGCTGATTTCTGATTGGGTAACCTCATATTACCCCGCAGTAGTTGAATTTGTTCAAGTTTTTTCTGTCACGATTAGAGGATTTAGATAAACTTTGATATCCAGGTTTTTACAGAAAGTGGTCGATAGACGATGGGCTTTTAGGAAGACTTCGATTATCAGTAACAAAAGCTCTAGGATAATATCTTGAATGGGCTCTTATCTCCAGTGGATGGATGAATGCCGCAACCAAAAATCCACTTTAAATTGGCTACTTACAATGCGAAAGCAGGGAGATCGTTGAACTTTGCCTTCTATCGAATTAGTTTGGTTCTTCGTGTTCTTCGCCATCAAAAAAACTGCCCCTAAGAACAACTGACCAGTGTATTGCAGGTCAATTGAGGGGACATGTTCTTCGGGGGAACACTTAAGTCACGACCATAGTATATAGATAAACTTTCAAAAACTCACAGTTTCTTGTGTGGATAGAGCAGATTAGGGCGATCGCCCTAATCTGTCCACGGTTTTCCTAAGAAGAATATTTATTTCTTCTTACTTTGGCTGGCTACAACTACAGTAAGGTTCTATCCAGTGGGGGCTTTATACTTTATATGCCGATGTTCGGATCAAGCCTGTCTCCCACTACCAACAGTTATCCAGATGAAGTTAACAACCCGTGGGCATTACAGTGTTAAAGCCCTGCTGGATTTGAGTTTACAGCCAGGTTATGGCCCTGCTTCGGTAAAGGCGATCGCCGAACGACAGGGAATACCGGCTCCTTACCTGGAAAAACTATTAATTGAATTACGTCAGTCCAGCATTGTTATTTCCATTCGCGGATCTCAAGGGGGATATCGGTTGGCGCGATCGCCTGCCCATATTTCTCTGGGGCAAATTTTAGAGGCTGTCGGGGAAACTATTGATCCTCTCCCGCGTCATCAACCCAACGCAGAGCAGGCAGAAGACTGGGTGACGTTCGCGTTGTGGAATCGCCTTTATAAAAAGCTTCAGGAAGCACTCTACAACATTTCCCTTGAGGATCTGTACTACGATGCTCGGAGCTGGCAGGCATCTCAGGGAGCGACCACCAGCTTTGTGGTGTAGCTATTTTGGTGGTGCTAGGAGCTATGAAATGAGAGGTGGAACCGCGTGCCACTTCTCATTTCATAGCTCTCAGCAATGAGATTTTGTTCTGTCGTGAGCCCTAAGGGGATGAGCTCTTGACTCTAAAGCCCGAAAACCGCTCCCCCCAGGCGAACGGTTTTCGGGCTTCATTCGAAAATGAGAATTGCTGAACATGAGACAGCAATTCTCAGTATGGGCCTCAAAGCCAAGAGTTCACGCCCGTAGGGCGTGAACTCTTGGCTTTGAGGCCCGAAAACCGCGCGCCTTTAGTGCGCGGTTTTCGGGCCTGATTTCAAAATGAGAATTGCTGAACATAAGAACTCAGTGTTGACGAATAGGGCTCAATTCCGGCACAATGATATATTGTCTGTTTTCGGCTCGGATCAGGTAAGAATGCGATTCCTGAACCAGGCACGCAACCTGTACGGCCACTCATGAGAGGGATTTATGACCTACGCAATTATTGAAACGGGCGGGAAGCAGTTCCGCGTTGAGCCCGGTCGCTTCTATGATGTAGAGCGTTTGGCGGTAGAAGAGAACGGTAAAGTATCCATTGACCGTGTTCTATTTGTCGAGAACGATGGAGACATCTCCATTGGGCAACCCTGGGTTGAAGGGGCCACGGTTGAGGGTACAGTCTTACGTCATTTGCGGGGTCGTAAGATCGTCGTCTACAAGATGCGGCCTAAGAAAAAGACTCGTAAAAAGCAGGGTCATCGCCAAGAGCTGACACGCTTGATGATTGATTCCATTAATGTAGGCGGTTCCAGCAGCCAAGCTGCGGCTAAGTCTGAGCCTACTGATACCGCTGCCGCGGCTGAATAAGGCCTCACAACAGGGCGTGTTGCTGCACGGGCGATCGCTTTTTCGCTAAAGTAAAACCAGAACCAGGATGTAACGGGTTAGCAGTATGGCTCATAAGAAAGGTACAGGTAGTACACGGAACGGACGCGACTCTAATGCCAAGCGCTTAGGTGTTAAGCGTTATGGTGGTGAGGTTGTCAAAGCAGGCAATATTCTCATTCGTCAGCGCGGTACTCAAGTTCACCCCGGTGTGAATGTGGGTCGTGGTAGCGATGATACGCTCTTTGCTCTGGTTGATGGGATTGTCACCTTCGAGCGTAAGGGCAAGGATCGCAAGAAAGTTAGCGTTTACCCAGCAGTAGCAGAAGCTTCTGCCTAAGTGGTTTGTTGAACGGTTAATGTTTTGTTTGTAAAACGCGCAAAACATTAACCTTCTCCAAGGCTTTTCTAGCGTAATCGTGTAGACGCTATAGCTCAAAGATTGCACGAATTCTTAGCTCGGTTTTCTACTGGAAACCGGGCTTTTTGCTGGATTGCTGTTTATTGATAGCGCAATCCAAATCTATTTTTGTCCTTGGCAGGATATCTGGTTAGAGAAGCATAATATGCAGTACATTGCGCGGCACCGCTGCATATTATGCTTCTTCAACTGGGTTTGATATGAGTGAAGCACTCCACATTTCCGTTCTGTGCAAAGGATTCAGATTGCCGAACGCACTTACATGCTTCTATAAAGCTCCATTTGGGGGATGCCCGAAGATAGGCCTTTCTTCATGATGTAAAAGGCAGAAGGAATGCTCCTGCCTTTCAAACGTTGTACGCAAGAACGCGATTCGTGAAAATTCTTTTAACCTTGCAGCCTCAGACTCGGCGCAACTTATTGGTGTTGTTTACGGCGGGCCTTTTGTTTTGGGCTTCGTTGGCCGCAATGTTACCGGTGTTGCCGCTTTATCTTCAATCTATCGGTGGCAATGGGCAAGTTATTGGAATTGTGATGGGAGCTTTCGCGATTGGGCTCCTGGCTACTCGCGCCTTCCTGGCTCGCTTAGCTGACACCCGCGGGCGGAAGTTAGTGTTACTGATTGGCATTGCGACGGTAGCGATCGCTCCCTTTGGCTATGGTCTAACCGACTCATTCTCCTGGTTAATTGCCTTACGAGCGTTTCACGGTATTAGCATTGCGGCCTTTGCGCTGGCGTTTAGTGCTCTTGTCGTAGACCTATCTCCCGTTGCAAATCGAGGGGAGGTGATTGGTTACATGAGCTTAGTGAATCCCATCGGCATGGGAATTGGGCCGGCTTTAGGAGGTTTTCTACAATCTCGTTACGGATTCAATGCTGCGTTTTTGGCGTCAGCCTTGTTGGGAATTCTAGGATTGCTCTTTACCTTAGGGGTACGAGAGAGTGCACGTCCTGCTGGAAACACCCCAACTCCTGGGGGCTTGCAGTTTTGGGGAATGTTGGGCGCTCCTTCAATTCGTACACCAGCCGTGGTGCTGCTGTTGATTGGTCTGTCGTTTGGCGCCCTAACAACCTTTGTGCCGTTGTTGGTGACTGAGGTAGACGTTTCGATTAATGTGGGACTGTTCTACAGCACAGCCGCAATCGCTGGTTTTTCCAGTCGTCTGCTGGTGGGACGAGCATCCGACTACTATGGCCGTGGTCCTTTCATCTCGGGTAGCCTGATTCTCTATGCACTTGCCATGGCAACTTTATGGACAACGGATAGCGTCGCTGGATTTCTGCTGGCTGGGGTGCTGGAAGGGGCCGGAGCTGGAACGTTGATCCCGATGATGGCGGCACTAATGGCAGATCGCTCGGCTCCGGATCAACGGGGACAAACCTTTAGTTTGGCGATGGTAGGCTTTGATTTAGGGATTGCGATCGCAGGGCCAGTGTTAGGGGCGATCGCCATCCAGACAAGTTTCCGTACTGTGTTCGCCATTTCAGCGGGGCTTTCGCTGCTCGGGCTACTGGTATTTTTGACGTTATCTAGCAAAGACTTGCTCCACTCAGTGCGCTTTGCCCTGGGCCGAGGAAGGGATGTTTATGCCCTGGATGCGGTTCCAGTTCACTTGAGCAAGAAGTAAGAGGTTCGCGGTGTAAAGCGCAGCGAACCTCTTACCGTTAGATTCTGAATACAAAAAAGGAGCAGTTAATACTGCTCCTTTTTATTAACGGGCCAGGAGGGATTCGAACCCCCGACACCGTGGTCCGTAGCCACGTGCTCTAGTCCACTGAGCTACAAGCCCATCTCACAACTTCTTACTATACCACGATTGAGATGCAATACCTAGTCCCGTAAGCCTTTAGCCAGCAATTCTCAGTATGGGCATCAAAGCCGAGATTTGACTCTCAGCTTTGAAGCTCAAAATGAGAATTGCTGAGCTTTTAGATTAGTTTAAAGAACAAAAAAGGAGCAGTTAATGCTGCTCCTTTTTATTAACGGGCCAGGAGGGATTCGAACCCCCGACACCGTGGTCCGTAGCCACGTGCTCTAGTCCACTGAGCTACAAGCCCATCTCACGAGTTCTTACTATACCATAGTCGAGATGGTCTCTGCAAGAACCGCGCAACACATTTGTTTTTGTCATTCAAACCCAAATCGCTGCGCCTTACTAATAATAACTTGATGGGGGAACATTTTTAAGCCTGTTTTTTCGGAAAATTTTCTAAATATTTTCACATCCACTTTGGGGAGAGGCGGGCTGCGTTATATTCCGTTTCTTCGTTTCCAAGATGACAAGATCAGTCATAACGCTGAAGCCATGAATCCAGTACGGTGGAGGAAGGCGCACAGAATATCGCTCCACATGGGTAAAACGTTATGACGAATTTTTCCTCCAACTCCCTGACTCACCTGGATGCTCAGGGGCAGGCCCAGATGGTTGATGTTTCTGCAAAGGCACAGACGGTGCGAGAGGCGATCGCCTCGGGTCTTGTTCGCATGCAAAGCACAACCTTGGAAACTATCCAATCGGGCAACGCTCCTAAAGGAGATGTTCTGGGAACGGCACGGATCGCAGGCATTATGGCAGCTAAGCAAACCTCCCAACTGATTCCCCTCTGCCATCCGCTGCCTCTGCAAAAAGTGGAAGTGCAAATTACCCCTGATTTTGATCTGCCGGGCTATCGAATTCAGGCGACCGTCCGCACGAAAGCGGAAACGGGTGTCGAAATGGAAGCTCTAACCGCTGTTTCCATTGCGGCTCTGACCTTGTATGACATGGCAAAAGCACTGGAAAAATCGATGCAAATTGAGTCTATTCATCTCGTCAGTAAAACGGGTGGAAAATCGGGGGATTATCGAGCCGAGTGAACGTAGATGAGGGATCTCGTGCAGCCTGGAGAAGGTCGACCTCATCCCTCACCTGATCGGAAAAAGATATAAAAAGGTTGCCCTTATCCTCCCCTGTCTCCTTGCTCCTCTGCCTTTTTGCCTTCTTACAGCGCTTTGCGCTTGAGCCAGTCAGAGTTGTTTTTGTGAGAGCCGCGCAGAGCGCGGCTCTCACAAAAACAACCAGATTTTAAGCGCTTGAAAAGCGCTGTAAAATAGATATATTCATTGCTCAGGTGTTCCTATGCCCCCCCGTTGGTCTCGTGTTCCGACTCGCCAGGATCCCGATTTTCGTCGTCTGGATGATCGCATGACGTTTGCTGTGCATGTGGCTGCGTTTATCGCCGTTAACAGCGGTCTGTGGTTTTTCCGGTTGGTACAGATGGAGTCGTGGCCCTGGACAGTCTGGGTAACGGGAGCCTGGTTGACTGCACTGGTGGTGCATGGACTTGTGATCTTTGCGATCGCCGATTATTCTAAATAAGCAGTAATACATGTAGAACGGACGCATTTTGTTGATTGTGGTGTGTTCACCCCACAATCAACAAAGATCACCAAATATAACGGATGTGTGCAAGCCCTGACATAGGTGCGTCACAGATTGATTATGTAGAGATCAACAGAATTCGTCCTCACCAGGAATTGACCCCATATAAAATTCCGTTTTAGAACGGGAAGAGAGCGTGAGACAGAATCTACGCTCTCTTTTTGTCTTAATCTTTGTCATATCAAAACTGAGGTAGCCCCAATTCGGGATACGCTCAAGTGCCCATTTGAGTATGCACTCCGCCCTCGCAAAAGCCCTAACCTGAACTCAGGTTGAGGTAGCGTTAGTGCTGTTCTAGAGGTGTATAGCGCTGTGCACGTTGATTAAGTACGGTGGTGTGGGGCACGAAGTGCCCCACACCACCGTTGCTGTACTTAACGCACTTGCACATTGCTATAGTTAGTTATTGTCAGAGGGATGTTGAACATAAAAGCGGAATAAAAATAGGGAAGCTTCTTTAAGAAGCTTCCCTTGCATCACAGTGTAGATGGAAATTAAACGGCAACTGGAGACTTAACGCGGCCCAGATAAGCGTATAGTTCCTCACCCTCGATCACTTCCCGGTCGAGGAGTTGGGTTGAAATTTCTTCCAACAAGTCGCGGTTTTCTTTGAGAATGTCCAGGGCTTTCTCGTGAGCAGATTCTACAATGCCCTTGACTTCCTGGTCGATCGCCTCAGCAGTTTGAGCACTAACCATACGGCGAGGATTTGAGCCATCCGCTCCCAGGAAATTGTTGCCCTGATTTTGCTGATAAGCCAGAGGCCCTAACACCTTACTCATGCCGTAGGTGGTAACCATGCGCTCAGCCATTTCGGTGGCCCGCTGTAGGTCGTTCGCGGCTCCAGTAGTAATACTGCCGAAAACAACTTCTTCAGCCGATCGCCCACCCAACAGGGTCGCAATCTGTCCTTCCAACTCGATCTCGCTTAGTAGGAAGCGATCCTCTGTTGGCAGTGAGAGAGTGTAGCCCAGAGCCGCCATACCTCGGGGAACAATGGAGATCTTCTCCACTTTATTGCTACCGGGCATCACGGCACCGACCATAGCATGGCCGACTTCGTGGTAAGCCACAATTTTCTTCTCTTTTTCGTTAAGGACGCGACTCTTCTTCTCCAAACCGGCGACAACCCGCTCGACGGCTTCAGCAAAGTCCTCTTGGGTGACAAGTTGGCGATTGTTACGGGCAGCCAGTAGGGCAGCCTCATTTACCAGGTTGGCCAGATCCGCTCCGGCAAAACCGGGGGTACGGGTGGCGATCGCCTTCAGATCCACACTCGGCCCCAACTTTACATCCTTGGCGTGGATTTCGAGAATAGCGAGGCGACCGGTCAGGTCAGGGCGATCGACCAGCACCTGGCGGTCAAATCGACCGGGACGTAATAGAGCTGGATCCAGGCTTTCGGGACGGTTGGTTGCAGCCAACACAATCACCGTCTGCCCACCTGCAGCAAAACCATCCATTTCGGTGAGCAACTGGTTCAGGGTTTGTTCCCGTTCATCATTGCCACCATAGAAGCCGCCGGTTGCTCGAGACTTACCAATGGCGTCCAATTCATCAATGAAGATGATACAAGGAGATTGCTTTTTGGCTTGCTCAAACAGGTCACGAACCCGCGCAGAACCAACCCCTACGAAGAGTTCAACAAACTCGGAACCCGAGATACTGAAGAAGGGGACTCCCGCTTCGCCGGCTACAGCACGTGCCAGCAAGGTTTTTCCAGTACCAGGAGGTCCAACCAACAGGACTCCTTTGGGAATTCGGGCACCAATATCTGTAAATTTCTGGGAGTTTTTTAAGAAATCTACAATCTCGACTAATTCAGTTTTGGCTTCTTCGACCCCAGCCACATCGGCAAAGGTAATTTTGCCAGCATCGCCTTCCACATAAACCTTGGCCTTACTCTTGCCAATAGAAAGGGCACCCTGAGGGCCGCCACCGCCCCGGTTCAGGAAGAACTGCCAGATCCCTACAAAGATTAAGGGGGGAATGACCCATCCCAGCAGGCTGGTAAACCAGTTACCTCGAGCCGGAGGGATAGCGGAAAATTCTACTTTTTGTTCTTCTAAAAGTTTGGGCAGGTTCAGGTCAAAAATGGGAGTGGTAGAAAGCACCGATCCGGCTGTTTCCCCTTCATCTTTAAGCTGATACCGAATTTGATCTTGTCCAATGGAAGCACGCGCTACTTCCCCTTCGCTAACCTGATGGATAAACAAGCTGTAGGGAACCCGTGGAATGGAAGGGCCAAAGAACACGGGAAGTAGCAGATTGATTAACAGGTAAATGCTCGATCCAATTAGCAGAAATCTGCCAATAACACGAGACCGTGGGGGTTGCGGCTGATCTTTGATTGGCATTGCGAAGAATGCTCCTTGGCTAAACAGATTAACATCGGGCGCTATGGGCAAACACCTTCTCCGACACCGTAAAGGTTGGCAGGCTCTCCAGTGATCCTCCTGTGGAGGGGAAATGGAGACAACTGCCATGGGATGGCACAGCCGAACGTCCCGTTGATTTATGAGAGACGCTGCTCGTTATGTTACGAATTGCAATCTCTGTACCGATCTTAGATGCTTTAGGGAATAGGGGCGGGGCGGTTAAGGGGAGGAAACCCGAACTCAAGTATTCGTAGGTGTATATTGATAGCCATTTATGAGAAGAGAGGGCCGTGCTAAGCACGGCCCTTGTATCTTGGAGAAGTGGCAGACCGTCCGCCCTCTGGTTCATAAAAACCGTAAGAAAGCTTGGGTCGCCACACTTCTCGAAGTGCTGAGAACTCGTAGAATCGCCTGG